>NZ_JBDWVM010000312.1:0-6419 GCF_039984035.1 Planktotalea sp. | reverse complement strand
CGTTCTGCGCCATCCGATTGGCACCTTGGCCTATGGTGCAGTGTCTTTGACGGTGAAACTGACGCCATCCCAAAGCGATGATTGGAAACGCGGACGATGAGACGGCTTCAATCGCTTTTCCAAGGCTCGAACCTGCGCGCGCGTGCGATGCGTAGCTCTGTTTTAACAGTCGGTGGATTTGGCGCATCTCAGTTTATTCGACTTGCCTCGAACCTGATCCTGACACGGCTTTTGTTCCCAGAAGCGTTTGGGATGATGGCGCTTGTCATGGTCTTTATTCAGGGACTTTATCAGTTTTCGGACGTCGGTGTTGGCCCCGCGATTATGCAAAGCAAACGGGGCGATGATCCCCGTTTGCTTAATACTGCTTGGACAATTCAGGCAGGGCGCGGTGTGCTTTTGTGGTTGGCAGCCAGTGCTCTCGCCTATCCAATGGCGCTTCTTTATGGTGAGCCGCAATTGATGCAATTGCTCCCTGTGGCAGCGCTTACCTTAGTGATTCAAGGGTTTAACCCAACGCGGCTCATGCTGGCTAATCGGCACCTGCAATTGGGCCGCGTGACGGCGATTGATATCGTTACCCAAGTGTCCGGTATCCTAAGCGCTGTGGTCATAGCCTATCTCACTCAATCCGTTTGGGCGCTGGTTTTTTCCAGCATTATCAGCTCTTTGGTGCAACTGGTGCTCTATTGGGTTTACCTTGAAGGGCATCGCGATTGGTTCGAGTGGGAAAAGCCTGCTGCCCATGAATTGATCAACTTTGGCAAATGGATCTTTCTCAGCACTGTCGCAGGTTTTCTCTTTAACCAAAGCGATAAAATGCTTTTGGGAAAATACCTGCCGCTTGATCAATTCGGCGTTTATAACATCGGGTATTTCCTCGCGAGTTTTCCCTTGCTGCTTGGCATTTCAGTCACTCATAAACTCCTGATTCCGCTGTATCGTGAACGCCCGCCAAGCGAGAGCGTGGCAAATTTCGCAGCGCTGCGCAAAATGCGCTTTGTTGTCAGTGGTGGTCTGTTGTTTGGTCTAGCTGTACTCGCCTTTGCGGGTGTGCCATTGGTCGAGTTGCTTTATGATGAACGCTATCATTCAGCGGGTGTTATCGTAACTATCATCGCTTGCATGCAGGTCCCACAAATTATCGTGCTTACCTATGATCAAGCTGCCCTTGCCGCAGGCGATTCAAAACGCTTCTTTGTTCTCGCAGCCTCGCGCGCTGTGATCATGCTAACGGCAATGTTTATTGCGCTCGAGACCTTTGGACTTATCGGCGCGTTGTTCAGCATCGGGTTCGCTATGGTTTTGATCTACCCTGTCGTCGTTTGGCTGGCGCGCCGAATGGGGGCATGGGACCCTTTGCACGATTTGGCCTTTGCCGCGTTGGGTGGTTTGATGATCCTTTTCGCACTTTGGTTGAGTTGGGGTGCGATTGCCGATCTGGCAGCAATAAGTTAACCGAGGTGTGGGTAGCCAGATACCGCAAAATCTGCATAACTTTTCAAAGTCATGCCTCAAAAACTTCGTAATCTTGCAGGATATAAAGTCCTGATCTGTGTGCTTGAGTGGTAGTATGTCCGAGTTAGACCATCCCGAAACGGAATTTTCCGGCGATATCGCTATCGTTGGCATGGCTGCGCAATTGCCGGGCGCGCTTGGGCTTGATGCCTATTGGGACCTGCTACGCAGTGGAACGTCCGCTATCAAACGCTTGGACGAAGACGAGATGCTTGCTGCAGGTGTCGATCCTGCAACTCTGGCTGATCCCAATTACGTGCCATTTGCCGCCAATCTTCAGAACTATACGGAATTTGACGCTGATTTCTTTGGGCTTAGTCCTAAGGAAGCGGCGATCATGGACCCCCAGCACCGCAAGTTTCTTGAAGTCTCTTGGCACGCGCTCGAAAACGCGGGCCACATGCCAGAGAACTTTGATGGACCGATTGGTGTGTATGCCGGTTGTGGCATGGGAAGCTATTTCTATTTCAATGTCTGTTCGAACCGCGATCTCGTGGACAACACGGGCATGTTCCTGCTGCGCCATACCGGCAATGACAAGGATTTCCTGAGCACGAGACTCAGTCATTTCCTTGATCTTCGTGGTCCATCAATTTCAGTGCAAACCGCCTGTTCGACATCGCTTGTTGGCGTGCATTATGCATCCGCCGCCTTGCTGAATGGTGAATGCGATATGGCGATTGCCGGGGGCGTTACCATCGATCTGCCACAAGGGCAGGGCTATGTGTTCAAAGAGAACGAAATCCTGTCTCCAGACGGGCAATGCCATGCCTTCGATCACCGCGCACAGGGGACTGTATTCGGCTCTGGCGCCGGGGCTTTGGTCCTGCGACGATTAGAGGATGCTATCGCGGATCGTGATCATATTTGGGCGGTGATCAAAGGCACTGCTGTGAATAATGATGGGTCTGACAAAGCGGGCTATCTCGCACCCTCAGTGGGTGGTCAAGCTGCCGCGATTGCCGAGGCGCAAGAGATCGCGGGCGTTACAGCCGATACCATTGACTACATCGAATGCCATGGCACAGGCACTTACTTGGGCGACCCGATTGAGGTCGCCGCATTGACCGAGGCCTTTCGCGAAACAACAGACGCGCAGGGGTTTTGTCGTATTGGGTCGGTCAAAACCAACATCGGCCATTTAGACACGGCGGCAGGCGCGGCATCCCTGATCAAAACGGCCCTTTCTCTGCATCACAAGCAGATGCCACCCAGCCTTGGGTTTGAGGCACCAAACCCAGCAATCGATTTTGAAAACAGCCCTTTCCTTGTGAACGATCAGCTGCGGAATTGGACCACAGAAAACGGACCGCTCCGTGCTGGTGTTAACTCGCTTGGCGTCGGTGGAACCAATGCACATGCCGTTGTCGAGGAGGCTCCAAGGCGCGCCGCGTCCGAACAATCAGATTGGCCGTTTCAATTACTAACCATTTCAGGGCGCAACAAAGCGGCGCTTGACGCGAATACTTCTGCACTAGCCGCGCATTTAGAGCAAAGCAGCGATGATCTGGCGGACATTGCTTACACCTTGAAAGAGGGCCGTCGCGCGTTTGAGCGACGCCGCGTTGTCGTCGCCGAAACTGCGAAAGAGGCTGCAGAAAAGCTTGGAAAAGCTGACCCGCGTGAAGTCTTTTCTCACCGCGCCCTTAGTAATCCTGACGCTGTGTTCATGTTCCCGGGTGGCGGCGCTCAATACGCGGGTATGGCGCGCGATCTCTATGAAACTGAACCGACCTTCGCAGAGTGGATCGATGCAGGTCTTGCGGTGCTTGAGCCCAAGTTAGACTATGATATTCGCGCGCTTTGGCTGCCCGAAGAAGGTCAACGCAGTGTGGCGGATGAGGTCTTGAAAAAGCCGTCGATCCAATTGCCGTTGATCATGATCGTTGAATATGCGCTGGCGAAATTGCTTGAAAGCTGGGGTGTTGAGCCAAAGGTTCTGATCGGTCATTCGATGGGCGAAAACACCGCTGCTGCGTTGGCAGGTGTGATGAGCTTTGAAGACTGTATTGGCTTGGTGCTGCTGCGCGGTCAGTTGTTCGACACCGTGCCAGCAGGCGGGATGCTAAGCGTTTCATTACCTGCCGAGAAGTTGAAAACCTATCTTGGCGACACACTCGATCTGGCTGCTGTGAACTGCCCAAACCTTTCGGTTGCCTCAGGCTCGCAAGATGCGCTTGATGCATTGCAAGAGCAGCTCACGAAAGATGACATCGATTGCCAACGCATTCCCATCGACATTGCGGCGCATTCCCGCATGTTAGAGCCTATTTTGGGCCGCTTTGGTGACTATCTCCGCTCGATTTCTTTGAGCGTACCGAACATTCCGATCATTTCAAACCGCACGGGCAAACCGCTCACTGCAGAGCAGGCCACTGATCCCGAGTATTGGGTGCAACACCTGCGCGGAACTGTGCATTTTGCGGATGGCATTTCGCATCTTTCAGCGACCGAAAATCGCGCCTTTATCGAGGTTGGTCCCGGCAAAGCGCTCAGCTCTCTCGCGCAGCAAAACGAAAACGTCGCGAGCGATCAGGTGATCAATGTGCTGCGTCACCCTGATCAGGTTGTCGCGGACGATGCATTCTTCATGTCCGTTCTTGGCCGCCTCTGGGCCGTTGGATTTGAAATCGATTGGCCGCAAATCTGGGGCGAAAGTGCGCGCAACAAAGTGGTGTTGCCGGGCTATCAGTTCCAAACAAATTCTTATTTCATCGAAGCTGCCGCGCCGCAATTGGACGTCGCACCAAGCCGTATCATGCGTCAGGACGATATTGCTGAATGGGGCTATGTCCCCCATTGGCAAAAGCGGTATGCAGACTGCCCCTTGGATCTGGAGGCGGACCTTGGCAAATCAATGACATGGCTTGTATTCGCTGATGGTGCTGGGATTTCGGCGCCTGTCTCGGATCGTTTGCGCGATGCTGGGCACACGGTGACAGAGGTCGTCACAGGAGATGCCTTCGCGCGGCTGTCAGAGGATCGTTATGCGCTCGCACCTGAACAGGGGCGCGAAGGTTATGATCGCCTATTTGCCGAATTGGTTGCACAGGGCCGCACGCCTGAACGCATTGCGCATTTTTGGTCGGTGACGCAGGACGAGACGTTCCGCCCTGGCTCAAGCTTCTTCCACCGCAATCAGGAGCAAGGCTTCTATTCGCTGATGTTCTTGGCACAAGCGATCAGCGGTGAAGGTTTGCCAACGCCATTGCATGTTTCGGTGATTTCATCGGATGCACATAGCCTCGCGGGACAAACTGCGCGCTATCCTGAAAAAGCGTGTCTAAGCGGTCCTGTGAAAGTCACGCCAGCGGAATTTCCAGGCGTTACGATGTCATGGCTTGATATCGCGATGCCTGCGCAACCTGCGAAACGCCTATTCGCTACATCTACAGCGAAAATAGACTTCACAACCGAGGTGCTGGAAGAGCTTCTCAGCACTCCAAGCAATGTGATTGCTGCTCTTCGAGACGATGTTCGCTATGAGCAAACGACACAGCAACGCGCGCTTTCTGAACCTCAAGATCCTTGGTCGCTGGACAATGGTGCGACGGTGCTTATCACAGGCGGGTTTGGTGGCATTGGCCTCAGTCTGGCGCGCGATTTTATTGAGCGTTTTAACGCGCGCATTGTTTTGGTGTCTCGGACAGCTTTGCCTGATCGAAACGAATGGCAAACGCTTGCGCCTGCCGATCCTGCCGCACGCTACGTCGCCGCGGTTCAATCGCTTGAGGCATTAGGCGGTGAGGTTCTGTGCCTTTCTGGTGATGTATGTAACGCGGATGATATGCAGCGCGTGCGCGCCGAGGCTAAGGAAAAATTCGGCGCCGTCACGGGCGTCATACATGCAGCGGGTGTCATCGACGATGCGCCGATTTTGGCCAAAGGCGCAGGATCGGTTGAGGCGGTTTTCACCCCCAAAATTCATGGCACGCAAGTTATTGGAAAAACTTGGAACGACGGCGAATTAAACTGGCTTGTGCTGTTCTCGTCCTCCTCCACAATCACCGCGCCTGCGGGTCAAATCGATTACGTCGCCGCGAATGATTTCCTGAATGCCTACGCCAATGCGCGTCGGGGCGATGCAACGCGTGTGATCGCGCTCGGGTGGGGCGTTTGGGCGAATGTGGGCATGGCTGCAGCTGCGATGGCGGATCGTTTGGGAGTACCGAACACTTTGCCTGCCCGTGATGTTTCTCACCCCCTGCTCGACACTTTGAGTGCGGACAACGACGGGCGTCACGTCTTTGAAACGGAACTTTCCGTGGACAAGCATTGGGTATTGTCTGAACACCGCACCAAAGATGGTACGATTTTGATGCCCGGAACGGGGTATCTGGAACTCGCGCGTGAAGCGTTGCGCAGTTTGGGAGTGCAAAGCGCCTTTAGCATTCGTGATCTCTATTTCTTACGACCCTTGACGGTCGATCCGCAAACACCACGTGCGATGCGTGTGCGCCTTAAACCAAGCGATGCTGGTTTTGAAATGGACGTGCAGTCCAAGATTGAATTCCAAGGCAAAGACGCCTGGCAAAGCAATGCGCAAGCGAGCCTTGTTTTGAGCAAGTTGACCACTCCCCAAACTGTTGATCTGGAGGCCGTGCGCAATGGACTGCCTGCACCTTCAACAGCGGAAGCTGGCGCGACATTAACCTCGCCGCAAGAGGTCCATCTTGATTTCGGCCCTCGCTGGCGCGTTCTGAAATCGATGTCACTTGGGCAGGGCGCTGGCCTTGCTGATCTCGAGCTGCCTGAAAGCGCGGCGAATGACACTGACTTCGGCCTACACCCTGCTTTGATGGACCTCGCGACGGGCTGGGCCATGGGACTGATTGATGGCTACGGGGGCGATCACCTTTGGGTGCCTTTGAGTTATTCGGATATGCGGGTTTATCGCAATC
>NZ_JBDWVM010000311.1:0-4040 GCF_039984035.1 Planktotalea sp. | reverse complement strand
CTCTAGAACAGGCGATTTTTGACCGAACATTTCCTCAGGACGGTAGAGCGTTTCAAAAGCCACGTATTTCGCTGAGGACTGAACACCCGCAAGATCAAGCATGTCTTTCAGCTCAAACCCATTCCAAGGCACGACCATGGACCAAGCTTCAACACAGCGGAACCGATAGATACGTTCTTCCACTGTCATCTTCGCCATGATGTCTGCAAAATCATATTCGCCTGGCTTGTCGACAAGACCATCGATCGTAACCGTCCAAGGCGTCGTTGTTAGCTTATGAGCATTTCGAGCAGGATCATCTTTGCCCGTACCGAATTCATAAAAGTTGTTATAGCTGGTGATGTCTTCATAACTGTTTGGCGTCAGCGCCTCTTGTGCGAGAGCCGCGCGTGGGCCACCAATCGCCGTAGCGAGGCCGAGACCGGCAGCACCCGCCATAAGTTGTCGACGGTTCATGAATTGAGAATGATCCGTTACATCTGAATCTTTCAGTACGTTTTTCCAGCGATACGCCATCTAAGAACTCCTTTTGTTGCACTATACATAGCGAGAAAGGTGTTTCAGACCAATGGGGCCTCTCTCACAATGCCGTGCCGACTCTGCAACAAAGTGGGTTTCGCTTCGTCACGTTTCGATGCACAGTTTGAGGGGAGGGACCTTAATATGAATGATCGACCGATAGGACCGCGCGTTCCAGATTGGACACCGCCCCCTGCCCCGCAGGCCATGGCGCTTGAGGGGCGCTATTGTCGTCTTGAGCCGTTGAATGCGGAAAAGCACGCGGCTTTGTTATTCAATGCATTCGAAGGCCAAGATGCGCATTATGATTATCTGCCTGCTGGCCCCTTTCATTCGGCAGCCCAATATCACCGATGGGTCAAGGAAGTGACGGCCGATCCGTCCAATCTCTTTTTTGTGGTCTATGATTTGAGCCAGCAAGCCTACCTTGGCGTGCTCAGTTATCTACGTATTGCGCCCGCTGCTGGGTCTATCGAGGTCGGTAACATCAACTTTTCCCCCGCAATGCAGCGCAGTCCTGTGTCTACAGAAGCGATATACCTTACAATGCAATGGGCCTTTGACGCTGGGTATCGAAGGTTTGAATGGAAGTGCAACGCACTCAACACACCTTCCCGACGTGCAGCGCAGCGGTTAGGCTTTAGTTATGAAGGCGTCTTTCGCCAAGCGATGGTTGTCAAAGGACGTAATCGCGATACCGCATGGTTTGCGATGATAGATCAAGAATGGCCCGCGCTAAAAGAAGCTTACCGTGTCTGGCTCGACCCAAACAACTTTGATCAAGACGGCCGCCAACATGAACGCCTCGGGGACCTGACCGGTCTTGTGCGTGTCAGCTCTGATCCCACGCTCTAAATTGCCATCTCTGTTGTGATCCGATCCTGAACCAATCCAGCCAATCGCGCCTGATGCGCGTGAATTGCGCCGCCCTCAGATCGGGCGCGCACAACGCGAAACGCGGCGCGATCCAACTGATCATCTTGCGCGCTTTTGGCGATGCCTTGCACAAAGCGCGCGACATACTCCAGCGTTTTCATATCCGTATCTGACGTTGTGAGCAGTTCAGCGGCGTGTGCCATGTCATCGCGGTAGGCCATAACATCAGGCACCACCTCTTCATCAGTAATCTGTCGCAGACCAAGCGGGCGCAAATCTTCAGGCAGCGCGCGCAAAATCGCGGATTGAAACCCGCTCAAACGACCAAGCGGTTTCGCGAGAAACCCGTCCGCCCCCGCCGCCAATGCAATCGCTTCATTCATGTCATCACCACTGGTTGCGAGTATTGCGGAAATACGCGGTTCAACTTCTGTGAGTTCTTGAATGAGTTCAGCGCCTGATCCATCTGGTAGGCCCATATCAATAATGACCGCAGTCGGACGATAGACTTGCAAGTGTCGCCTCGCGGACTTCAAACAATCAGCGCGCCGAATACGGGCACCGCTTCGCAAGCAAAGCAATCGCATCGCATCGCAGGCATAGCGACTGTCCTCCACAACAAGAATGGTCAAACCCAGCAGTGGGCGTGACGCAGTCGGGGCTGGTGTTAGGGCTGCGTATTCAAGCTCATTCATAGCACTCTCACATCTTTGGCAACTGTCAAGAAAGCTAGAACAACGATACTAACAAGCCGTTAAGCCCCCCGCGTCTTTGCGCCGCTTGTCGCGCCTGTGCTGTGCATCATATATGTGGCAACACTTATATACTGGAGACGAACGAATGATCGGACGACTAAACCACGTTGCCATTGCCGTGCCTGACCTCGACGCAGCCGCTGCGCAATATCGCGATGCGCTTGGTGCAAATGTTGGCGCACCTCAAGACGAACCAGACCATGGTGTTACTGTTATCTTTATTGAACTGCCGAACACCAAGATCGAACTGCTTTACCCACTTGGCGATGACAGCCCGATCAACGGCTTTCTGGAAAAGAACCCGGCAGGCGGCATTCACCATGTATGCTACGAAGTCGACGACATCATCGCAGCACGCGATCATCTCGTTGCGTCTGGTCTGCGTGTGCTCGGAAATGGTGAGCCAAAAATCGGCGCCCACGGCAAGCCCGTGATCTTCCTGCATCCAAAAGACATGAACGGCACTTTGACAGAGCTTGAGCAAGTCTAATGGGTATCACATCAGCGCTCGTTCTTTTCGCCGTTATCTGGTTCATGACCTTTCTGATCGTGATCCCGATCCGCCTTCAAACCCAAGGAGACGTGGGCGAGGTTGTTCCAGGCACACATGCTGGCGCGCCGGAACATCATAACCTCAAGAAGAAGGCGCTGATCACAACCGCGATCAGCATCGTACTATGGTGCATTATCGCCGGCATTATCCTGTCTGGCATCATCACGGTCCGAGACCTTGATTGGTTCAACCGGATGAGCGCACCCGCTGTGTAGCGTGGAATAAATGCGTAAAGGTTGCCGCGCCTAAGATCGGGATGAACAAGTTCAAGAGTGGCACTGTCAGCGGCAGTGCCATCAAACAACCAGCTAGCCAGATCGTGCCAAAATGTTCTTTACGCGCCTGCTTTGCACCCGCGCGCCCAAGTCGGCGCATTGCTGCGATCTGGAAATATTCCCGCCCTAACAAAAATCCGTTGAGCGCCCAAAAGATGAAAATCGCTGCGAAGGGCAACATTATATACAGCAGGATCGCCACGACGTTCGCGCCGATGAGAAGTCCCAAAAAATTGATCGTATCGCGGATCGTTTCATACATCGGCGTTGGCTTGACGGTCGGCAAAGTCGGATAGTGTTTCGCTTCCACTGCGGATGCAACCTCATCCAAAAACAAAGATGTAATCGCAGAGGCGACAGGCACCATCAGAAACGTCGATAGAAACAACATCAAGAACAGCGAACCCCAACCGAGCAAATCGCCGATCCAAGTCACTTCTCCGACAATGGGGAGCGTTAAGCCTTCACCGACTGATTCATTCATGATCGTCAGGAACAGCGCGTAAAAGCCAACGAGCAGTGCTATCGTTAGTCCGATACCAAGGAACAAAACACGGCGAAATCGCGGATCGCCCATTTGTGCGACCGCTTTAAAGAAAGAGGATAAGATCATGCGTCTGTCCACGTCGTTATCGCATCAAGGTCGGGACGCGGGCGTTCAGGTGGTGCCATTTTCTCGGTTCCAATATGAATGATGCCAGCAACACGTTCATGTTGCTCCAATCCAAATCCCGTTTCAATGAATTCACGATCATGCGACGGCCAACCAGAGAGCCAATTCGCCCCCCACCCGCTCGCCAATGCGGCATTGAGCAGAGCTAAACAAACACCACCAACTGCATAGGTCTGTTCAAGCGCGGGCACCTTTTCGGATGGCTTTTGAACCTCGACAACAACAATGGCCAAATTGCCCGTCGCAAATTGCGCCGCTCCTTTGGTCTGTTTTTCATCGTCATAGCCTAGCGCTTCGCCGCGCTTTTTCGCCAACTCCGCAAGACGATCCATCGCCGCGCCTTCGATCACGATAAAGCGCCACGGTTCCAGCTTGCCATGATCCGGCGT
>NZ_JBDWVM010000310.1:0-3240 GCF_039984035.1 Planktotalea sp. | reverse complement strand
CATCAAAGAGAAGTTCAATACACTGGCTCTGAAGACGAAATTGATCTGTTCAATGTGATTGGCACCCTTTGGCGCGGTAAATGGACGATTATCTTGCTGGCCTTTTTGGCGAGCTTGCTGGGCGGCTATTATGCGATTAACGGAACCACTGCGAAGTTTTCGGCAACTGCGCGTCTTGCGATCCAACTACGTGATCAAAACGTCGTTGACGTTGAAAGCGTTGTGTCAAGCTCATCGAAAAACCGCGCAGCCATCAACACAGAACTGGAGATCATCCGTTCCCGTGGCCTGATCGAAGAGGTCGTGCGCGAATTAAATTTGACGGAAGATCCCGAGTTCAACGGACATTTGCGAGAACCTTCCAAGTTTTCCACCGTTTCGATTAGGAATTTCTTGGCGGATTATCTGCCCATTCCTAAAAGAGAAAAGGGACCTGCTCCTTCGCTTGAAAGGGCGACCATTGCTGCTGCTAACCAACTGCGCAGTAAGGTTTCGGTTGCCTCTCAGCGGGATACTTATTTGATCAATGTTCTGGCGAAAACCGAAGACCCCTACAAATCCGCTGACATTGTGAACACGCTAGCGCGCCTTCACATCGAAGAGCAAATCGCGACCAAATTCGAAGCGACAGAGTTCGCGACGAATTGGCTCTCGGAACGGGTCATAGAACTCGAGCTAGAGCTGAAATCAAAAGAAGATGCGATTAAGGACCTGCGAGCAGAGACGGACCTGATCAGTCTTGAAGCCTTGGGCGCACTTAACGCGCGCTCAAAGGATATGCGCGAACGCGTCTCAGCGGCGAAAATTTCGGTCGCAAATGCACGCATTGAGCTGTCGAATTTAGAGAGCCTTGCACAAAGTAAAGACATCGATGCAATTCTGGCCGAGGTGAGCGATGTCACGTTAAATCGTTTGGCAACTGCCGCGCGCTCAGGCGATACAAATGCAGAGCTCGCCTTTTTCAAACGGTTTGATCTATCGCTAGAACGCTCAAGACTGGACGCCACCCGTCAGGCCGCACAGCTAGAGGCATTGGAAGATTCCTTTGCGCGTATTCAAGCGCAGGTCTCGGTTCAGTCCGAAGACTTGGTCCGTCTCAACCAACTCATGCGTGAATCAGACGCGACACGCGTGCTCTACGAGACGTTTTTGACGCGCCTTAAAGAAACCTCTGTGCAAATTGGTTTGCAACAAGCGGATACGCGCATTCTGTCGCCCGCGATTAGAGGCCGTCAGGTCGAACCGCGCAAGGCGCGAATTGTGATCATGTCGTTCCTTATTGGGTCGGTCATTGGTGTGGGCATCGTTATGATGCGTCAATTCATGCATAACGGCTTTCGCACCGCCGAAGATCTTGAACAAGCAACGGGCTATTCCGTTCTTGGGCAGACGCCAAGAATGCCAATCCGCAAGCGGAGTGCTTTGATCAATTACCTGCATACCAAGCCAACCTCGGCAGCGGCGGAATCTATCCGGAACCTGCGAACCTCTATTTTGTTGGCTGATGTGGACAACCCTCCCAAGGTTATCATGATGACGTCGTCTATTCCGGGTGAGGGTAAGACAACGCAAGCGATTGCGCTTGCTGGCAACCTGTCAGGGCTTGGTAAGAAGGTTCTACTAATCGAAGGTGACATTCGTCGCCGTACATTGAATCAATACTTTGACCAGTCGAGCGATGGTGATCTGATTGGTGTTCTTTCTGGAAAGCAAGACCTTGAGGACGCGATTATTCGCGATGAGACCTTAGGCGTTGACGTATTGATGGGCGGGAAAACCACAATCAATGCGGCGGACCTGTTCTCATCGGACAAGTTTAAGACTTTCATGAGGTCTGCGCGCAGTGCCTTTGATTATGTCATTATTGATACGCCTCCGGTGCTTGTCGTGCCTGACGCGCGGGTGATCGCGGATCAGTCTGATGTGGTGATTTATGCTGTGAAATGGGACAGCACTGGCAAGCAGCTGGTGATAGACGGCTTGCGCCAGTTCTCATCGCTTGGTTTGCAAGTGGATGGATTGGTCTTGTCGCAGATCGATGTCCGTCGCATGAAAAGCTATGGCTATGGCGGCAAATACGGTGCCTACTCGACCTATGGCAAAGGTTACTACGACGTGTAATTTCGAAAGCTCGAGTGAACACTCAGAACGAACCGAAACTAGATTGGCGAGATTTAGAACGTTTTGGTCACTAAAAATGAAAATCCCGCGCAAGTGCACGGGATTGAAACATAGTTATGATAAGGTGAATGGGCCTATTCTGTGCTGGTCGTGCTGTTCGATCCACCTGATACCGCGCCGATTGCAATAATGGCGCCAAGCCCTATCGCTAACGGACCCGCTGCGCCAAGTGCAGCGCCTGCCAACGGAACAAATCCAGTTGTTGAGGCTGGAGCGAACACAGCACCAGCGGCAGGAATATCAGCCGCAGGAGCTGCAACAGCGACGTTCTGGGACGAGAACGTCGCATTGGCAAAGCCGGTGCAAGCTGTGGTTCCTGCGTTTGCTGGGTTTGTACAGTCTTGAGCAAACGCGCCCGTAGCAACGCTTGAAAGTACGAATGCACCAATAATTTTATGAATAGACATTGGTCTCTCCTAATTGAGTTGTTTTTTCCTAGCACGAGATTACCTATGATTGATAGTCAATCATTGTTTAAAATCAAGAAAACGCTCCAAATCGATGCTGCTCGCTCTCGATTTCCGATTTGATTTGCTTGATATTTTGGCCTCTCAGGAAAATTCGCGTTAGTTCAGCGCCGAACTTGAGACGTTCAAAAGTGTTGGCAGAATCTGGTCAATAGCGCGGTTCCATTTGGTAATTGGTTGTTGAGCAACAAAAACAACGTCATTGGGTCGTAACTCAAAGCGCGTGCTTAGGGCAAAGTTCGCTGCGTTCTGCGCATCCAGATGCCATGCCGTGATGGCGCCAAATTCGCGTGGATCAGATGATGCGCGTAGAACATAAATTTGCGAAACATCACCTGTGGGACCAGAGATACCACCCGCGGTATCAAACATAGCATCCGCAAGATTTGCGCGTCGGCCAATAGGCAGCGCGAATCTGGATTGCTGTTCAACCTCACCGGTTAAGTAAACGTAGTCGTTGTTGTCGGTACCCAGATCAAGTTGACTGAGATAGTTATTCCGCGCTTCGTCTAATTCTGCGCGCCGAAGGCTAACAGCAGTCTGCAATTCGGATAGGGCGGCTTGTCGCGCTTGCCGACGTTCTCCAATCAGC
>NZ_JBDWVM010000309.1:0-4849 GCF_039984035.1 Planktotalea sp. | reverse complement strand
AGTTCTGCGTGTGAGAACAGGAATTTCAGTCCGTGACGCTTTTCATAGGGGTCACGAAGCAATTGCTGCGACTTTGGGTGATACAGGAAGTGATACTGATCTGCACGGTTACGGAACTGATATGCATAGTCCAGAACGTTCAGATATGGCGCACCGCCCGCTGAGTTTTGTGTAGAAGCCGCATAGATATCAACGATGCCTTGCTGACATTTCTCTACGCAAGAGACCTGACCACAGATTTGGTTGTCGCCGATGAATTCAACACGAATTTCACCGTCTGAACGTGATTCGAGATCGCGCGCGAATTCTAGAGCGCCCGCACGTTCGATCAGAAGGTTGCGTTGGTTAAAGCCAGCCGCGCCGAATTTCAGCGTGTGCTTTGGCTCTTTCGCGAAGCGTTTTTCGTAAGTGGATTCCGCCGCAGCAGCCAAGTTTGCAAGGCTCATTGCGCCGCCGAAGGTACCAGCCGCCATGAGCGTTGAGCTCATGCCATATTGGCCAGCAACCTTAAACAGATCCCGTCTTGAGATCATGCCTAGTTTGTCATTAATACCCATCGTTTCCTCCCGTTTGATGATTATTGAGACGTTTTGTTTCAAAAAAAGGCTAGCTTACAATTTGTATTCTGCATAGAGTTTTTTTAACAAAGGTACGAAAGGGTGGGATGTGACGGCTGATTTTATTATTATCGGTGCTGGTTCTGCGGGCTGTGTTCTCGCGAACAGATTGAGCGCGGACCCAAAAAACCGGGTTGTCCTGCTGGAAGCAGGTGGGCGTGACATCAATCCTTGGATTCACATTCCAGTCGGCTATTTTAAAACCATTCATAATCCCAAGGTGGATTGGTGCTACAAGACCGAGCCGGATCCGGGCCTGAATGGTCGCTCTATTGAGTGGCCCCGCGGCAAGGTTTTGGGGGGATCATCCTCTTTGAACGGTTTGCTCTATGTCCGTGGACAACCTCAAGACTATGACCGCTGGCGCCAGATGGGCAATGTTGGTTGGGGGTGGGACGATGTCCTTCCGCTTTTCAAACGTTCAGAGAACAATGAACGCGGCGCGGATGAATTTCATAGCGCCGATGGCGAGCTTTCCGTATCCAACATGCGCATTGAGCGCCCGATCACGGACGCTTGGATCGAAGCCGCGCAAACAGCTGGTTATAAATTCAACCCAGACTACAACGGTGCGGATCAAGAAGGCGTCAGTTTCTTCCAGTTGACGGCGCGCAATGGTTTGCGTTGCTCATCTGCCGCTGCATTCTTGCGTCCTGCAAAATCGCGCGAAAACCTTGAGATCATAACACATGCACAAGTTCAGAATATTGTCATAGAAGGTAATCGCGCCACCGCGGTTCGCTATTTGGATAAATCTGGCGAGATCCAAACCATTAAGGCGCAAAAGGAAATCGTGCTTTCTGGCGGTGCGATCAATTCACCGCAGATATTGATGTTGTCTGGCATCGGCGATCCAGAGCAGTTGGCGGAACACGGGATCGAAGTGAAGGCAGCGCTTAAAGGTGTTGGCAAGAACATGCAGGACCACTTGCAGGCGCGCCTTGTGTATAAGTGCCACGAGCCAACGTTGAACAATGAGGTAAGTTCGCTATTCGGGCAGGCGAAGATCGGCCTGAGATACATCACCACACGTTCCGGTCCGATGACGATGGCGGCGAGCCTTGCGACAGGCTTTTTGAAAACGCGCGATGATCTCGAAACACCAGATATCCAGTTTCATGTGCAGCCACTCTCGGCAGAAAACCCTGGCAAAGGGGCGGATAAATTCGCAGCCTTTACGATGTCTGTGTGCCAACTGCGGCCAGAATCGAAGGGTGAAATTAGATTGGCGAGTGGCGATCCCATGACCTATCCGAAGATCATTCCAAATTATCTATCTACTGAGAACGACTGCCGAACCGCGGTCGCGGGTGTGAATATCGCCCGAAGAATTGCGCGCTGTGAGCCACTTGCAAGCAAAATTTCGGAAGAATTCCGACCTAATCCGTCGCTTGATATGGATAATTATGACGCGACATTGGATTGGGTGCGCAACAACACCGCCTCAATCTATCACCCGACAGGCACATGTAAGATGGGCCATGACGATATGGCTGTGGTCGACGATAAATTGCGCGTTCGTGGCATTGAGGGGCTGCGCGTTGCTGATTGTTCGATCATGCCCGAGATTGTCAGCGGCAATACCAACGCCCCTGCGATCATGATTGGTGAGAAGGCGAGCGATCTCATTCTGCAGGGTTGACGTTTAGACCGTTCTTGCAAAGCCAAGCAGCTTATGATGCAGCTAGGCGGGAGATAGAAAAGGACGGTCTGTGATGACGCTACCCAAAACAATGCGCGCTATGGTCACGATGGGTCATGGCGATCTTAGCATGATTGAACAGCGCGATGATTGGCCAGTGCCGGCGCCTGCCGCGGATGAAGTTTTGATCAAAGTCGGCGCATGCGGATTGAACAATACAGATGTGAATACGCGTATCGGTTGGTATTCCAAGGCCGTGACACAGGCGACCTCAGGCGAAACGTTGGAAAGCCCTGACGACGAAGATCCATCATGGGGCGGCGCGCCTATCGGATTTCCGCGCATTCAAGGGGCTGATGCGTGCGGTGTCATCGTTGCGGTTGGCGACGGTGTAGATAGCACGCGCATCGGGGAGCGGGTGATCACGGACAATTGGCTGCGCGATCCTGATGATCTGTCCGATATCAACAAGACAGGGTATTTCGGCTCTGAACGCGATGGCGGTTTTGCGGAATATACGACCATGCCATCGCGCAACGCATTGGCGGTCAAGTCCGATCTCTCTGATGCAGAGCTTGCGACCTTTTCCTGTTCCTATTCGACTGCAGAGGGCATGCTAACCCGCGCCAATGTGACCGACAAAGACACCGTTCTCGTGCCCGGAGCATCAGGCGGCGTTGGCGGTGCGTTGGTTCAATTGGCAAAACGGCGTAGCGCGCGTGTGATTGCCTTGGCCTCAGAAGCCAAGCACGACGAGGTTGCCGCGCTTGGCCCCGATCTCATTCTGCCGCGCGCGCCCGTCAATCTGCGCAAAGCGCTGGGCGATGAGAAGATTACCGTCGTCGCTGATGTCGTGGGCGGTCCGTATTGGCCAACTTTGATTGACGTCATCGAACGCGGTGGGCGATATACCTGTTCTGGCGCGATTGCGGGGCCAATGGTCGAACTGGATTTACGCACGTTGTACCTGCGCGATCTGACCTTCACAGGGTCAACGGTCATTACGCCTGAAGTCATGCCAAATCTTATCAGTTACATCGAATCTGGTGCGATCAAACCGGCCCTTGCAGCGACCTATCCATTGGATCAGCTGAGCGAAGCACAAACAGCATTTGTGGATAAAAAGCACACGGGTAATATCGTTGTCACGCCTTAGCGCGGCAACGGATTGGTGCCTTTGTTATAGGAGCGCCATTCGGTGATTTCTGGGTAATACATCTCGCGCCAGCGTCGCACACGCGGGTTCATCACCCGTCGCCAAAGGAACGGAAGCAGCGCCATCATTGTCATGAGCGGATAGCCATGGGGCAACTGCGGTGCGTCCGCTTCAGTGTAGTTTTGCAATAGCGGAAAGCGGCGATCGGGTTTGTAGTGGTGATCCGAATGTCGTTGCAGATTGATCAGTAGCCAGTTGGACGCCTTATGCGCCGCGTTCCAAGAATGGCGCGGCTGCACGTGTTCGTATTTACCTTCGCCCAGATGTTTTCGAGTCAGGCCATAGTGCTCGACGTAGTTCACCAACTCCAATTGCCAAACCGCGATGAAGGCTTGGAAGAGGAACAGAAACAAGCCGCTCCAGCCGCCCAAGATCAGCGCGAGGATCAGCATCCCACCTTGCAACGCCCAATAGCGAAAGAACGGATTGGATAGATCAGTCCACGGCAAATCCTTGCGAGCGAGCATGTCTTTCTCTGCTTTGAATGCAGACTGCCAACACTGGCGCAAGACGCGCGGGAAGAAGCGGTGAAACCCCTCATTGTAGCGCGCAGTTACCGGATCTCGCGGCGTGCCCACATAGCGATGATGGACTAGCAGATGTTCAGATCGGAAATGCGAATAGAGCACAGAGGCGAGCAGAATGTCCCCAAGCCATCGTTCGCGTTTGTTTTTCTGATGCATCAATTCGTGAGAATAGTTGATCCCAATGGTGCCAGAAATCACACCAACACTAAAGAACAGGCCGATCTTTCCAGACGTGATGAGGTGATCCGTGTTCGTTGCATAGTAGATCAGACCAAAGATCGTTAGGATTTGCGCAGGCACCCAAAGGCTCGTGAGGCGCGTGTACCACTTCAACTCTTCTTCGCTTGTCTCTAGATCGACGTTTTGAAGGTTCAAGCCGCCCAGTAAATCAAGTGCTGTAAACAGATACCACGTGAGCACGGGGATAATCAGGACCCACCAATTGCCAGCATAAGCGGCGAACCAAACTGCAGGGATCAAGAGAAATGAAACCCAAAATGGTAATGCGCTTTTGAACAATGCGGCGGTGTCTGAGGATATCATTGGGCCGTGCTCCTGAACGAATGTCTTGTCTCTATTTACGCCCCGCAGCGGTCAAATCAAAGACCTTGCGCATGACGGTTGGCAAATCCGAGGCATTAAAGTCCTCAGCTGGTACAAAATCGCCAACCTTTGCGGCACGATCCATGGGCACAAGAGCGGTCTTGACCGTGAGACGGAGATGAAAATGCGTGAAGGTATGGCGCGCCTCAGTGTTGAGCGTTTTCCATTCGGCCCGCATCGGCGGCCTGTCGATCGCGTCCTCTTCGCTCCACTCGCTACCGGGCCAGCCAAGCATTCCGCCCAG
>NZ_JBDWVM010000308.1:0-3246 GCF_039984035.1 Planktotalea sp. | reverse complement strand
GTACTAGGGACGCGACGGGCAGCGCTTCGGCCAATGTGCGCCCAATAAAACCAGACAACCCTAAAGCAATCGCAGAGCGCGCGAGGCCTGCTGTGTCATCCAAAAGCGCAGGCCAAAACGAAGCAAGTTGACTGCCCAGTGATGCGCCGAGGTCCTTTTGCGCGCCGAACCAGATCAGCGTTACAACAGGTGCAACGAACATGAGCGATAGAGCAGTCGTATAACCCGCGCTGATTTGCAGGACTGCAGTCGCCGCAATCAGGCTAAAGCACACGGTACCAAGTTTCAAAAAGGCGAGGGGGTGGAAAATCGGCCTTTCAACACCGCTCTGGGTTGGCGAGAGATGACGCCACTCAAAGCGATCATAGGCAAAGCCAATGAACATCATGAAAAGGGCGGTGCCGATACCAATGGGGATGAGTTTACCCATGTTGATATCGGTGAAGAGCGTCAGCAGAACAGCTTGGGACAGGGTTGTGGGTGCCCAAAGCAAGATCCACGCAAAGCCTCGTAACAGCGCGGAGATTTGCCGCTGCTCTAAAGCCGTGTTGGTCGAGCCATCCGCATGCTTGGTCGCAGACTGGATGAGCGGGGCCATCAAGCTCACCGCGCCAAAATTCAGGAAAACACCAAGGATATGACCGCCCGTAGCAGTGGCTACGAAACGACGCGCGGCGGGTTGATCAATCAAATATTTGCCCACAACGCGCACAGAATTGGAACGTTGCGCTGCGATCTTCAATGCGGTGAGCAGCGCAATAAACGCAGCGAAATAGGCGGCAAGGTCCAGTCCAGCAAGAACGCCGTCCACTTTGCCCGAAATGTATAAAACGGCGCAAAGCGCGAGAGCCGCGCAAGATAGCGCTTTCTCCCGAATTGTGCTGGTGCCAAGCCCGATCACACAAAGCGCGATAAACAAAACGCGCGCGCTGTTTTGCGCCAGTGCGCCGCCATGCGTGTTGGTGAGCAAAACAGCCGCAGAAACTGCGATAAGAGTGATGGCGAGAGCCGCGCGCATTAGCTACATTGCTCGCAAGTATGGGAGGTACGCAGATGTTTATGAGCTTGGTTCGAAGCGGCATTGAGGTTGAACAAGCGGTTGCTGCGCTGACATGGTCGCCTATGCCAGATATGGGCGCTCAACATCCTGCGGGGCAGGTGGTGGAAGAGGCTGTTGATGGCCTGTGTTTTGTGCTGTCGCGCACCCGCGCTGAAGGCGAAGGCGTACTGAGCAGCCATGGAATCGAAATGCCCGCAGGTCCCAGCATGCTGCGTGTTGATGAGGTGTGTTTCCCTGTGGGTGCAATCGCCCATCGTCACTCGCATACAGGAACGGGTATTCGACATTTGGTGCGTGGATCGTTGCGGATTGAGGCCGAAGAGCATTCCAAAACCATGTCGGTCGGAGACAACTGGTTTGAGGCGGCCGCAACCCCCGTGCGGGCGGTTGCCTTGCAAACGACGGGTGTTTCCAGCTTTCTGCGCGCGATGGTCATCCCCGCAAGTTTCGCTGGCAAGTCTACGTTTACTTTGGTCGATCCAGCAGATGCCGATTTGCCGAGATTGCAGCTCACCCATCGCCATATCGATCTACCCCTTCATTCAGAAGCTGGGTAATGATCTGACAAAGAGGATGTGCGCCAGTCAGGGTCTGGTTCTGCTGGCTCTGAGGAGTAGCCTGCAGCTTTGATGCCTTCAATTGCGCAGTATTCATCTTTGTCTGAGGTATCGCCACTGATGCCGACAGCGCCGAGTGTGATACCGTCGGCATTCTCAATCAGAACACCGCCCGGTACCGGGATCAACTGTCCGCCAGACGCCGTGGCGAGGCTGGCCTGAAACGTTGGCCGATCCTTAAGACGATCACGGATCAAGCGGCTTGAAATCCCCATGCCAAGCGCGCCGTAAGCTTTGCCAAAGGCGACCTCAAAACGAATAACGCCAGACCCATCTTCACATTGCATGGCGACCATTTTGCCACCCGCATCCAGCACGACGACTGTCAGCGGCAGTAGCTTCGCCTCGCGGCCAAGGCGCAGGGCTTCAGTGATGATCGCATTGGCGCGCTCAAGCGGAAGGGAAGTGTGCAAACGCATGAACGTGCTCCTTAGTTTGTTGCGGCCCAGAGACTAGACCACCATGCTTCAAAGTCGAAGTTTGGCAGCCAAGTTACGATTTCCGGGAACATCAGCAGGACGATAATGGTGATCACATCTGCAATGAAGAAAAGCGCGACACCGCGAAAGACTTGGCCCAATGGAATGTCAGGTCGTACGCCGTTGACCACAAAGCAGTTCAATCCAATTGGTGGAGTGATCAGGCAAATCTCGGCCATCTTCACCGCGATGATACCGAACCAGATCGGATCAAAGCCAAGCGCAATTACGGCGGGATAGACCACGGGCAATGTGAGTAAGAGCATCCCGATGGCGTCCATGAACATGCCTAGCACAGCGTAGGCCAAAAGGATGCAGATCATAATCGTCATAGGCGCAACGTCGAGCGAAACGACCCATTCTGTGAAAGCGCCTGGAATGCCGGAAAAGCCCAAGAAACGAACGAAGATCAAAACACCCCAGATCAGGGAGAAGATCATCACAGTCAGTTTGGCAGACTCCATCAGAGAGTTCTGGATGGATTTCAATGGCGTGCCGCGTGCGAGCGCCAGAACAAAGACAACCGCAGCGCCAAGCGCGCCTGCTTCTGTCGGGGTGGCCCAGCCGCTGTAGATCGATGTCATAATGATGATCACGACCAACGCGATTGGCGAAATCCCCGGCAACGTGCGCATGCGCTCGCCCCATGTAAAGCCTGTGACAGAAGGGGCCTGTACAGGTTTCATCATGGCCCAAACCACGATAATACCAGCATAGATCAAGGCAGAAACAATGCCCGGTAAGAAACCAGCGAGAAGCAGTTTGCCAACGGATTGCTCCACGATGATCGCATAGATCACAAGGATCGCAGAAGGTGGGATCAGGGTGGCAAGTGTCCCAGCAGAAGCCACAACGCCAGCTGCCATGCGTCGATCGTAGCCGTATTTCAGCATCTCGGGGATCGCAACGCGGCTAAAGACGGCTGCAGTCGCCGTGGATGCGCCTGAAACAGCAGCAAAGCCTGCGGTCGCGAAAACCGTTGCAATCGCGAGGCCACCAGGTAGCCATCCAAGCCATTTGCGCGCAGCATCAAAGAGCTGCTGGGTCATTCCCGCATGGAACGCGAGGAAGCCAATGAAGATAAACATTG
>NZ_JBDWVM010000307.1:0-11075 GCF_039984035.1 Planktotalea sp. | reverse complement strand
CAACATGAAACCAAACAGGGTTGCGAACAGGCCAAGAGTTGCGAAACCCGCAGCTAATCTACGGGTTCCCGCCAATCGGAACATGAGTGTATTTAGCACAGTCCCGACAGATGTTAGAACGCCTAGGTAGAGCGCAAATTTCGCAATGATCGACGCTAGTCCCCAAAGATCGGGCATCGTTATTCGACCGTAAAGCGGAACGATCCGTTCATCGCGTGACCATCAGAACCAAGTCCGCGCCATTCAATGATATAGACACCGGGGCCCATGGCTTGCAGGGGGATCACATAATCGGAAATGAACCCCTTAAAGCCATCCAGATCCAAGTCCACGCTGGCGTGATCTGCATGGCGCATACTAATGCGGGTTAAGCGAATGCCGCCTTTGAAGCCCATGGTGATCTCAGAAGGAGCCTCTGAAACAGTGGTTTCATTTGCGGGAACGGTCGTTTGAAGCGGGGAGTGCGCCAAGCTTCCTGTCGCCCAAAACCCAAGGAGTGCCACCAACAACAGTTGTTTCATACTCTGTCCCTTCGTCGCCTTCAGTTTATCCCGTTGGCTCGTTGTAATTCGCGAATATAGGCGATGATCATCGTAACTTCACCCCGTGTTATTCCCTCGACAGGCGGCATATCTCCAAACCGCCAATGATGCGCTTGAACACCCAAGGTTGCCGCTCGCTGAAAGCTTTCGTCGCCATGGTGATTTGGCTCGTAAATGACGTGTACAAGAGGAGGCGCAATACCATCCTGCCCTACAGCATTGAGCCCATGACAGGCGGCGCATTTGGCTTCAAACATTGATTTCCCGATTTGCGCATTCGCGGAAAGTGTATCAGGCAACAGGACATCGACCAAGGCTGTGTCGCTCTCGCTGACGGTCGCTGCATTCTGCTCAAGCGGTTCAGGAATCGGCCAAAATGCGTAGCTTAATGCAGCAACAGCAAGTGTGGCCCCTACAAAATAAAGTAGTTTCATAGTATTCAACACCTCACAGTTTTGACAGCATCCAAAGGGCCATTCCGATCATCATCAGATTTTCCGTTAAGGAAACGAACCCCAAAGGAACTTTGCTGTCCCCACCGACGCAAGCGCATTTTAGCTCGCGTTTGTCGATATAGACCGCCTTGAAGACGCTCACCGCACCGATCCCCGCGACGAAAAGGGCCGCTGGCGCGGAGAGCCACGTCAAAACACCTGCCATCATCAGCAATCCCGCGCCTGTCTCAACGAAAGGATAGACGTAACCATAGCGTACCCATTTTTGCGCAAGGAGGTCGTAGTTGAGAAACATCGTCGCGAAACGTTCAACATCTTGCAGCTTTTGCAGCCCGAGCAGAACCATTGAAATCGAGATGAACCATTCGATGGTGCGTCCTGTAAAGGGTGTTCCAAGCATGAGCCACGTCACGGCAACCGCCATGAGCGCCGCGACCGAAAAGAGAGCGATCACAGGTTTGTACGTTAGGCTGTCTTTCGCCTTTACCGATTTGCCGAAGTGTTTGTTCAGATCGTCAAATCCGCCGACCCGTACACCATCAATGAAAGTTTGCGGCGTTGTGGCTACGCCGTGCTCAGCCTTAAACGCATCAACCTCCTCGCGGGTGGTTAGATGGCGGTCGTCAATTTGATAGCCTTGACGCTCTAGCAGGTCTTTCGACTTCAACCCATAGGGGCACATGTGATCGGGCATGACCATACGATGCAATGTAGCGGTTTTCGTAGCGGTATCTGGCGGCATAACCTTGGTCCTTGGTTCAGTTGCAACAGCAACCTTGAAACTGTTTCTCTTCATCCTTAATCTTTCCAGTAACTGGAAGGTCAAGGATTGAACTCATGAATATTTCCGCCGCATCAAAGGTTGCAGGCCTGCCTGTCAAAACCGTCCGCTATTATGCAGACATCAGGCTGGTCGAGGCCCCGTCACGCTCTGACGCAGGTTATCGCACTTACGATGATGCCTCGGTTCGGAAGCTGGTCTTTATCAGAAGGTCACGGGAGTTTGGTTTCTCCATTGAAGAGTGCCGAGAGCTGCTGGGTCTGTACCAAGATCAGGATCGCACGAGTGCCGAGGTGAAGCGCATCGCATCAAAGCGACTGGAAGAGATCGAAGAAAAACAACGCGAATTGCAATCGCTACACGACGAATTGGCGCATTTGGTCAAGACCTGTAAGGGCGATCATAAGCCTGATTGCCCGATTATAGATTACCTTGGCTAACGGTTTTCAGGACTGGGTCGCTCTCTGCGCAGCGAACCTTTAAAATCACAAAAGGGCTCGCCAAATTGGCGAGGCCTTCGTGAAAAGCTGCAAAAATCGCTTAGCTTGTCGGTAGGATCACGATCTCTACACGACGGTTTTGCGCTTTGCCTTCTTCTGTCAGGTTGCTTGCAACAGGCTGGTCTTCACCACGTCCAATCGCTTGTAAGCGTGTGAATGGAACGCCGGCGCCTGTCAGAACGTTCACAACTGCATTCGCGCGTTGAACAGAGAGGTTCTGGTTGTAGGACGCATCTCCCGTGCTGTCGGTGTGACCGATCACTTGAACCGTGGATTCAGGATAGGCTTGCAGGTTGTTTGCGACCGCGACCAGATCGCTCTGGATACCACCGGACAACGTCGCGCTATCGGAAGCGAATGTGATGTCTTGAGGCAGGGTTACGATCAAACGATCACCCGTGTTGGTGATTGTCACACGATCATTACCAAGGCTTTGCTGAAGCTCGGCCGCCTGACGATCAAGCACGTTACCAACCGCAGCGCCACCAGCGGCGCCAAGAACCGCGCCTTTAAGCGCGTTTTGCTTGCGCTCTGCGCTATCATCGCCGGAAATCAAACCAGCAACCGCGCCAACACCTGCGCCAATCGCAGCGCCAGCACCGGTTTTGCGGAAGTCGTTGTTGTTGGACAGCGTGTCAGGGTTTGAACAGGCTGATAGTGCCAAAAGGGATACGGCGGAGACCGCGAATAAGGAGTTTGCTCGTTTCATGTTATGCCTCTTATGCTCTCTCCGTTGATCGGAGCTAAAGACAACATAACAGGTGCGATTCATTTTCCCAACATAGCAGACAGGGGAATTTCGGCGCTATTTCGCCAATTGTTGCGTGCCCGACTCACGTTCAGCGCTTTCATAGGCCAACATCGCGCGTTTGATAGGTGTGCCCCAATGATACCCGCCGAGTTCACCTGATTTACGCAATGCGCGATGGCACGGGATCAACCAGCTGACAGGGTTCTTGCCCACTGCTGTGCCAACCGCGCGCACGGCCTTCGGACTACCGACAGCGCGCGCAATATCGGAATAGGTTGTGACATGCCCGCTTGGGACATGCAGCAAAGCTTCCCAAACTTTGATCTGAAAGGGCGCGCCAATGAGATGCAGACGCTGCTCCCCTTTGCCACCAAACGCAGCCTCGACCCACGGGCGCAGCGCATCCGCGTCTTCCTCAAACGATGCGCTCGGCCAACGCGCGGATAAATCGGCATAGCTCGCCTCCTCGCCCGTTTCTTCGACAAATGCCATTCCGCAAAGACCGATCTCCGTTCCCATTACCAACGCACGGCCAAAAGGGCTGTCGAACCAACCGAACTTAATGCAAAGCCCCTCGCCGCCCTTCGCGTAATTTCCGGGGCTCATAGCCTCCCAACGCAAAAACAAGTCATGCAACCGCCCGCCGCCTGAGAGGCCCGTCTCGACCGCAGTTTCCAAAGTGGAGTGATGCGCGCGAAGAAGCGTTTTCGCGTGATCCAGCGCCAAAAACTGCTGATACCGCTTGGGCGACACACCTGCCCATTTCGAAAACAGACGCTGCAGATAGGTCGGGCTTAATTGCATTTCACGCGCAAGTTCTTCGAGCGACACAGGTGTTTCACTTGCGTCGATCCGCTCAATCGCTCGGCGCATGAGCTTGTAGTGATAGCTGGCCTCTTGGCCCTGAGAGATATGTGTGTTCATGCCGCTACCTTAAGCAGCTCAACTCTGCCAAGCGATCCGTTTTTTGTCCAAAAGACGTAATTGGCGTTTCACTTGCCTGACTTAAGAACGCCCCTCAAAGCCAAGCCCGTAGAACGCCCGAGCAACGTCAGAAAACACTGCACCGTGCTGCTGCTCGGGAACAATCTCGAAGTAACTTTTCGCGAGTTTCGCATAGTCTGAATACAATTTGTCGACCGGAAAGTTCGAGCCAAACATGCAGCGCTCAGCCCCAAATTGATCTAGGCAACTCTCAACAATTGGTCGGATCGTCGCTGCACTCCAAGTGTGATCGAACATGCCAAGCCCCGATACCTTGCAACGCACCTGAGGCAATTGGGACAGATGGCGAAGCGTCTTACTGTATTCCGATAGACCCGAAGGAGTACGGTCGTGGGGGGAGCCCGCGTGACACAGCGCAACGGGCGTGTTTGGCGCGTCTTGCAAAAGCTCGCCCATGTCAGGCATTAATTCGGGAATGAGCTGTAGATCGAAGGTGAGACCACGCGCGCCTACTGCCTGCAAGCCTTCCAAAAATGCGCCTGACTTGGTCAGTTCATTTGTACCCGTTTGTGCATCTTCTCCAGGCGCTCGGCCGACGATTTGACGGACGCCTTTTACCGTAGATAGTGTTTGAAAACTGTCGAGTTGCTCGGCTAAATCTGGGCGCGTTAAGTCGCAATACACGACTTGCGCCATAGGCCAATCCGGATTTGCATCCGCAATTTTCTGAACCCATTTCGCCTCTTCCCACGGATCAGCGGCTCCAACTTGAATGTGAACTGATCCCTTAAAACCAAAAGATGCAGCGTCATCTTTAAACTCATCAATCAGGTAATTGCGTTGAATAGGCGTTGGATCACCGAAGAAACGAGTGACGCCTTTTGCCTCAAGCCAAGGATAGGACACAGTATTCAGATCCCAAAGGTGGTGATGTGCATCGATGAAGCTCATTGCGGTGCCTCCTCTAGAGTTCCCAAGATATCGACGCCCTGCTGGTTGAAGAAATACAGCATGTCGATGAAAATCCAGTTCTCTTTGAGTTTCTCACCTTCGCGCCGATAGATATCGATCACTCTGAATTCGCAAAGTTTGTCATTGGGTGGCAATCCCAAATACCCGCCAGTTGCTTTGGCCTTAAAATTGGGCCATCCGAAAAAGCCACCGTAATGCCCTTCGGCAATCCGAGCGATATGACCGGTGCCCGATCGATCACTTAGACCTGCGCGAAAGGGTCTTGAATGTTGCTGCGCATACCGCGCAATCGTATAGGTCGAGCCGATGCCCGCGGGCCCCCACCAGATCATATCATCGTGCCATGTCAGGGCGAGTTCTTCTTCAAGCGGCAGATCGTTTTGCCACTGCCCCAGATCGCTGATCATCTTGTGTATAAGGTCTAGCGTTTTTTGCCCTTCGCTTGGCACTGCATCGGCGAACAGCAATGCATCGTGTGACATAGGCCCCGGTTGCACCAAGTGCGCTGCGGCTTGCTCTGGGAAGGGGGTATAGCCCGCTTGCATCATGAAATGCGGGATATCGAAATAGAACGCGGTTTCTGCAATTTTGCCGTCCACAACTTTATGAAACTCGGCATATCTGAGCATGATCATCTTGCCCGTTGGTTGGATGCCAAGCCACGGGCTATCAAACAACCCCATCAGATGTCCCATGGAACAGACCCAGACGGAACCGCCCTCATCAATGAAATTCTCGCCAGCGAAGAAGACATCCATGCGTCGTTGCAAGTGCGTGACCGCCCGCCTGAAGGGCTGCCAGAACATTTCTGAAACCGTTTGTGCATCTGTTTGCATGTGAAACGGATGGAACGCGCGCCAGACATAATTGGCTGAGGTGCGTTCGGCCAAAACGTCAGTGATTCCCGCACCTACTGCCTTGTCCAAAGCATCATAATACGCCCGCACCACCTGTTTTTCTGTTTGAAAACCCACGTTCATAGCTCCTGTTTTCCTAAGCTTTAGAGGCCCTTACAGACCATCAAAACATCATTTTGCATACGTTTGCAAAATTGACTTGCATGCGCATTTGATCGAAGTCTATCCTTTTTGCAAACGTATGCAAAATGATCATCGATCACTTGGGGGACTGCATGGCCGAAATCCAACTGCGCAATCTATCAAAGCGCTGGGGCTCCTTTGTTGGGGTTGAAGATTTCAATCTGACCATCGCGGACCAAGAGTTTTTGGTGCTGCTGGGGCCATCTGGCTGCGGCAAAACCACGACCATGCGCATGATTGCCGGACTGGAAGATGTCACAGAGGGTGATATTTTGATTGATGGCAAACGGGTCAACGATCTGGACCCGAAAGATCGGGACGTCGCCATGGTTTTCCAGTCCTATGCGCTTTACCCGAATATGAACGTTTACGAGAATATTCGCTTCCCGTTGAAAGTTCGTAAAGTTCCCGAGGCCGAACACAAAGAGCGGGTCATACGTGCTTCTGCGATGGTTGAGCTGGATGAATTCCTGCACCGCAAACCAGCCGAGCTGTCAGGCGGTCAGCGTCAACGCGTCGCCCTCGCTCGCGCGATTGTTCGTGAGCCGAATGTGTTCTTGATGGACGAGCCGCTGTCAAACTTGGACGCAAAGCTTCGTGTTTCGACCCGAGCGCAGATCAAGAACCTGAGCCATGAGTTAAAAGTCACGACCATCTACGTGACCCACGACCAGATCGAGGCCATGACATTGGCCGACCGTGTTGTGGTGATGAAAGGCGGCGTTGTTCAGCAAGTGGGCAGCCCAACAGAAATTTATGACCGCCCAGCAAATGCGTTTGTCGCAAGCTTTATCGGTTCACCTGCAATGAACTTGATTTTCGGAAACGTCAGTGGCGGCGCCTTTGATGGGGACACGATGCGCCTTGGCGATCTTGGCGCGCCAGAGGGTACGATCCAGCTAGGCTTTCGAGCAGAGGACGCTTTGATCGTGGATACTGGTGGCGAAATACACGCGCCTGTTTACACGATGGAACTGCTCGGGGACGCCACAATGATCACTGTGAAGGTGAATGGTGAATTGGTGTCTGTGAAAGCCGCCAAAGACTACCGCGCGCAGATTGGCGATATGGTTCGCATTTCTGTTCCAAAAGAGATTTGCCATTTGTTTGACGCGAAAACAGGTGCGCGAATTGGGGACTAACCCCAAAATTAAGCCCCAAAAAGGGGAATAACCAAGATGCGATCTTGCAAGGCGCATCTCAATGACAACTAGGGAGAAACACATGTTTCTAAAGACAATTACAGCTGCGGGTGCATTTGCACTATTGGGCAGCACAGCTATGGCGGGTTGCGGAATTTCCGCAGGCAACGTCAGCATTCTTTCCAATGATTTTCCAGCAATTCAAGCAGTGACAGCCGCTGCTGCAGAATGTGCGGGTGATGGCGTTAACGTCGAAACCAACCTGACCAAAGATCACAAAGACATCATGGTAGCGGCCCTAACAGCCAACCCAGCTCAGTATACATCCGTGATCGTGTCCAACTCCACTTTGGTCACTTTGATGAACGATGGCTTGCTTCGCCCCATCGATGATTTGGTTGCCAAGCACGGCGCCGCATTGAACAAAAGTCAGCTCATCACTGTGAATGGTAAGGTGATGGCCGTCGCATTTATGGCGAATGCACAGCACTTGTTTACACGTACAGATGTTTTGGCAGAAGCAGGCGTTGAAGGCATTCCAGCGACATACGAAGAGGTTCTCGCCGCCGCTGAGAAAGTTCGCGCTGCTGGCTTGATGGAATACCCAGTTGCTTTGAACACCAAAGCAGGTTGGAACTTGGCTGAAGAGTTCGTGAACATGTACATGGGTACGGGCGCTGACTTCTTCAAAGCGGGCACTGCTGAAGTATCGGTCAACAACGAAAACGGCGTTGCGACGTTGGAAATGCTGAAGTCTTTGGTTGCTTATTCCAACCCTGACTACCTGACTTTCGATTCAAACGCGACACAAGCCGAGTGGGAAGCGGGCAACCTCGCCATGGCCACAATGTGGGGATCACGCGGTGGTGCCGTTCTGGATGATGAAGGTTCAACCGCTGAGGTTGTCGCCGGAACCGTTCTGTCCGCAGCGCCAACATGGGGCAATGGTCCACGCCCGGCGTCGACACTTTGGTGGGATGGTATCGGCATCTCAACAAACATCTCTGACGAAGATGCAGAAGCAACATTCATTGCAATGATGAACGGCATCACGACGGATGTTGTCAAAGCCAACAATGACGCTGCCGTGTGGTTGGTTGATGGATATATGCCAAGCCCAGCATCCGCTGGCGTATCTGGCACCGCTTCTGGCGGCGCTGCACCTTATCCGATGGTCCCATTCATGGGTGCTTTGCATACAGCACTTGGTGCGGAAATCAGTGACTTCCTGCAAGGCACCGAAAGCGCTGAACAAGCGCTGGCAGATGTCGAAGCGGCATACACTGCAGCAGCAAAAGAACAAGGTTTCCTGAAATAAGGCGCCTTAGGCAGGGGGCATGCAGTCCCCTGCCAACTTTTCGATTCACATCCTAACACCTGAGCGAGCTCGATGAAAAACCGCACCTTCTTATGGTTTATACTGCCATCGTTGATCACGATGCTGCTGTTCATCGCTTTGCCGATTGTCTCGGTTGTTATTCAATCGCTTCATATTGAACACGAAGCAGTCATGATCGAAGTCGAGAATTGCGGCCCCTTTGGCTGCAAGCAAGAACTACAAGTCGATGTTGAAGAAACGGCCAAGCTGAAAGAGGAACGCCCCCTCGGGCAGTTCAACGGTCTTGGCACCTACACCAACCGCAATCACCTTGCCTTCGCCGAAATTGGCCAAGCATGGCAGTCAAGAGACAGCTTTGCCGACTTCTTTTCAAATGCGTTGAATCTCCCCTTTTATCGCGCGCTGGCCTTCACGCTGACCTATACATTCGTGGTGACACCGCTGGTCCTTGTTTTTGGGTTTATGATCGCGCTTGGTGTGAACACACTGCCCAAACGGATCAAAGGGCCAACGATTTTCGTTTCCCTTTTACCCATGATCGTAACGCCGCTGATCGGAGCGCTGATCCTGTTCTGGATGATTGATGCCAATGGCGTCATTGGCGCGACGCTCCAGCGCATCTTTGATGATCCTAATCTATCACTCAAAGCCTCGCCAACGCTCACTTGGATCATGCTGATGGTCTATGGTGTTTGGCATTCGGCACCCTTTGCATTCATCGTCTTTTACGCGGGGCTGCAAACCGTACCCTCTGATACGATGGAGGCCGCGATGATCGATGGTGCCTCTCGTTGGGAGCGCACGCGCTACGTCGTGCTGCCGCATCTCATGCCGCTCACAGTCTTTATTTCGCTGATACAATTGATGGACAACTTCCGTGTGCTCGAGCCCATCATCAGCTTCTCCGCTCAAGCAAGCGCGACCTCGCTGTCGTGGATCATCTATAATGATCTCGTCGGCACGGAGAGCCAGTTCTTCGGCTCGGCTGGCGCGACCTCTGTCCTCACGATCATTGGCGTTGCTATCTTGCTGATCCCTGTCCTGATCCGCACGTGGCGTGACTTTAACCAGAAGGTGGTCTGATGACTGATATCGTTCATCGCCGTTCACCCGTTTTGAACATGGTCATTTGGGGGTTGGTTCTGGTCTGGATCGTGGCTGCTGGATTCCCGTTCCTTTGGACACTATGGGGATCGTTCAAAGTTCAGGGCGATTTCTTTTCCAAGGCGGATTGGACCAATGCCATCACCGGTGTGCGCACCCAAATCGAAACAGGCGGCGCGTTCACAGGCAACGGATATTTCGGCGCTTGGGTAACACAAGAGTTCTGGCGCGCAGTTATCAACACGATGATCATTGTGGTCTCGGTTGTCGTTATCTCGCTTACCCTAGGCACTTTGGGCGGGTATGCCCTTGCCCGTTCAGGCAAAAAATACGCTTTCTATTTGCTGATGTTGGCTTTGGTCTTTCGGGCGATGCCGCACATCACCTTAGTATCAGGTTACCTGCTGCCGTTCTTTGAATGGAACCTTTGGGGCCATTTGCCCACGACAATCATCGTGATGGTGGCAATCAACCAGCCGTTCACGCTCTGGATGTTGCACAGCTTCTTTCTGAACATCCCAAAAGATCTGGATGAAAGCGCAATGGTCGACGGCTGCACACGCTTCCAGGCGTTCCGCCATGTCATTGTACCCGTCATGTGGCCAGGCGTTGTGACAACAGGGCTGTTTTCGTTTCTGCTCGCCTATAACGATTTCACTGTCACTGCGACACTACTTAGCCAAGCGAACCAAACCATGGTGCCCAAAATTGCCAGCTTCTTGGGAACGACCCAAACAGAAGGCAACGTAATGTTTGCGGTCGCGGCAGTCGTCTCTGCAACAGCGCCCTTGTTCGTTTTAATCCTATTCTTCCAACGCCAAATCGTCAGTGGCCTTACTGCAGGAGCCGTCAAGGGATGAGCGGAGCACGACCAGAACAAGCGATCCTATCGCGCGGCACGGACATGTCGAAAACGGAAGAAACCCGCGCGGTTATCGAAGGGATGGTCGATGGATTAAACGATCACCGCATCGCAGACATTGGCGAATTCTTCACCCAAGGGTTTCGCTGGATGGGGAACGCGGGATGCGGCACCAAAGAAGGCATCAAGGAATTCCAAGACAACTGGCAAAAACCCTTCCAAGCCGCGTTTTCCGACAAGGTCTGCGTCGACGAGGCCCGCCTTTACATGGGCGAATGGGCCGCTGCCTTTGGACGGCAAGAAGCAGTGCATTCCGGACACTTTATGGGGGTCGAACCCACCGGCAAACGCATCCAAATCCGTTATATGGACTTCTGGAAAGTGGAAGACGGCAAAATCACCGACAATTGGGTAATGGTCGATTTCCCTCATGTGCTCGCACAATTGGGCGTAGATGTTTTCAATGGCCACGGCTGGGAAGCTTTTGATCGTGGCGAGAAAACACCACCTGCCCCACCGACAAAAACAGGAAAAGATTGATGGCAGTAGAATATCTGAAACGCGGTAAGCCAGACGCCGAACGTGCTGAAGACGATGCTCAAACCAAGGCTGTTGTCGAAGCCACCTTGCAAGATATCGAAC
>NZ_JBDWVM010000306.1:0-2646 GCF_039984035.1 Planktotalea sp. | reverse complement strand
ATCCAAAGTGATCAAGCAGCGCGCAAAGATCACCAGTCAGATGTGTGAGATCATATGCGGTGACGTCAGTCGGTTGCGACGAATGACCATACCCACGTTGATTGGGGACAATGACGTGATAGCCAGCAGCCGCAAGCGCTGGCATTTGGTGGCGCCATGAAAATGCATGCTCTGGCCAGCCGTGACATAGCACGATCGGATTCCCTGCGTTTTCTTTCCCGGCTTCGAAGACTTCTAGCTCCACACCGTTGACTGCGATCATGGTAGGTTGGGGAAAGTCGTTAGAGTTAAACATTAATATGCCTTTTGTGCTTACTCTGGGCACTCAGATAGCGACGCTACACCTGATGCCCAGTTGGTTACTCGGTTTGTGTCAAACGCCCAACTGGCATCGACATTCGTGACCTATGATGCAATGGTATCAAAATTTGACACCTTTGATCGATAGCTCAAACAAAAATGAATGTACGTCTTCGCCAAGAAGCCATCATACGCAGCCTGCGTCGCAATGGATCATCAACCATTGCCGCGCTCACCGAACAAGTCGGGGCATCGCGCAGCACATTGTTGCGCGATATTAGTGCGTTACGGGATCAGGGTTTTGTCATTTATTCAGAACCCGGTCGCGGCGGAGGACTGCAACTTGATCCGCGTTCAGTTCAGACCGCACCGCGTCTTTCCGTGACCGAAGTGTTTGCGCTTTTGATCAGTGTTGCGTCGATGCGTGCGGCGGGAAACCTGCCATTTTCAAGTTTCGCTGATGCGGGGCTTGCGAAGATCGAAAAGGCACTTCCGTCAGATAAAATTAACGATCTTCGGGATTTTTTAGAGTGTTTGTACGTCGGGGAATTAGCGCCGCAGGTGAACAGAACCAACATTGGCATAATGGACCCCGCTTTGCTTCCCGAATTCGAGGTAGCTTTCCTTCAACGTTTGCATTTGCAGTTCGATTACTGCGATGCAAAAGGTGTGAGCAGCATACGAACGGTTGAGCCGCAAGCGATGCTGATCCTGCCGCCGCTTTGGTATCTCGTTGCTTGGGATCCCGCACGTGACGATTTTCGGCATTTCCGCATGGACCGGATCAAAAAACCACACTGTATCGAAGGAACGTCATTTCGAAAGAGGCATGTCGTTTTCGACGATACGGTTCGACCTCTGGACAACACGCAACGCTAATAATTTCGATTTTGGGACAGCATCTGAACTGAATATCAACGCTCAATTTTGAAATCGCTCGGGCGATCAGATCTTAATCCAAAAATAATAGCAGACGTTCGCCGCGATGCAGAAAATCGGTAGTTTGGGCTCTTTTTCCTCTTTCGCCGCGTGAGAAACGAACGACGACTAAGCCGAACAGGGCTTAGAGTGCCAACGCCCCCTCCTGTAAACGACCCCAATTAGATTAATGCGACAGTCCCCGGTGCCAGTACCGAGCGCGTCGATGGCTTTCTCAAGCTCTTTGTTTCTTACGCCGCGCGGCCCAGCCGAGGCCGAGCAGACCGAATGCCATCAGCGGCAGTGACGCCGGGAGCGGCACCGGGGCAAGCGGTTCACCTATGTCACCATCGCCGCCCACAATCGAAAACTCGCCCGCGCCGAAGAACAGCGTAGTCGTATCAAACCCGCCAAACTGCGTGGCGGTGATGGTGCCGCCAAGAAAGTTCGCATCGGTTGAAAAACCGTTTTCCGACCCTGAAAACAGGCTGTTGGGATTATCGAAGAAATAGGTGTTCGGGCCATCGCCAAACATCGTCATGCCAATACTGTTGGCAGCCAGCGGACCCATCGCGCCGCTAAAACCATTATTGACGGGATCGCCGCCCAAATGCGTCGTCAGCGAAAAGGTCTGGCGGTTATCGAGCGGATTACGGATTTGTGCCACCTGCGGCGCAAGAATGGAGCCAGTAGCCCCTTGCACAGCAGATGGATCATAACTGATGGTTCCAAATTCCGTGGTCAGCTCAAAAGACACAAGCGCTGTTGTAGCAGCACGAAAGTCAAAGAAAGAGCCAACATTCGGATCGGCGTTGGTATCGGCAAAGCCGTCATCAAAAACCGCCTTCGCGGTGAATGTGCTGCCGGGCGTATAATTCAGCGTGCCTTCGGCATCGACCGTTGTGCCAGACACATTGAGCGTGACCGTTACGGCGTAAGACGCAGATGACAACAACGCGCATGCCGCCGTTGAGATTAAAACAGAACGCAGTTTCATAGGAGTTTTCCTCGTACTCAGGGACAATTTTTTCGTAAAAGTTGGTAACCTGCGCTAGCTGGGCGTTTGGGCGGATGAGTGTTGCAAATTGTGATCGCTGCCGCGCGGCAAGGCGTTGACAGATATCTATTTTTCATACAATCCTAACTTATACGAAAAAGATAGTTTTGAGATTGACGGCAGAATTCCGAGTCTATTCAATGGCTTGTGATATGGCTCAAAAACCCGACACACCGCCCCGAAACTTCAACCACCCTCAAAAGGGTGCGTCGATTAAAGTCGAGCCAATTCGCGCGTTGAATGACATCAAAGCGATCAAATCCCGCCTAAGTGGAAACCCACGCGATCTGTGCCTGTTCACATTCGGAATCAACACCGCCTACCGCGCGGGCGAGATTCTTTCACTGACGGTTGGTCAGGTCGCGCATCTG
>NZ_JBDWVM010000305.1:0-3117 GCF_039984035.1 Planktotalea sp. | reverse complement strand
CAACACCGCATCCGAACTTTGTGCCTGTCAGGTTCAACTCATCCCTCAGGACCCACAAAAGGGGAACGTCTCCAGGCAGATCGACCTTGCGCAGGCTGCCATTCACAGTGATTTCGGTGGCCATGTTGTCTTACTCCTCATCGGTTCTGACAAAAGTAGTGTAAAATGTCAGGCTGTCAATTGACAAAAACATATAATTTTGTCAGAAGGTCTCTATGAGCAGTGAAGCCTTTGAAACAGATAAACAAAAAGCCATCGCGTTTGCCGCGTTTGAGGTCTTTGCAGAACATGGCTTTCGCAAAACCTCGATGCAATTGATCGCGAAGAAAGCGGGCATGTCACGCCCTGCGCTCTATTTGCATTTTCAAAGCAAAGAAGATGTTTTTGGATATCTGTCAGTTGATTTTTTCAAGAAAATTCAGGTGCAAGTCGAAACGGTTCTCGCTGCGCAATTGGGTCCGGTAGAGACGTTGCAGGGTGTTTTTGACGCCTTTGATCCAGACAGCGTCATGAAAATTCTGCTCGATGCGGAACATGGCGGTGAATTGTTGGATGTCAAAGTGAGCAGCGCCTATGCGCAGGTTGACGATATCATGACCAATATCCGCCTGAGCCTGACCGAGTGGCTTCGCGCGCAAGCAGCACAGGGGAAAATCCTTTGTGATGATCCGCTCGAAACGGGCCAAACGATTATGGCCTCTTATTACGGACTAAAGTCGCCGCCCCCAAGCTATGCAGCTTACAAAACACGGGTTGCTCAGCTCGCGACGTTGCTGGGACGTGGCCTAAGCGCGTAAAGTCGTTTCACTTTTTGAAAGTACCCTCGCCAGAGGCAGATCGCACGCCAATCGGCGTGCTAATTGAGTTCACACATGGTGCGCGCAGTTAGATCAATCCCAGCTCGGTTTTTACCTTCTTCGTCAACTTGGCTTTGATCAGATCATAACTGGTCACAATATGCGCGCGCAGCTCCTCGTCGGGGAGGCCGGGATCGGCGTAGACCTGAACCCATTTCATCCCGCGCGAGGCCAAATAAGGGGCAGGGCGGATACCGGGCATGTCACTCAGAACCTCATAGGCGAGTGGCGTCACTTTGAAAGTGACCGCGCTTTCGCCGTCGGCCCAACCGCAAATGGCATAGACCTTGCCTGCCAATTTCCAAACATCGGCATTGCCCCATTGTACCACGTGGCTGCTATGGGGCAGGGATTTGCAAAATGCGTTGATCTCATCCCGGTTTAACATCGCCGCTTCCTCACATAACTTGGCGCCCCTGTTCTAACGCAGGCGGCTAATGCTGAACATGGTGAATTGCATGGGGGCTTAGCTCCCGATCAAACTGCGCTGATTCTTGCAAAAAATCTCTGTTAGCGCTCTCATTTTAGCGGCTATTCGGAATTCTTCTAGTTGTAACAATTTGTTAGCAGCGAATGCTCTACATCGTCGCAATAGCTGGAATCTGCTTTACTGATTATTCTCAAAAGGTTACGCCTAACGTTTATCTATTTGGGTGAAATAGCGACACAGATGCAGCTCTTCGCGACACATGCTTGCACCTAAGAGCACAGCCAATTAGTCACTACAGCAACATTGTGCCGCTGGGGCGATGGTTTGACTAATATTATTACAAGGGGAATGAAAGTTGAAAATCGGAACACCTAAGGAAGTGTTCGAGGGAGAAAATCGTGTCGGCATGACGCCGGAAAGCGCGAAACAACTCCAAAAACTCGGATATGACTGCATGATTGAGGCTGGGGCCGGCGAAAACGCTGGGTTTTCAGACGCTCTATATGCAGATGCAGGCGTTGAGGTTGTCAAAACCGCCGCTGCATTGTGGAAAGGCGCTGACATCGTCGCCAAAGTTCGCCAGCCAGATGCGGGTGAACTAAAGCGCCTGCGCGCTGAGCAGACTTTGATTTCCTTCTTTAATCCAGCCGCCAATGAGGCGGGCATGGAAAGCGCACGTAAAAAGGGCGCAAACGTGATTGCCATGGAAATGGTGCCACGTATTTCCCGTGCTCAAAAGATGGATGCCTTGTCCTCGATGGCAAACATTGCAGGCTATCGCGCTGTGATCGAAGCGGGTAACAACTTCCCACGCTTCTTCACAGGCCAAATCACCGCTGCCGGTAAAGTGCCACCAGCAAAAGTTCTGGTTGTCGGTGCTGGCGTTGCGGGCCTCGCGGCCATCGGTACATCTACCTCCCTAGGTGCAATTACATATGCCTTCGACGTTCGCCCTGAAGTGGCTGAGCAAGTTGAAAGCATGGGCGCTGAGTTTGTTTTCCTCGACTTTGAGGAAGAGCAAGCCGACGGCGCCGCGACAGGCGGTTATGCTGCCGTCTCCAGCCCTGAATTTGCAGCGGCTCAGCTCGCTAAGTTCCGCGAAATCGCGCCGGACATGGACATCGTTATCACAACGGCCCTGATCCCGAACCGCGAAGCGCCAGAGCTTTGGACCAAGGATATGGTCGAAAGCATGAAGCCGGGCTCCGTGATCGTCGATCTCGCTGCTGAAAAAGGTGGTAATTGTAAGCTGACTGTCATGGACGAGAAGATCGTCACAGACAACGGCGTGACCATCATCGGTTACACAGACTTCCCATCCCGTATGGCGGCGCAAGCCTCTACGCTTTATGCGACAAACATCCGTCACATGATGACTGACCTGACCCCTGAGAAGGATGGTCAGATCAATCACGACATGGAAGACGATGTGATCCGCGGCGCGACGGTGACGTATGAGAACGAAATCACGTTCCCACCGCCGCCACCAAAGATCCAAGCGATTGCGGCGCAGAAGAAAGAGCCTATCAAAGAGCTGACACCTGAAGAGGTGCGCGAAGCGGAAACAGCAGCCTTCAAAGCGCAGACTAAACAACAGGTTACTCTGTTGGCTGTTGGCGCGGCGTTGTTGCTTGGTGTTGGCCTGATTGCTCCTGCGAGCTTCATGCAGCACTTTATCGTTTTCGTTCTGGCGGTCTTTGTCGGCTTCCAAGTGATCTGGGGCGTGGCGCACAGCTTGCACACACCCTTGATGGCGGTAACGAACGCGATTTCTTCGATCATCATTCTGGGCGCACTGATGCAAATCGGTTCTGGCTCCTTCTTGGTGAT
>NZ_JBDWVM010000304.1:0-7439 GCF_039984035.1 Planktotalea sp. | reverse complement strand
CGGCCAAGACCGGATTGTTTGACACCGCCAAAGGGCGCAACCTCTGTAGAAATGATACCAGTGTTCACGCCGACGATGCCATATTCCAGGGCTTCGGCGACCTTGTAAACGCGGCTCAGGTCTTTGGCGTAAAAATATGATGCCAGACCGAAGATCGTATCATTCGCCAATGCGATTACCTCGTCCTCATCTTCAAATTTGAAGAGCGGGGCAAGCGGGCCAAAGGTTTCTTCAGTCGACACAGCCATATCCTTGGTCGCGCCTGTCACGATGGTTGGCGCAATGAAGTTGCCAGAAAGGTTACCGCTGTCATCGCCCAAGATGACGGTCGCACCTTTAGCCTTAGCATCAGCAATATGAGCATTCACTTTGACTGAGGCTTTGTCGTTGATGAGTGGGCCGAAATCGGTACCTGCTTCGAGGCCGTCACCGATTTTCATAGTGCCGACGCGAGCGGCGAGCTTTTCAGCAAATGCGTCATAGACGCCTGCCTGCACATAAATGCGGTTGGCACAGACGCAGGTTTGACCGTTGTTGCGGAACTTGCACATGATCGCGCCTTCAACGGCCGCGTCCAGATCGGCGTCGTCAAACACGATAAAGGGCGCGTTGCCGCCAAGTTCCATGGAACATTTCATCACTTGATCCGCCGCTTGACGCATCAGAATACGGCCCACTTCGGTGGAGCCGGTGAACGTCAGTTTGCGCACGCTCGGGTTTTCGCAAAACTCTTTACCAACTTCGCTGGAGAGCGTTGACGGCAGAATGTTCAACACACCTGCCGGAATGCCAGCGCGTTCCGCCAAAACGCCCATCGCAAGTGCGGACAGCGGGGTGTCTTCGGCAGGGCGCGCCACCATGGAACACCCAGCGGCAAGCGCAGGGGCTGCCTTGCGCGTGATCATCGCGTTCGGGAAATTCCAAGGCGTGATCGAAGCAGCAACGCCGATAGGTTGCTTGATCACGGTGATGCGTTTGTCGGGCTGATGACCAGGGATGGTTTCGCCGTAGATGCGTTTGGCCTCTTCCGCGAAGAACTCGATGAAGGATGCGCCATAGGCGACTTCGCCCTTCGCTTCCGCCAGCGGTTTGCCTTGTTCAGCGGTTAGAATGATGCCCAGATCATCCTGATGCTGCATCATCAGATCATACCATTTGCGCAAGATCGCAGAACGTTCCTTGCCGGTCTTCTTGGCCCATTCCTTTTGCGCAGTTTCCGCCTGCGCAATTGCACCTGCGACCTGAGCGCGGCTGAGGTTTGCAACCTTGGCAATGACATCGCCGCGCGCTGGGTTGACCACATCAAACGTTGCGCCGTTTTCACCATCGATCCATTGACCCCCGATATAGGCCTTGGTGGCGAGCAGTGATGGGTCTTTCAAAAGTCCAAGTAGGTCCGTCGGTGTATCCAGCATTGTCGCCTCCATGATTGCAGATTTAGGAATATCTCAGAGCATGGGACAGGCGGCTTGTCCATAGAATATGAAAAGCCGCCTACGAATCTCGCAAGCGGCTTCTTTCTTAAGGGGCTTTTCAGATTAGATATCTGTGATGTGCTCTTCCAAGAGTTTTTCGTTACGGGCTTCTTCGATGCGGTTGATGCGATCAACGCGCTGCTGGTTGTCAAAGCGATACTTTACAAAATTTACGAGGCTCAAAGTAAGCAAGAGAATACCAATACCCCAGAAACCTTTGGTTGCGAGTGGTACTTCTGTTGAAAGCCAAAGAGACAACCCCAAGAGAACATAGGAGGCGACAACACCTGCGCCGTTAAAGAGGGTAATAAGTCCGTTATCTGCAGCATCATTGTGGGTCATTGGATCGTGTTCCTTTTAGAAAGTTATATAATTTTGGGAGAAGGTGTTGGTTACTTTTGTGACAGACGTGCCAAGACATCTGCGGCGGTCGTTTTGGTCGTATCGCCAAACCCTGCGGCGGCCATGCGGTCTTCAAGATTGCTGTGATCAAGGGACGCGTTGATTTCTGACAATATTTCCGATTGCTCGAACGGGTCATCTTTACCAACGACACGGGCGATCAGATCTTCTGCCTCATCGGCGCTAGAGGTTCGGCCAATCGTTGTGCGCAGGTTCGATTGGATGTTCTGTTCACGCTTAATCGCTTTGGCGCTGATTGCACCTTGCTTGAGATCAATGATCCGGCGATGCGCGGCTTCTACAGAGGTGCGAAGGCGCAGCGTTTGTTGCTCTAAGCGGTTCAGTGTTTCGCTACGAAGGGTTGCTTCGTTTTCCATAGTCGCAATTGCGTTGGCTGCTTCATTCGCCAAATCCTGACGATCATTGTTCAACGCGTCTTTGGCGCGCTCGGTCAACGTTGCGATACGGGTTTGTAAACCATCGAACTGGCGCTGTTCCCCACGTTGGCGCTGCATCAAAGAGGCAAGCGTTGCTTTAGCTGCTTTGAGCTGCACTTCTGTTTCGCGGATTTTCTGATCAATCAATTCAAGTGCAAATGTATCTTTGAGGCGATCTTCTGCGCGGGAATTTGCGCCGGCGAAAAGTGTTTTCATCATCGAAATCATTACCGTTTCCTTTTCGTGAGCGTTGTTCATGAAATTGATATAGCAACGCCATGAACGCTGTTCAAGAAAAAACGTGAACGTCGTTCAGATTTTCTAGAAAGAGGTGGATTTCCTTAATAAAAGAGCAATCATTCGCTCGAGATCTTCGCGTGGAACACCAGAAATTCGATTCTCAAGGCCCAGTAAAACGATTCCATGCACTGCAGAAAACAGGCTGCGAGTCATCAAGGCGACGTCTTTTGGGGTAAAGTCAGGGAAGCACTCGCTAACAGGGCCACCGATGAAACCGAACAAACGCTCCAGTTCGGCAAGGTACCATTTGGGGACGTCCATATCAGTGGACATACGCAGGCTAAAAAGCGCACGCCATGCAGCAGGGTTTTCTGATGCGAAATTCATGTAAGCATAGGACATGATAATAAGACGCTCAGTTGGTGACTTTCCTGTCGTCCCGACGAGCGATTGGGCGACAGCTTCGCCAAGGGCTTTGAACGTGCGCCCGTTCACTGCGATGACGATGTCCTGAAGATCAGAAACTGCGTTGTAGATAGCCCCAACCGCGCAACCGGCTTCATCCGCAAGCCTGCGCGCTTTAATTGCTGCAGGACCCTCGTTGGCGATGATCTTTTCTGCGATGTCTACTAATTGCTCACGCAGTTCGTCGCGGCGTTTTTGAGTTTTCGTCGTCATTGATAGCTTCCTTGAACTGCGTTCACGGATAACCGAGTTCAGAGAAACGTCAATGCAGATGTTGTTGAATGGCGGGTAAGGTGCGTGCAATCACGCACCTTAAGGCACTTACATGTTCGGGAAGTAGTCTTCGCAGTCGCCGTCGCGGTAGACGTCGGCTGTACAGCAATGCAGGCCACCGCCGAATGCATAGGCATCGCGCAGCTCCACTTCGACGACTTCCATGCCGAGCTTGTCCATTTGTTCGGCTTGGTAGACTTCGGATTTTTCAACGCAGACGGTTTTCGGATCGAGCACCAGAACGTTCATCGAGAGCCATGTAGAAGAATAGCACAGTGGCGGCGGGGTGTTGTGTGCAGGCTGCGCGGAATCGACGATTTCCCAATCGTTCTTTTCAAACATTGCGCGTTGCTCGTCTGGTAGGCGGCGTTGGGGGTTGTTTAGGATCAAGCCGGGGCGCAGTGGAGTGAACGTCGCATCGATGTGGATCGGATAAGGATCGCCGGGGAAGTTCACCGTGTGCACGCGGTGATCAGGGAAATGGCGACGCAGCCATTCGATGCCTTTTTCATTCGTCGTAAACCCGTGTTGCACAACAAGGTCACGACCAAAGCGCAAAACATCCGCAGCATCAAACAACGGCTCTTCTTCGGTCGTCACAAAGAATTTCTTTGCGGCCCATTCAAGCCGTTTTGCATCACCGATTTTTTCACTGAGGTAATCAGGGTGATAATCCGCATCCGTCAGGCGCGGTTTTGGTGCGGCTTCATGACGGAAGTTTGGGTCCTCATTGAAATACTGCTGCATCAAGGGGCGGTAGTTCAGGTATTCGAACCAGCGACAACGATAGGACATTGTCGCTTCAAGCATCTCGCTCCCGACGGTTAGAAGGACGTCGCGGGGCGGCATGCAGCCGAATTGGCTTTCCGTATGAAAGTCAGGCGTCGTTGCAGGCTTTGAATGATCTATGGAGGTTGGGCGGTCCACGCGGATGCCGCGCGCTTTGAGTTGATTGGCGAAATTGTCCAAAAGCTCATTCGCGCGATCAATGGTTTCTTGCGGGCGCCGACCCCATTGGCCACGCATGTCGCTGTCCTCTGGAACCTTTGCGTCAAGAGCGGGTTCTTCGGGCGGAATGTGACAATCGTCAGCACGGCCAACGATGACGTGTCGCAAAGTATCCCATTCGTTCCAGCTTTTGACTTCGGTTTTGTCTGCTGACCAGCTCATAAATCGTCCCCATTCGTATGCATTTCGCTCATTCTTAGCCAAGCGCCTTCCCAACAGCTACGAGTTTTGCGACACTCTGCAAGAATCTTACGGCGCTGGGTGATGTAAATTCACTTAACATGCCTATATAAAAGACAATACTATTTTAGACGGGAGAGTTTTTATGTCAGATTTTGCAAGCCAGGTGGCGGAATCGCAAAGCCAAGTTGCTGAGGCGCAATCCAAGATTTCCGAGCTGACCAGTCGTATCGAAACCGCGCGCGCGAAGATGAAAGCGGGCGATGATGCGATGATCGACATTGAGAATGCAAACCTCGAAGATGTGCACGCGCATACGGACGTGATGAACGCGAACATTGCAGAGTTGATTATGGGGCTGGACGATGTGACGGCTGCCTTCTCCAAAGATTTTGACGAGATGCGCAACAAGACGGGTTGGGAGAAATTCGTTGGTATCTTTGCCGGTGCTAAGTCCGATGCGATGCGTCAGGAGCGCGTGCGCTCTGCGTCCATCGATGACAAATTGCAGGACCTGATTTCAAAGTCCGACGTGATCACCAAGCTTCTGGAAGGGCAGCTTGGCGTGCTCAATGAGCAAAAGGTGAAGGTGGAAGCCAACCTTGCCGAAACGCTGGATGAGCGTGAATTCACCGTGGGTGAGTTGGAAGACGTGAAAGCGCAGATCATGGCGGCTGATCCGAAGATCATCGCGCTTGAGGGGAAGATCGCGGTAGAGCAAGACGCAGCCGCGCGTACGAAGCTTGAAACAGAGCTGGCAGACATGAACGCCAAGTACAACGAGTTGGTTCAGGAGGAGCAGGTCAAGCTCGCCAAGAGCCAAACGTTGGAGCGTTATATCGAGAAGGGTAAAACGTGGATCGATTCATTGCAGAACCAAGCGGCGACACAAATGGTGCTGATCAACAAGCTGCAAACAGACACGAAGCAACGTGTTGTTCTTTATGACGCGCTGACCAAATCCTTGAAGACCGCGCAGCAACAAGACGTCGCGCACCGCATCAACGAGATTGGTGTTGAGACAGATCAAGAAGCGCAAACCGCGATGGCGGCAATTGGCACGGCAACGAACCAACGTATGGCCGACATGATGGAAGCGCACGAGGATCACATGGTCTTTGCCCGTGATGTTTTGGAAGCCAAGGCGAAAGCGGATGAGCGTTTCGCACGACGTTTTGCGCAGATCGTGGAGAAGCATGACAGCAACGCGTATGGTGGGTAAGTGAAGTTTACTCATCAGCAATTGTTGATTGCGGGTGCCGGCGCGTCGATTTTCTTTTTGGCTTGGTTTGCCGATAAATCCGGTGTTTTTGGCGGCGAGTTAGGCAGTGTCTTAGCCTATTTAATACCGTTCGGAGCATTATGTTTCATTTTGCCGATAATGCGATGGTTTCTTCGATTTACTGTATTGTTTAAACTCAATGATCCTTTGGCTCAAGATAGGGGCATGACAATGCATTGGTTGTTCCAATCCTCGAAATTATCGAGAGTAAATCGGTGGGTCCTTCATGTGAACGAACAAGGCTCTGACTTGGATCTTGTTAGGATTTTGGCAAAAGCAGAAAACCAATGACTGACCCGTCCCAAGACCACGCTGGCCTCAGCGATGAATTCGCCTCGCGCCGTTACTTCCGCAAATTCGGAAATATCACGCAGCATTTGACGCGTGTGGCGGCGGTGATGCAGGCGGAGGGGCGGCTGAGCAAGGATGATGTGGAAGTCATCACGCGTTATGTTGCGAAGCTGTCGTTTACCTTCCGTGCGCTGAGCATGAAATACCTGCTCGTGGGACGTGAGACGGGGCAGTTCCTTGGCTCGCTGTCGATGGACACGCGCGAAAGCGGGTTTCCTGTGCATCGCGAATTGCTGACCATGGCCAATGATGCCTCTCAGGCGGAAAAGCATTTGGCGAACATGCCGTCGGTGCAAGCTTACAAAGAACAGATGGTGCGCCGCATTGTTGGGGATCGCGAATTGCCGACGAAGCTGCAATTCGCTTTGTCCCAACGGCTCTACTACGAAGAATTGGTGCGCGGTGAATTGTTCTGGGCGCAGAATGATCCCGAATGCATTTGGATCGAGAATATCAGCGATCGTCGTCGCAAGTTTCTGATCCATTGGGCGGTCTACGATAGTCAGGTGAACCTGCCCGTCGTCTATCTGATGGAGCTTGAAGACAGCGGGCGCACGGCCTTGCCCAAGGATCAATATCGTTGGCCCGAAGCGCAGGCGCATTTGATGGGGCAGGCTTTGGCGGGTTTGAAATTGATTACGATTGCCAAAGGCTTTGACGAGACGTTTGACGATCTGCATCCCAAGAGCTTGCGTCGTTTCCATCTCGGTCCGATGTATTCGAGCGGGTATACGAAACAGACAGGACCGCTGCGCGCAGTTCTGGACGAGGCCAAGGCACCAGAGGGCGAAGATTGGGCGCTTGCGTGGACGCGCGAGGAGCTGGAAAGCGAACGTGTGGAGCAGGAACGGTCTGGTTGGTTCGGCACTGTGGATCGCGAGGTTTTCGCGCTGGATCCCTTCGCGGGGCGTGGTGCGGATACGGGCGCGACGCGTATGGAGCGCAGCATCATTTTGCCCCAGCGCCCCTATCAAGTTTTGGAAGAGAAAGATCCGCCTGGCTTTGCCTCTGTGCGCAAGTTCGTGGTGAGTTCCAGCGGACGCGTTTTAAGCGCACGTTGAGTGCCTCCGGCGGGGATATTTTAAAAAGGTGAATTTGGAGAGAATGCGATGAGTGTGACAGCGGATCAAATGGAATTGCGTGAAGCGGATATTCAAAAGCACTATCCGGCGGCTTTGGCCTTGTTGCAGGGGTTTGATCATACGCCCCGCATTGCGAAGGCGCGCGAGAGCGCTGTTGCGGAGAAGTCGGCGGGTATTGGAACGCGGCGGCGGTTTCGTTCGACCACTCCGGGTTTGGTGACACGGTCAACCGCGCGTTCTGAGG
>NZ_JBDWVM010000303.1:0-7705 GCF_039984035.1 Planktotalea sp. | reverse complement strand
CCCGCAATAAACCCAGCGCCGCCAGGCCAAGCTGGTGGCCTTTATCGACCGCTGAGTGAAAAAGACCTTCGCGACATCTATTCAACGGCGCTTCGTTTGCTCGCAGAGCTCGGCATGGGCGAGGTTCCACAACGCCTTTGGAACGATCTCATAGCCGCTGGGGCCAATGATCTTGGCAATGGGCGCATTGGCCTGCCAAATGCGCTAGTCGAAGATGCGATTGCACGCGCGGCAAAGTCCTTTGTGCTACATGGCCGTGACCCTGATCGGTCCATCGAAGTTGGTGGGGATCGCGTGTTTTTTGGCACAGGCGGCGCCGCTGTAAACACCTTGGACATAGATAGCGGCCTTTATCGCCCCTCCACTCTCAAGGACTTGCACGATTTCACGAGGTTGCAAGACACGCTCGACAACGTTGCTTGGTTCACGCGGTGTTGCATCGCAACGGACGTTCCCGAACCACTCGATCTTGATGTGAACACGGCCTATGCGCTGCTGAAAAACACAACAAAACCCGTCGCGACGGCCTTCACTTTGGCAGATCACGTTGATCCGATTGTTGCGATGCTCGACATTGCTGCGGGCGGCGTTGGCGAATTTGCCAAACGCCCCTTTATCAAGACACATATCAGCCCTGTAATCTCTCCCATGCGGTACGGCGAGGACGCTGTGGATGTGGTCTATAAATGCATCGAACATAACATTCCCATGTCGTGCATAACAGCCGCCCAAGCGGGCGCGACAGCCCCTGCCACGCTCGCGGGCTTTCTCGCCCAGTCCTTGGCAGAGACCTTAGCGAGCCTTGTGATGGTCAACGTCATCTCGCCCGGCTTTCCGATGGTGTTTTCCAACTGGCCCTTGGTCATCGACTTGCGCACTGGCGCGTTTGCTGGCGGCGGCGGCGAAACCACCCTGCTCAACGCAGCTTCGGCGCAGCTGTCCAATTGGCTCGGCCTGCCCTCTGGAGTGGCCTGCTCAATGACCGACGCCAAAGCGATTGATGCGCAATATGGCGTTGAAAAAGGGATGACATCGCTTGCCGCAGCTTTGGCTGGGGGCAACCTAATCTATGAAAGCTCAGGCATGATGGCCGCCTTACTTGGGGCCAGCTTTGAGGCGTTTGTTTTAGATGATGACATGCATGCCATGACCTACCGCACGCTACGGGGCGTCGAGGTCAACGAGGAGAATTTGGGGTTTGAAACTATCTGCGCATCTATCTTGGGCGACGGGCATTTCTTGGGGTCGGATCAAACCCATGCCGCGATGGAGCGCGATTATCATTATCCGAAACTCGCGGATCGCGAACAGCCGCGAACGTGGGAAGAAAACGGCGCGGAGGATGCTTGGAGCCGTGCGAACGCACGTGCGAAAACCGTTCTCAATGACCACCATCCAAACTATCTCAGTTCGGAACAAGACGCTCAAATCAAAGCGATGTTCGATATCCTTGAATAGAAAAAGGGCCGAAGGAACGCCTCCGGCCCTTTACTTAAAACATTGTGATTACTTTAGAATTCCACAACGGCACGGATTGATTTGCCCTCATGCATAAGGTCGAAGCCGTGGTTGATATCTTCCAACTTCAACTTGTGCGTGATCATCGGATCGATCTCGATCTTCCCGTCCATGTACCAATCCACGATCTTGGGGACATCTGTGCGACCAGAAGCGCCGCCGAACGCTGTGCCGCGCCATGAACGGCCCGTCACCAGCTGGAAGGGGCGCGTGGAAATCTCTGCGCCCGCGGGGGCCACACCGATGATGATGCTTTCGCCCCAGCCTTTGTGTGCCGCTTCCAGCGCGGTACGCATGACGCCGACATTGCCTGTCGCGTCAAAGGTATAGTCAGCACCGCCGCCTGTCAGTTCGACCAAATGCGCAACCAGATCGCCCTCAACTTCGGACGGATTTACGAAGTCCGTCATGCCAAAATGCGTCGCCATTTCAACCTTGCCCGCGTTTAAATCAACGCCGACAATTTGATCCGCGCCGGCAAGGCGTAGACCCTGAATAACATTCAGGCCAATGCCGCCCAAACCAAAGACAATCGCGGTGGAGCCGATCTCAACCTTGGCCGTGTTGATCACAGCGCCGATGCCCGTCGTTACGCCGCAGCCAATGTAACAAATCTTGTCGAACGGCGCGTCCTTGCGCACTTTGGCGAGTGCGATTTCTGGTACAACCGTGTGGTTCGCGAAAGTGGAGCAGCCCATGTAGTGATGGATGGGCGTACCATCAAGCATCGAAAAGCGCGTGCTGCCGTCAGGCAAAAGCCCTGCGCCTTGGGTTGCTCTGATCGACTGACACAGGTTGGTCTTAGGGTTCAAACAATACTCGCATTCGCGGCATTCCGGGGTGTACAGCGGGATCACGTGATCGCCGACTTCGAGGCTTGTCACACCCTCGCCGACTTCGATGACAACACCTGCGCCCTCATGACCTAGGATTGCTGGGAAAATACCCTCAGGATCATCGCCAGAACGGGTGAATTCGTCTGTGTGGCACAGACCTGTCGCTTTGACTTCAATCAAAACCTCGCCCGCACGCGGGCCTTCGAGGTTCACTTCCATTACTTCAAGCGGTTTTCCCGCCGCAACGGCAACAGCTGCTTTCGTCCGCATTTCATTGTCTCCCAGTTTCGCCAGTCTTTGGCGCATTATTAATCACGAATTCGGAACCTTGTCGCGCAAAAGCGCTTAAGTGATCACGTCTGGCGTGATGCGTCCGATGGTGTCTTGCATCTTGCTAAACTCAAGCGCGGCCCCAAACACGCCTTTCAGCGCCACTTGTGTGTCTTTCGCGACATCGCCGTTAAGTCCTGAATATTGCTCACAATACAGCCGCAAAGTCGCGCCTTGCGTCCCTGTTCCAGACAGTCGGAAGACAGCGCGTCCCCCGCCCTCAAACCCAAGACGAATGCCTTGATTGAGGCTGACCGAGCCATCGACAGGATCATCATAGCTAAATTCATCCGCAGAACTGACAGCTAAGCCATTCGCGCTCTGCCCCGCGAGTTCGGGCAAAGCCGCGCGCAAATTATCCATGAGCGTATTGGCTTTGTCGCTTTCGACAGCTTCGAAATCATAGCGCGAGTAATAATCGCGTCCAAAGCGCGTCCAGTGCTCGTTGACCAGATCGAGAACCGATTGTTTGCGCACGGCCAAAATGTTCAGCCAGAGCAGCACAGCCCAGAGACCATCTTTCTCGCGAACATGGTTTGAGCCTGTGCCTGCGCTTTCCTCACCACAGATCGTGACCTTGCCGGCATCGAGCAGGTTGCCGAAGAATTTCCATCCTGTCGGCGTTTCATATGCGCCAATGCCTAAGGTTTCGGCAACGCGGTCGCTGGCCGCGCTGGTCGGCATGGATCGAGCGATCCCAGACAAACCACCCTTATAAGCAGGTGCCAAATGCGCGTTCGCGGCCAACATTGCCAAACTATCGGAGGGCGTCACATAGATCCCACGTCCAACAATCATGTTGCGATCCCCATCGCCATCAGACGCCGCGCCAAGATCAGGGGCCGCATCGGACATCATCAAATCCATCAACGGTTTTGCCCAAATCGGATTGGGATCAGGATGGCCTTTGCCAAAATCTTCGAGCGGGATACCATTTTTGACAGTGCCCTTGGGCGCGCCAAGGCGGTCTTCCAAAATGGCATGGGCATAAGGGCCGGTCACCGCATGCATCGCATCAAAACACATTGTGAATCCGTCTTGGAACATGGCTTTGATCGCTTCGAAATCGAACAGCTCTTCCATAAGGCGCGCATAGTCTTCGACGGAATCTACGACTTGCACCATCATTCCAGCCATATCGCTCGTTCCGATTGCAGATAAATCAACGTCATCTACAGCAGCGATCTTGTATTCTGTAATGCTCAACGTTGCCGCGAACATCTTTTCGGTCAGTCCTTCAGGTGCAGGGCCACCATTTTGGGCGTTGTATTTGACGCCAAAATCTTCATCGATGCCGCCCGGATTATGGCTCGCGGACAGAATGAAACCACCATCGGCACCATTTAGGCGGATCAGGTGAGACGCTGCGGGCGTAGACAAAATACCATTCTGACCAACGATGACCTTCGCCACGCCATTGGCAGCAGCTATCTTGAGAATGGTCTGGATCGCCTCTTTGTTAAAATAGCGACCGTCACCGCCAACAACCAACATTTTTCCATCGCCGCCATCAATCGCGGTAAAGGTTGCTTGAATGAAATTTTCCAGGAACTTCGGTTCCATGAACACGCGGGTTTTCTTGCGAAGCCCTGACGTGCCTGGCTTTTGGCCTTCAATCGGCGAAGTTTCTTTTGTTTCAAACATCTTTGCGCAGTCCCATCAATAGATTGCCGTTCCCAGAAGTCGTTAGAGGATACGAGCTAAATAATGTCTTTTCACAGCCTCTGCCCCCAATGATCAAGGGCTATGGCATGAATTGCGCAATTGTTTACGACAAAATCCCGTTTCGAGACCGAAACCGGATTCACTTTTGCAAAAATTTTGGGAGTGTTGGAAGCAAAATGAGCCAGCATCTATGGGAGGAGGAGGTGATGCTGGCTCGTCTTGCTTTGACACCCTTGGGTGTCGTCGCCGGTGTTGGCATACTCTGGGAGGAGCGAGTACCAACACTGTTCTGTGCAATCGCGTAAAATCACGCAAAGGCCGTTTGTATCTTCAGCGCGAGGCCGATCAGTTTATTCATTCGCCATCAATTTGTTAGCGTAGTCAGCAATCTCAGAGCGTTTGATACCGACCTCTGAAAGCTGGTGATCAGTCAGCGAATTCAACGCTGAGATCATACGCGCGTGTTGCATGCTTTTCGTCATCGTTGACAAGCCGTTGCCGATTTTTGCGAAAATACCAACGAGCGCTGCAACTGGGTGATGGATTGCGTGGTCAAGGCCTGACGCAGTTACATTTGAATTAGCAGTCATATGCCGCCTCCATTGCGATGCGCCGGATAGAAGCGCGTGGAATTCCAAGATCCGCGAGTTCGCGGTCGTTTAGGGAGATAAGTTCAGAGCGCGTTTGTTTGTAAACTTTACGACGGGCGCGATTGACGCGCATCTGCTCCAACTTCTGATGAAAGAATGTGCGGCTAGCCTCGAAAGTGACGTCGAGCACATTGTTTGATTGTACAAATGCCATGTTGTTTCCTCGTGTCTTGCTGCTATGCAGAACTCATGCTGCACTGCAGAAGTACGACACAGCGCTAACGCTAACAACTCAGATAATTGGCATACCGGCTATGTCATTTCGGCATAGAAAGATCAAAAACTATGGAAATCGCCTCTCAAATGCTGATTTTTGCCTCTGTTGTAGAGAAAGGCAGCATCTCTGCTGCAGCGCGGCAAATGGGACAAACGCCCTCCGCTGTGAGCAAGCAAATCAGCGTATTGGAAGATCAAGTTCGCTATCGATTGCTCAATAGAACACGCAACGGCGTTCTCCCGACGCAAGAGGGTCAGGCCTTTTACGAAAAATGCCGTGATATGGCGGAAAAGTATCACGAAGCCAAAGCCCTCGTCTTTAATTTGGACGGCATCCCACGCGGTAAGCTCAGAATTGCCTCAAGCGTTGCCTTTGGCAAATCTCAACTCATTCCCGCATTACCAAAATTCATGGAAGAATATCCCGAAATTGAGGTCTCTCTTGATGTGACCGACAGGGATGTGGATTTGCAGAGTGAGGGATTTGACGCAGCAATTTGTTTCGCCGAACAATATCAGCGTCCCGACATCATGTTACGCCGCATAATGAAGAGCCATCGCGTGCTTTGCGCTGCGCCTGACTATATCGCGCGCAATGGTATGCCCCACAGCTTCGACGATCTTGAAGCGCACAATTGCCTTCGTATTTCGGGGAAAAACAGCCGAAACTCTTGGCGTACAACGCCTAATGCATGTGACGATCGGTTTGTCGCGCAAGGTAGTTTTGAAGGCAATAGCACCGATGTGATCTATCGCGCGACCTTGGCTGGCCTCGGGATTGCGCGTTTGCCGCGCTACATGGCCGATCAGAAGTTCCTGAGCGGTGAATTGGTCCATGTGATGCCGGAATATGCGCCGCCCAGCACTGACATCGCGGTGATCTTTGCAGATCGTCGAAATCTGGCACCAAAAATCCGCGTCTTCGTTGACTTTCTAGTGCGCAATTTCCGCCAGTCACCTGAACTCAAAGCAACAGGAACTTAGAGACGAATTCAGTTCACTAAACAGTTCTTGGCTTAAAGCAGCTTAACCAGCTCACCCTTTGTTTCCGCTTGGCCAAGATCGTTTGGCCAAGTCAGAAACAAGATCGCCGGATTGGCAATGTTGTTATTTTCGATTGTCTCGACCAACGTTGAGGGGCGGCATTTCGCGATCACTTGATCCGCTTGTTGCGCCCGCGAAACGATATCGATCTCAATCTGGGTATCTAAGCCAGCATCAATCAAGTGTTGCGCGGTTTTGTCAGCAGTTCCCACGCCCATATAAACAGCAACCCGTGTTCCGGGGTTGAGCATGTTCATCCAATCTGGGTCTTTTCCTTGATCCTTGGATTGCCCCGTTGCCAGCACCAACGTGTCACAGGTTCCCCGCTCTGTCAGAAAACCGCCCAAAGCAGCTGAAGCGGCGCTTGCCGAGGTCACGCCCGGCACAATCTCATAGGAAATGCCTGCCGCATCCAGCGCGTCTACTTCTTCCGCACCGCGTGCAAAAACTCCCGGATCACCACATTTCAAACGCACGACACGTTTTCCCTGCTTCGCAGATGCAACCAAGACGCCAGAGATCTTTTCTTGTGGCCAATGATGGCAACCAGGTTCTTTGCCGACATAGACACGCTCCGCATCGCGGCGCGCAAGTTCCAGAATTTCTGGATCGACCAAACGATCATAATAGATGACATCCGCTTCTTGCAGACGTTGAACACCGCGCAGAGTGATCAGGTCCTTTGCCCCCGGACCCGCGCCCACAAGCGCGACCGAGCCTTCGGCCTCAAGTCCGAAATCAGCGGCATCTATGGCATGTTTGATCATCTGCGCCGCTTCGCGTTCCCCGCCGCGAGCATGAGTTTCACGTGCGGGGCCAGAAAACACCCAGCGCCACAGATCGCGACGATCACGCGGACCAAGACGCGCTGCAGCGCGATCACGCAGGCGTCCAGCGAGCGCTGCCAGATCACCAAGGCGCGGCTCTAGCGCCTGTTCCATACGGGTCTTGATTTGCCGCGCGAGCACAGGAGCGGTGCCTTCCGTGCCAATCGCAACAACGACAGGGGAACGATCCACAATCGAGGGGGTCAAGGCATCGCAAAGATGCGGCTGGTCCACAACATTGACCGTCGCCCCAGCGGCCTTCGCAACGCTGTGCAAACTCGCATCAACACCAGGGCATCCGCTTGCGATAAACACAAGCGACGTGTCTGCGAATGAAGCTGCGGTGATCGCACCAGTCTGCCAGTCGATACGCCCTTGGGCATGAAGATCGCTCAACTCAGGATCAAGAGCAGGCGCAAGGATCATAATCGCCGCATCAGTTTTTAGGATCAAACGACATTTCTGCGCTGCTTGCTCGCCGCCGCCAGCGATGACAACGCGGCGACCTTGCATTTGCAAGAACATTGGGAAGGTTTTCATGTCGTCGTCCTTATCTGGGTTGCGCCAGTTTTGGCGCGTGCCTTGTTTTCAATCCGCTTAGCTCAAGCGGTTCAGCCAA
>NZ_JBDWVM010000302.1:0-7850 GCF_039984035.1 Planktotalea sp. | reverse complement strand
TGTCCACATACTTCCGCATCAACGCGGAAAACACGGGTCAGTTCGAGCGTACATTGATCATCGCCGACAAAGGCAGCTATGTGAGCTACCTCGAGGGCTGTACAGCGCCGCAGCGTGATCAATCCCAGCTGCACGCCGCCGTGGTCGAGATCATCATCGAAGAAGATGCCGAAGTGAAATACTCCACCGTTCAGAACTGGTTCCCAGGTGATGAGAACGGCAAGGGTGGTATCTATAACTTCGTGACCAAACGTGCTGATTGCCGTGGTGATCGTGCCAAGATCATGTGGACACAGGTTGAAACGGGCTCTGCTGTGACGTGGAAATACCCGTCTTGCATCCTGCGCGGTAACGAGAGCCAAGGCGAGTTCTACTCAATCGCCATCGCGAACAACTACCAGCAGGCCGACACAGGCACGAAGATGATCCACCTTGGCAAAGACACCAAGTCACGGATCGTCTCCAAAGGCATCTCTGCTGGTTTCGCGCAGAACACCTACCGTGGTCTCGTGTCCATGCATCCAAAAGCGAAAGAGGCGCGCAACTATACGCAGTGCGACAGCCTTCTGATCGGCGACAAATGCGGCGCGCACACGGTTCCTTATATCGAGGTGAAGAATAACTCCGCCCGCGTGGAGCACGAAGCGACCACATCCAAGGTGGATGACGAACAACTCTTCTACTGCCGCCAGCGCGGTATGGACGAGGAAGAGGCCGTCGCCTTGGTCGTGAACGGATTCTGTAAAGAAGTGCTGCAAGCGCTGCCGATGGAATTCGCTATGGAAGCGCAGCAATTGGTGGCGATCTCTCTCGAGGGCTCTGTGGGTTAACAAATGCACGAAGAAGACCATACAGCACGCCACTTCCGGATGGGCCCACTTGCTGGCCCGTCTGTCTTGGGGCCAATCGCGTGTTGGTTATGTGTCTATTTCGCAATTTCGTTAGTTTTTGCGCTCAAAGGAATACAGCCAGCTGGGCTCTGGTCGATAATTTGCACGGTTGGTTTGATTGGACTTTTCATCGCGTGGAAAGTTTCGCGGAGAAAGAAGAACTTCGAGAAGGCCGTAGAACTGCGTAGCGAACTGCACGATCTAAGAGAACAAGAATTCAAGCTTCGCTACGAAGAAGCTAAGATGAATGGTCAGTTGGACCGTTGGAAAAAGAACGATGATCATAACGACGACGAATAACATCGAAGGCCACAAAATCCTCTCTTACAAGGGGATCGTTGTGGGCGAGGCGATCATGGGCGCGAATGTGGTGCGTGATGTGTTTGCGAGCATTACCGATATCGTCGGCGGCCGCTCCGGTGCTTACGAGTCCAAACTCCAAGACGCGCGCGACACGGCAATGCGGGAATTGGAAGAGCGCGCCAAAGCCCTTGGTGCAACCGCAGTTGTCGGCGTTGATCTCGATTATGAGGTTGTCGGCAACTCCATGTTGATGGTCTCTGCCTCTGGCACAGCGGTGATTACAGACTAATGAACCAAGCCGTCTCCATAATTGAACGTCCAGAATTGACGTTGCCGGAACGCGAAGCCACGGTTTTACGGGCGCGTTATGCTCAGGCGGATGTTATTTTGGAATATGGCGTTGGTGGCTCTACCGTTATGGCCGCTGAGATGGCTGGAAAAAACATAACTTCAATCGAAACAGATCAAGATTGGGTCGCAATGATCAACGCTTGGTTCGCCAAAGAACCTTGCCAAAGTGTTCCAGATGTAATTTGGGCGAATATTGGCGAAACGGTTCATTGGGGACGCCCCAAAGATGACAGCCATTGGAAAGACTATGCCAAATATGCACTGAGTTTTTGGAACCTCGATGAGATGGCGCATCCTGATGTTGTGTTTGTCGATGGTCGATTTCGTGCGGCTTGCGTTTTGGCCGCGGCGTTTAATTGCAAAAGAAAAACGCGCGTGCTTGTCGATGACTATGCGCGCCGCGAGAGCTACCACGCTGTTGAAAAATTTGTCGACGCACCGCGTCTTATCGGCCGCATGGCTGAATTTGAAATAACCCCAACACCGATCCCTGCAGAGCATCTGCTTGAGATCATCACACTTATGCAGGACCCGTACTAGGGCCCTAAACGAACACGAATGAGGATGTAAATTATGTTGAATATCAAAGACTTGCACGTCTCTCTTGAGGAAGAAGATAAGCAAATCCTCAAGGGCGTCGATCTGACAGTTGAAGCTGGCAAAGTGCACGCAATCATGGGCCCGAACGGTTCTGGTAAATCCACCTTGTCTTACGTTTTGTCTGGCAAAGACGGATATGAAGTCACAGACGGCAGCGCCGATCTTGGCGGAGAAGACCTGCTCGACATGGAGCCTGAAGAGCGCGCGGCAGCGGGCCTTTTCCTTGCGTTCCAATACCCTGTGGAAATTCCGGGCGTTGGCAACATGACCTTCCTACGCACAGCAGTGAATTCACAGCGCAAAGCGCGCGGTGAAGACGAGATGAGCGCGACAGAGTTCCTCAAGGTCGTGCGCGAGCGTGCGAAATCCTTGAAGATCGACGCGGACATGCTGAAACGCCCCGTAAACGTTGGTTTCTCTGGTGGTGAAAAGAAGCGTAACGAGATCCTGCAAATGGCGATGCTTGAGCCAAAGATGTGCATCTTGGACGAAACAGACTCTGGCCTGGACGTTGATGCGATGAAATTGGTCGCGGAAGGCGTGAACGCGCTGCGCTCTGAGGGTCGTGGCTTCCTCGTGATCACGCACTATCAGCGTCTTCTGGATCACATCAAACCGGACGTTGTTCACATCATGGCAAATGGCCGTATCGTGAAAACGGGTGGCCCAGAACTGGCGCTCGAAGTTGAACAAAACGGTTACGCTGACATTCTGGCTGAGGTGGCTTAAATGGCTGTTGCACAAGTAAAAATTGATGCGACCGAGGAGCGTTTGAGCACCCTCGCGTTGCCACAAACAGGCTGGTCGGCCGCTGCACGCGCCGATGCGCTTGCTCGGGTTCGCGCGGTTGGTTTGCCATCGCGCCGCGATGAATACTGGAAATACACGCGCCCTGATACTTTCGTTCAAGCTGCACCTGTCGCTGCTGCACCGTTTCAGAGCGACGAAGCGCCTGTCTTCGCGGACATGGACTGCCTCAAGATCGTCTTCAACGACGGTGTCTTCGATGCGGATGCCTCTGATGATCTGTCGCTGGACGGCGTGAGCATTGAGCGTCTTGCCGAAGCGCAAACCGATATTCACTGGGCGAAGGGGCTCTACGGGGTTCTCGAAGCTGCAGGTCAAACGCCTGTGGAACGTCCGCTTGCAGCGCTGAATACCGCATTTGCGAGCGATGGTGTCTTGATCCACGTGACAGCGACGCCAAGCAAGCCGATAAATCTGATTTATAACCAAGTATCAGATAGTTCTGACGCGATCCTCCATCACGTTGTGAAGGTGGATGCAGGCGCTGAAGTGACCCTTTTGGAGAACGGTCCGGCTGCTGCGCGCTTTAACAAATGCGTTGAAGTTGATATCGCGGACACTGCCAAGTTCCACCATATCTGCGTTCAGGGTCGCGATCATGATCGCCGCACAGCGACGCATCTGTTCACGCGCCTTGGCGCTGAGTCAGTCTTCAAAAGCTTCACGTTGACCGCAAACGGAGTGATGACGCGCAACGAATGCGTGATCGAGCTGACGGGCGATGATGCGCAGGCACATGTGGCCGGCGCCGCGCTTGGCGATGGCGATTTTCATCACGACGACACGGTGTTCATCACCCATGACGCTGTGAACTGCGAAAGCCGTCAGGTCTTCAAAAAGGTTCTGCGCAATGGCGCAACGGGCGTGTTCCAAGGCAAAATTCTGGTGAAGAAGGACGCGCAAAAAACCGATGGCTATCAAATCAGCCAATCGCTTTTGCTCGATGACGACAGTCAGTTCCTCGCCAAGCCAGAACTTGAAATCTACGCCGATGACGTGGCTTGCTCACACGGCTCCACCTCTGGTGCGATTGATGAGGACGCATTGTTCTACCTGCGCTCGCGCGGTGTTGAATTGGGCGAGGCGACCGATTTGCTGACCTTGTCTTTCCTTGCCGAGGCCGTTGAGGAAATTGAAGACAGCGCGCTTGCCGAAACAATCAATGATCGCTTGGCCGCGTGGCTCTTGGCGCGTCGTAGCAGCTAATGGCGATCTCTTCGGACATGGTTGCCACCTATAAAGGTCCGCGCAAGGCATTTGCGCGGATTTTGGCCATGGGGCAGCGCGAAGAACGCGCGCTTATGATCTTGATGGCAGGATGTTTGATTACTTTCGTGTCGCGCTGGCCTGCCTTGGCACGCGAGGCACATATCGCAGGGCAGGACCTCAACATGTTGCTTGGCGGTGCGTTGATGGCGTGGCTCTTTGTGGCGCCTCTTGCGCTCTATGCGATTGCGGCGCTGAGCCATATCGTGGCGAAGCTGCTACGCGGGCAGGGCGACTGGTACGGCGCGCGCATTGCACTGTTTTGGTCGCTGCTGGCCGCGAGCCCCCTGATGCTGCTCAACGGCTTGATCGAAGGCTTCATCGGCGCGGGGCCCGGTTTGCAATTGGTCGGATTTGTCTGGTTCGTTGTGTTTATATGGTTCTGGCTTTCGGGCCTGTATGAGGCGGAAAAATCAAGCTGATGTTGAACACCTTCCTGACCCTTTTTGCGCGCACACTATCTGAGCCGCGCACCGTTGCAGCCGAGCTGATCAATATGCGCTTTGAGCGCAGCTCGCTGTGGCTTGCCTTAGGCCTTGCCGCTGTACTGAATGCAATCGCCTTTCAGTTTTCGCAGCTTCTGACGCCATCTGAAATCGCGCTGCCGATCATCTTTTCATCGCCCGTTGTCTTTGCATTGTTGATTGCCGCAGGGCTCGCGATGAGCGTCTATTCTTTCACCTTTGTTGGCCGCTTCTTTGGCGGTACGGCAACGTTGGAAGGGTTGATGACGCTGCTGATCTGGCTGCAATTCATGCGTTTCACGGTGCAAGTTCTTGCGATGGTTTTGGTGTTTATCGTGCCTTCGCTCGCGGGTCTGTTGGTCTTGGGCGCGTCGATTTACGGCATGTGGCTGTTGATCCAATTTATCGATGTGGCGCACGCCATCGAGAGCACCTTCACAAGCTTCGGCATTCTTGTCGCCTCTGGTTTGGCGATCATGATCGGCCTTGCAATTTTGCTGACGCTTCTGGGCGTTCAGAATATGGGACTAACACCTTATGTTTGATGTCGAAGCGATCCGCGCGGATTTTCCGATCCTGTCACGCGAAGTGAATGGCAAACCACTGACCTATCTGGACAGCGGCGCGTCCGCGCAAAAGCCGCAGGTCGTGATCGATGCGATCACGCGCGCCTATGCGGAAGAATACGCCAACGTACACCGCGGTTTGCATTACCTCAGCAATCTCTCAACAGAGAAATATGAGGCGGTGCGCGGCACCATTGCGAAATTCTTGAATGTCGCGGATCAAGAGCAGATTGTGTTCAACTCCGGCACGACCGAGGGCATCAATAGTGTCGCCTATGGTTGGGCCATGCCGAACTTGAAAGAGGGCGATGAAATCATCCTCTCTGTCATGGAGCATCACGCAAATATCGTGCCTTGGCATTTCCTGCGCGAGCGCCAAGGTGTGGTGATCAAATGGGTTGATGTGGATGTGAACGGCGATCTCGATCCAGCCAAGGTGATCGAGGCGATAACGCCGCGCACCAAGCTGATAGCAGTGACCCATATGTCCAACGTGTTGGGCACTGTCGTCGATGTGAAGGCGATCACCGAAGCGGCCCATGAACGCGGCGTTGCTGTGCTTGTCGATGGTAGCCAAGCAGCGGTGCATATGCCGGTTAATGTCGATGATATCGGCTGTGATTTCTATGCGATCACGGGTCACAAGCTTTATGGTCCGTCCAGCTCTGGCGCGATCTTCATGAAGCAGGAGCGCATGGCTGAAATGCGCCCCTTCATCGGTGGCGGTGATATGATCCGCGAGGTCAGCAAGGACGCGGTCAGCTATGCCGACTCGCCCATGATGTTTGAGGCGGGTACGCCGGGGATCGTTCAGATGATCGGCCTTGGCGTTGCGCTGGAGTATATGATGGAGATCGGGATGGAGGCGATTGCCGCCCATGAGGCCGATCTTCGTGATTATGCCAATGCGCGTCTTGGCGGATTGAACTGGCTGAAAATCCAAGGAAATTCCGCAACCAAAGGCGCGATCTTTAGCTTCACGATGGACGGGGCCGCGCATGCGCATGACATCTCGACCATTCTGGACAAGAAGGGCGTCGCCGTTCGCGCAGGTCAGCATTGTACCGGCCCCTTAATGGAATTCTTGGACGAAACGGCCACGTGCCGCGCCTCCTTTGCGATGTATAATACGCGTGAAGATGTTGATGCTTTGGTGGACGCGCTTGAACTGGCGCATGATTTGTTCGGCTAGGCGTTTTGTCATTGCGGCGCATGGGGCGCAAAGTTATACCGCCCCTAGGCACCCATAGCTCAGCTGGATAGAGCGCTGCCCTCCGAAGGCAGAGGCCGCAGGTTCGAATCCTGCTGGGTGCGCCAATCTTTTCAATATCTTAGGTTCTTTAAGCGTTGTTAAGGGCGTGTCCAGAGCATCACTAGTGCAGGCAACAATGATTTTCGCTTACAGAAACGCTTTGGAATGGGACCACGGGCATTGCCGCTTTGCTGGCCGCCAAACGAGATGTTATTTTTCAAACATCGAATTTGGTCCAAAGAAAGCCAGAGCTTTCTTCGCTGCAGGTCTTTTCCTGATCCGTTCAAGCCAAAGGTCAAGGTTTTCAGCGCCTCTAAGCGTTAGGCCAAGATGCTCGTGAATATGCAGCCATGGGAACAGAGAGATATCTGCGATGCTGCAGGTCTGACCGCAGAGAAACGGTTTCTCTTTCAACTGGTCGTCTAAATGTTGAATCGTGCGATTGGCGATTGATCGGTGTTGAGCCAACGCCTCGGGATTGGGAGCCTTTGCATGTTTGGACCAGTATTCGATCTGCCCAAAATGTGGCCCTTGGGTTGAGGCCTGATAGAAGAGCCAAGAGATCATAGCTTTGTACTCATTGGAGTTTTCAGGGAGTCCCCAACCTTGGTCTCGGGCTATACTTAACAGGATCGCATTTGACTCGGTTTGGATTGCATCGCCGTCTTTCAGAACAGGCACTTTTCCCGCGGGATTGATGGCGAGAAATTCGGGTTTGTGCTGCTCTCCCGCACGAATATTGATCGGAACGTATTCAAATTCACTGTCGGTTTCCATAAGCAACATCAACACCTTAAGCGTATTTATGGTGTCATATCCGTATAGCTGCATCATTTTCTTATGTTTGCCACGTCGTTGGCATCACAGGCGTAAGATCGAGCAGCGATTTTGTGTAGTCCGCTTGCGGCGACGTATAGAGCGCGTCAGTTTCGCCAACCTCTTCAATCCTGCCGTTGCGCAGTACAGCGGTGTCGTCGGCCATCTGGCGCACAACAGCAAGGTTATGGCTGATGAACAAAATCGTCAGGCCAAACTTCGCTTGCAGATCTTTCAAGAGATTCAAGATTTCAGCCTGTATCGAAACGTCCAACGCCGAGGTCGGTTCATCACAGATCAAAAAGCGTGGGCGTGCCAAGAGGGCGCGCGCAACTGCGATGCGTTGACGTTGCCCACCAGAGAATTGGTGTGGATATTTCGAAATCGCATCGGGTTGCATCCCGACAAGCGATAGCATGGAGGCCGCCAATTTCTCGCGCTCCTGCGCATCTTTAACAAAGCCGTAGAACCACAAAGGTTCTGCCAAAATGTCCCCGATGCGGTGGCGTGAATTCAGGCTAGAATACGGATCTTG
>NZ_JBDWVM010000301.1:0-5456 GCF_039984035.1 Planktotalea sp. | reverse complement strand
GGAAGCTCCACATCTTCGACCTCTGGAATATCAAGCGATTGAATGCTGAGAGCCACAGGCGCGCCATCAGCCTTAAGCACGATCGCACTTAACATTTGCGGTGCAAAGGCGCGCAATTGTGCTTCAAGATCAGCAGCGGACAACGCCCGAAGCGCATCATAGTCATCCGCCTCAGCCACATCATTCGTATCCTCTGCCGCATCTAGATCAATGCCAGCGAGAAAACTCTCAAGCGTGATCCGCATGCTTAGTTCTACTTTGCCCTCTGTCAGGGTCAAATCAGCCACTGTTGGACTGACCTCATGGGCCTGCACCGACGACATCGTGAGCAGTAAAAAGCTTGACACGGCCAGCAACTGCATCAGCATGACCTTGAGTTTAATGAAAGCAGACATGATGACCTCTAGACGTTTCGCAATTGCCGTGCTGATGAGCCTCGCTGCGGCGCCGCTCTTTGCACATGAGTTTTGGATTGATAGCAAAAACTATCAAGTCGAAACTGGCGAAAATATCGCTGCATTCACAAAAAACGGACAAAATTTCAAAGGTATAGACCTCGCCTATTTCACAAAACGCGCCGCGCGCTTTGATAGGGTTGATGCGGATGGCACCAGGCCGGTTGTCGCGCGTCTTGGTGACTCGCCTGTTTTTGACAAACCCGTTGATAAAGACGGGCTGTTTACGCTTATCTATCAAACAACGCCGGATCGCGTGCGCTATGGCACTTGGGAAAAATTCCAGAAGTTCGCGGATCACAAGGCATTCAACACCGCACGCGCCCAACACACTGCGCGCAATCTGCCGGAAAGCGACTTTACTGAGACTTATATCCGTTATGCCAAGGGGCTTTTTGCGGTCGGTTCAGGCGCAGGGTCTGATGCGCAGCGCGGATTGGAAATAGAAATTGTCGCGCTCAAAAATCCATACACCGATGATCTAAGCGATGGCCTACCCGTTCAGGTTTTCTACCGCGAAAAGCCCCGTATTAACGCCCAAGTCGAGATTTTCGAGCGCCCCCCTGAAGGTGACGTCGTCATCACGACTGTACGCACAAATGAGCAAGGCATCGCAATCATACCCGTGAAATCGGGTCATGCCTATCTGCTAGATAACGTCGCTCTGCGTGAACCCGTCACCGAATTGGCGCAGGAAATTGGCGCGGTTTGGGAAACGCTTTGGGCCTCGCTCACCTTTGAAGTGCGATAGTTTCACCGCGTCACTACGCAGCGTCGGCCCTATCTAAATGCAGATGCAACGCCTAGCATCTGAGCATGATAAAACTTCATCACCTCAATCGATCCCGCTCGCTGCGCATTCTTTGGCTCTTGGAAGAAATTGGAACGCCTTATGAACTTGAGCTGCACGAGCGCAACGCAAAGACCAATCTAGCGCCAGATACGCTCAAGACGCTTCATCCGCTTGGCAAATCGCCGATGGTTGAACTGGACGGCGATTTCATGATCGAGAGCGGCGCTATTACCGAAACACTTTGCGCACGCTTCGCGCCCAATATGATCCCCAAGGCAGGAAGCACGGCGCACCAACGCCACCTTGAAGCGATGCATTTCGCCGAAGGGTCGGTCATGACGCCTATTTTGCTCAATCTTTATGTGGGCAAGCTGGGCGAAGCAGGCGCGCCGTTGCATCCGCGCATCCAAGAAGAGCTGGCAAGCCATTTCGCCTATATGGAGAGCATCCTGCGCCCGTCTGGCCATTTCGTTCTGGATGAGTTGAGTGCGGCGGACATTATGCTCAGCTTTCCGGCGCAAATCGCGATGCGTCTTAACTCACCTGAGGTTTATCCAAAGCTCGCGGCTTTTGTTGAAATGATCGAAGCGCGCCCAGCCTATCAACGCGCTGTGGAAAAAGGCGGCCTTTAATTCGAGTTTGCGACTTGCACAGATCGGCGTGGCAGGTCAGTACAATGACATGACAACGAAACCTGATATCCTGTGCATCGGATCGGTCCTTTGGGACGTGATCGGACGTTCCAAAAGTTCCATGCGCCAAGGCAGTGATGTGCCCGGGCGCATCACCCAATTGCCCGGCGGCGTGGCATTGAACATCGCGATGACCTTGCGCCGTTTCGATTTGCGCCCCGCCCTGCTGAGCGCTGTAGGCCGTGATCCTGACGGGGATCAGTTGATCGCTGAGGTCGACGCGATGGGTTTGATCTGCGACTACCTTTATCGCTCGGCGGATTTGCCTACCGACCGCTATATGGCCGTTGAAGGCGCAAATGGGTTGATCGCGGCAATTGCCGATGCCCATTCGCTCGAAGCCGCTGGCGCGAAGATTTTGACGCCTTTGCAAGATGGTACGCTGGGCGATACGAGCAGCCCCTATTCAGGCATGATCGCGCTTGATGGCAATCTGACGCTGTCGCTGTTGAATAACATTGCAAGCGATCCCCTCTTTGCAAACGCAGACCTGCGGGTCGCACCTGCCTCGCCGGGTAAGGCCGAGCGCCTGCGCCCTTTCCTCGATCAAAGCCGCGCAACGCTATACGTGAACCTTGAAGAAGCAAGCACCTTGTGCCAACGCAGCTTTGAAACAGCTGCCGGTGCCGCCCAAGGGCTACTGGATCGCGGCGCTGCCCGCGCGCTTGTGACCGATGGAGGCAATGCCGCTGCAGAAGCAGATGCCAGCGGTCTGCGACAAGCTACACCGCCCCAAGTTCTCGTTGCGCGCGTGACAGGGGCTGGCGATACCTTCATGGCCGCCCACATGAGCGCAGAATTGCGCGATGCCGACCCGCAAGCCGCGCTCGAACAGGCGTTGCAAGCGGCCGCAAGATACGTTTCAGGAGAAACAGCACATTGACGAACCTTCCTTTCATCCGCTCCGCAGCCGTTCAAACCGCACATGACGCAGGCACGCCAATCGTGGCGCTGGAATCCACGATCATTACGCATGGCATGCCCTACCCTCAAAACCTTGAGATGGCGCAAAAGGTTGAAGCCACCATTCGCGCTGGCGGCGCGGAGCCTGCAACAATTGCGGTGATCAATGGCACGCTGCACATCGGCCTTGAGACCGAGCAATTGGAAACACTGGCGCAAACCCGCGGTGCGGCGAAACTCAGCCGCGCGGATTTGGCCGTGTGCATGGCGACAGGCGGCACCGGCGCTACAACGGTTGCCGCGACCATGATCGCTGCAAATTTGGCGGACATTTCTGTCTTTGCCACGGGCGGTATTGGCGGTGTTCATCGCGGCGCGGAAGAGAGCTTTGACATTTCTGCTGACCTGCTGGAGCTGGCACAAACGCCTGTAACGGTCGTTGCCGCTGGCGCGAAAGCTATTCTCGACGTGCCAAAAACGCTTGAAGTGCTCGAAACCCAAGGCGTGCCCGTCATCGCCTATGGCCAAGATCACATGCCGGCCTTTTGGTCTGCACAAAGCGCACATAAGGCGCCACTCCGCCTCGATAGTGCGGCAGACATTGCAAAAGCGCATAAAATGCGCGCGGCGCTTGGCCTGCCCGGCGGTCAACTCATTGGCAACCCAATTCCGAAAGATGCCGAGATTGTACGCGCCGAAATGGAACCTGTAATCGAGCAAGCGCTTGCAGACGCTGTAACGCATGGAATCAAGGGCAAATCCGTCACGCCCTATCTGTTGCAGCGGGTCTTTGAGATTACAGAAGGTCGTTCGCTCACCGCAAATATCGCTCTAGTGCTGAACAATGCGGCACTTGCAGCGCAGATTGCATGCGAATTGGCGGCCAATTAGGCAATTGTCATAACAGGACCATTGCCCCTTGGGTAAGCAGTGCTTAACTAACGGGCGAACCTTCTGGAATTTGTAATGAACACCCCATTTGACGACAAACCACGCCGACCGGGCCTTTTCGCATCGCTACGCAGTAGCTTTTTGACAGGTCTTGTCGTTATCGCGCCTGTTGGCCTGACGATTTGGTTCATTTGGTCGATCATCGGCTGGATCGATGGCGTGGTTCTGCCGTTGGTGCCTTATACCTTCCAACCTGAGAAATATATCGGCATCAATCTGCGCGGTGTCGGTGTGATCATCTTCTTGCTGTTCACCATCGTGGTTGGATGGCTCGCCAAGGGTTTGCTAGGCCGCTCGCTCATTCGCTTTGCCGAAGGCATCGTGGAAAGCGTACCTGTCGTGCGCTCGATCTATTCGGGTGTAAAACAAATCGCCGAAACCGTTTTTGCGCAATCGGAACGCTCGTTTGAAAAGGCCTGCCTTTTTGAATACCCGCGCAAAGGGATTTGGGCGATTGGCTTTATTTCAACCACAGCCAAGGGCGAAGTCGCGAACCGCGCGATGACAAGCGGTGATTTGGTCAGCGTGTTTGTACCAACAACGCCAAACCCGACCTCTGGCTTTTTGCTGTTCTTCCCCAGCGAAGACATCATCGAACTCGACATGAGCGTCGAAGATGCGGCCAAATTGGTGATCTCTGCAGGTCTGGTTTACCCGAATTCGAAAGACCCCAGCCAACCGGTTGACTAAGTCGTAATTGCCTGTTGATCTCGCGCAACTGATTTGAGCCTCGAACGCTCGAAACAGAGCGATTGATAAGAGCGACGGGAAAACACATGTCTTTAAAGCCGACTGATATACCATTCACCCTTGCGGGCATTGATCACGTCGTTTTCCTTGTGAATGACCTTGAAAAAGCAATGATGTTTTACGAACAGGTTCTTGGCTGCCAACGTGGATATGCCTATCCCGATCTTGGCATGGAGCAAGTGTGGTGTGGCCCTTCGCTCATAGTTTTATGGGATACCACGCACCCCGGCGCGGCGGCCGCGCGGCCCGCGGTTGAAGGCGGCAAGAACGTCGATCACATTTGCATCGCCACAGGACCGTTCGATCAAGACGCGCTTCGGACGCATCTTGCCAATCATGGCGTAAAGATCGAGCGCGAGGCCAACCACGGCGGCGCTCGTGGTCTTGGGCACTCGTTCTATTTTCTGGATCCCTTTGGAAACAAGATTGAACTGAAAGGCCCGCCTGCGCACCCGGATCACTAACGATCTCGCCAGCGCGTTTAGCCAAACATCGCTTGCAAATTCACGCTGCTGCGCACGCCAATATCATCGTCATGTGCACTTAAGAACTGATCGGCCGCGGCCTGCCCTGCATCGCGTAGCGCATAAAGTACCGATGGGATCGCGTAGGTTTTCGTCGCCACAGACAGCTCATTCATCAACGTGTCATCGGCAATCATATGGGCATGCACATTCTTCATCGTGGAAGAAGTCATCGTTCCATCCGCAAGAAGCCGCTGCACGAATTCAATCGCCCGCAACTCGCGCAGTAAGGATGAGTTAAAGCTGATCTCGTTAATTCGGTTCTGGATCGCTTGTGCTGTTTGCGGCACCTCATCCCGTTCAAGCGGGTTGATATTGATGATCAACACATCGTCCGGCAGGTCTTTGTCAAACAACGGAAAGAGCGGTGGATTGCCCGTGTAGCCGC
>NZ_JBDWVM010000300.1:0-4029 GCF_039984035.1 Planktotalea sp. | reverse complement strand
CTACGCTCAAGCGCATGACAGCACGGACGATATTAAAGTTTTGTTTCGATATGTGTGGGCGTGACCGCTTTGCGTTTTAGCACAGCCTCACGCCATGTGATGAACGACACAGAGCTTAAAATAAGGAACCCGCCGATCATCACCCAGATATCCACCTCTTCCCCAAAGGCGAAATAGCCAAGGGAAACCGCCCAAACCAGCTGCAAGAACGTCACTGGTTGCGTCACTGTCAATGGCGCCGCCGCGAAGGCCAATGTCATGGTGTAGTGCCCCGCCGTCGCAAAGCAGGCGACCGCAAATAACAATCCGACCTCCCCTAATGTCGGCGGAATCCAAACGGCATAGGCCATGGGCGCAAGTCCGATAGCCACTGCAATTGACAGCATAGCCACAACAACGCTTGCAGGAAGCGCATCCGCCAGCATCTTGGCCGTCAGGTATGAGCCACAAAACATAATGGCGGTAAACAGCATCGCAAAATGCCCCATGTTCAACTCGCGAAAGCCCGGACGCAGAATGATTATTGCACCAACCAACGCGCATAGAACCGCGAGAATGCGGCGAAACGCCAGCTTTTCGCCGAGAAACAACGCTGCTGCAATCGTGACGTAGACCGGCGAGAGGTAGTTCATTGCTGTGACTTCTGCGATCGAGATTTGGGTCATGGCGAAGAACCAAAGCGTAACCCCAACCGTGTGGAAAGCGCCGCGCGCCGTAATGATCCCCCAGAGGCGCGGTGTGAACGTTGTGCTCCGAAGGGTCGTTAGCATTGGCAACAAAAAGACGAGGCCGAGTGCATATCTTAGAAATGCGGCCTCTGCCGCTGGGATACGGGTTCCGTTGAATTTGACGATAGCGGTGACTGCGACAAAACACAGCCCCGTCACGATCATCCAGAAAGCCCCTATGGCTGGGCGCTGCGCGTCATTTTCCATACCATCGTAAGATCAAACTGGCCCCCAGAAGGCAAGGCAATCCAAGCGGCTTTGCTGTTTAGATCAAAAGTGAAATCGCGATGGCCCACATTGTAAGCGCGATGATTGCATCCAAAATGCGCCACGCTGACGGTTTTGCGAAAATGGGACTAAGGAGCCGCGCGCCATAACCCAAACACACGAAGAAAACGAAGCTCCCGAGCGTTGCGCCTGCACCAAATGCAACGCGATCTTCATATTGTGCTGAAATCGACCCAATCAGTACAACGGTATCGAGGTAAACATGTGGATTAAGCCATGTAATCGCCAGCAACGTCAGCAAAGTTGTTCTGAGCGGCGCGGCATCATCTGCCCCGTTTTTCAAACTCGCACCACCGCGCCAAGCGGACATTGCATTTTGGAAACCATACCAAAACAAGAAGATCGCACCGCCATAACGCATGATCGTTTCGAACATTGGAAACTTGCTCGCCAGCGTCCCAAAGCCCGCGACACCAGAAATAATCAGGATCGCATCAGAGATCGCGCAGACCAAGACAATCGGAAGCACATGTTGCTTACGCAATCCATGTTTGAGAACAAACGCATTTTGCGCCCCGATCGCGAGGATCAAGGAAATGCTCAGCAAGAAACCGGGAAGGAACGATGGGAAGAACGATGACATATTTGGTGACTTTCCGTTTTTGGTTCGTCAGAGGTAACGGCGGACGCGAATGAAGGCTAGTTAAAGAAAATCAGATAAGTTAAGTTTTGCTAATGCAGTTAGACTACGATCATTTGCGCGCTCTGAGCGAGATTTTGAGGACCGGAAGCTTCGATGCTGCGGCCTCTAGCTTAGGCGTAACGCCTTCCGCCATTTCGCAGCGCGTCAGGGCGCTGGAGGATCAGGTCGGCGCGCGTCTTATCTTGCGCGCGGTGCCTTGCGTTGGCACCGATCTCGGACAACGCCTAGCGCGCCATGCCGAAGAAGTCGCCGTGATGGAGGCCGCCCTCCTCCCTGACCAGAGCGAACCTGCGCGCCTGAGCATTGCGGTGAATGCCGATAGCTTGGCCACTTGGATCATCCCTGCACTGGCCTCCCAACCCGACATCCGCTTTGATCTAACTGTCGTCGATCAAGACCATAGCGCGCAGCTTTTGAAGGAAGGGCGCGTCGCGGCTGCGATTACGACGCGGGCGCAGGCCATTCAAGGCTGTGATAGCATCCCCCTCGGCGCGCTTGAATATGTCGCAACCGCCAGCCCTGAATTTGTCGCGAAGTGGTTTCCAGATGGAGTCACACCAGATGCGTTGGAACGCGCGACGGCGCTTGTCTTTGATACCAAAGATGGGCTTCAGCGCGATTGGGCGCTTCGAGAAACCGGCGAACACATCGCGCTCACCGGCCATGTTTTACCCTCGACACAGGCCTTTGTTGCAGCTGCCAGCGTCGGGATGGGTTGGGGCATGAACCCCGCGCAATTGGTGAAAGAGGCTTTAGCCGACGGAACGCTCGTCGCGCTGGGTCAACGACCGCGTTATCACACGCCGCTATACTGGCAAATTTCACGACGACTTGCGCCACACCTAAAGGGGCTGACACATGCGCTGCGCCAGCAGGCCAAAACAGAGCTCGTTGCGCCACAGGGTAAAAACGGCTAGCTGATTAGGATGGACATGTCATTGCTCAACCCGCTCATTTTACCTGAAAACGGCCCGAAACGTCGGCATATTGTGCCGGATAAATATCGACTTGATGGCTATAATGACACTTATGATTTTCACACATTAGCCTATGATGTGATCTGGATCGCACGCAAAAAGGCTGTGCTTTTGGTTTGCCCTAAGCTCTTGAATTTAGAGAGCCTACTAACATCCTCAAAAATAAAGATCTCTGGCGAGGGTGCGGGTAAACCCAAAATCAAGCGATATCGCCGCCACGATGAAGTGTGGTTGAGTTGCTCTCAAGAGCCAAGCGAACTCGAAATCGAAACTGAAGTCTTTACGCTTAAGACAAAGATCAGCCGACAATCAACTGACTTTGATAACAAAAACGTCCTCATGACAAAATCCAAGGACAATGATTTGGGATGGATTACAGATTGGCTCAAGCATCATGTCGAAAACCAAGGCGCCAACGCGACCCTGATTTTCGACAATGGATCAAACGCCTATTCGATATCAAAATTGCAACAAAGCCTGCAATCGGTGACTGGATTAGACACTGCTCAGGCCATCGCCTCTGACTTTCCCTTTGGCAGCTGGAAAGCCAGCAAGCTGATCCATCGCTCCATGTTCTATCAGGCCGGCATGTTGGCCATTGCGCGGCATCGTTTTCTTCACTCCGCCCGCGCTGTGCTTCCCATCGATATTGATGAATTGATCACAGGCGCGAATGTGTTCGATGCGGCTGTTCATTCGAAAATTGGCTATGTCACGATGCCGGGTTTCTGGCGGTATTCAAAGCTTCCCGAAGATCAAATGCCCCGCCACGCAGATCATATTTGGCGTCGTGACCCTGATGCAGGTAGCAAGGAAAAATATTGCCTTGCCCCAAATCGTTGGTTCACAAATGCGGTTTGGGATATTCACGGGCTACATCGCTATGCGTTCAACAAATGGGCGATGATGAAAGACGCGCGTTTCCTGCATTGCGAGCATATTTCCACCGGTTGGAAACGCAAACGCGATGCCGAAGCGGGGCATACATTGGTGCGCGACACCCAGACAGAGGCAGAGTTGAAAGCGCTCCGCTAAAACGCAAAACGGCCCCCGAATATCGGAGGCCGTTGTTAAAAATCACTCTAATCGTCGATCACTCAAGCTGGGACATAACCTCATCAGAGGCTTCAAAGTTCGCAGTTACGCGCTGAATGTCGTCGTCATCTTCAAGAGCATCGATCAGCTTCATCAATTTGGTCATGCCTTCCAGATCCATCTCTGTAGAAATGTTTGGCTGCCAAATCAGTTTCGCGCTGTCGCTTTCGCCCAAAACCTTTTCCATCGCGGTAGAGACTTCGTTCAGGTCGGTATCCGCGCAGATGATCATATGACCGTCTTCTGATGTTTCACAATCCTCTGCACCCGCTTCAATCGCGGCTTCCATCACCGTGTC
>NZ_JBDWVM010000299.1:0-5518 GCF_039984035.1 Planktotalea sp. | reverse complement strand
GCGATCGAAGCCTCCAAATCTTTGACGCGGACCATCGTGTGCAGATACTTCAGGCTCATACCGTCTCTCCTCAATTTTTGATGTTCCGAGATACTAACACGGTCGCGGGCGGACACCAGTCACATGGGCCTGATGCGGCCTATGGGTTGTGGCTTTTTCAGAATACACCATATAGGTGTTCCGCGTATCGCATCCTCCAGATATAGTCGCCCCGACTCACGCCGCCGAAAGGATCTTTCCCATGCCGCTGACCCCCGAACATCAGGCCGAAATCGAAGAGCAGCGCAGCCAAAGCACGCAAACCCTGCGTGCCACTGCGCCGGGCATGGAAAAGCATTTGTATACCGCCCAACCGGTTCTGGATCATGGGTTTGTCCGGGTCATCGACTATATGGGCGACGATGCGGCGATTTGCCAAGCCGCCCGTGTGTCTTATGGGCGCGGCACCAAATCTGTTCAGAATGATGAAGGGCTGATCCGGTATCTGATGCGCCATTGGCATTCTACGCCGTTTGAGATGTGCGAGCTGAAATTGCATGTGAAATTACCGGTGTTTGTTGCCCGCCAGTGGATCCGTCACCGGACGGCCAACGTGAATGAATATTCCGCCCGTTATTCGATCTTGGACCGTGAATTTTACATCCCTGCGGCCGAAGATCTGGCCGCCCAGTCGGTTGTGAATAACCAAGGTCGTGGCGAGGCGCTGACTGGTGAAGAAGCGCAACGCGTTTTGCGGTATCTGCAGGACGATGCGATGCGCTGCTACGATCACTACGACGAGATGATTTCCCAAGATGGGCAGCAAGGGTTGGCCCGCGAATTAGCCCGCATGAACCTGCCTGCGAATGTCTATACGCAGTGGTATTGGAAGGTAGATTTGCACAATCTGTTCCATTTCTTGCGCCTACGTGCCGATGCGCATGCGCAATACGAGATCCGCGTCTACGCCGAAGCAATCTGTGCCATGGTCGCAGATTGGGTGCCTGCCGCATATGGCGCTTTTGAGGACTACCGTTTGGGGGGCGCAACCCTGTCAGGCCGGGCTTTGGAGTGCATCAAAAAGATGTTGGCGGGCGAAAACGTGACCCAAGAAACGTCGGGTATGTCCAAAGGCGAATGGCGTGAGTTTGTGGGGGTGGTCGGCGATCCCAAATGACCGGGTTGCTCTGATTATCCGAGCCTTAACTCTCTTTTGCTAAGTTATCGTCAGTCTTACGGCTGTGAAGGGCTTTGCAATGCAACTCTGGCGCAAGAACCGCGCGCCGACGCGATATTCGGCAAACCTACTCGTTGGTGGGGGATCGCATCGTGTGACAATCATGAATGTGCATGACGAAGGCGTTGGTCTTGAAGGTGCGCCGCAGATTGCGGTGGGGGCCACCGTAACGTTGCAGGTTATTCATCATCGGTTGCCGGCCAAGGTGGTTTGGCGCAAAGGCACCGCGTCGGGGGTCGTTTTCCAAACGCGCCTTGGGCCGCAAATATTGACGATCCTGCGCCGCTTGGTTGGGCAACCCATACGTTAAAGAAACGTGTTGGCGCCTATACCCAGAGAGCCAGGGCACCAACCGAGGTTGCATGGGTTTTGAACTTGCTACCTGAAATTACTGTCTGTTTTGTCTGACCGAACAAGGCCTTTGTCGGATCCAGAGCGGCTTGTTACCCGCAGACAACCTAAAGCAGTTTCAGATCGCTCGCCATATGGCGCCCGTCACGCCCTTCTTCCAACTCGAAGCTGACTTTTTGGTCGTCAGGTAGCCCTTGCAGCCCAGAGCGTTCCACGGCTGAAATATGTACAAACACATCAGATCCGCCTTCGTCTGGCGCAATGAAACCATACCCTTTTGTGGTGTTGAACCACTTCACGGTGCCATTTGGCATAAATTCCGTGCCTCCTTTGCCTTGTTGATCTGCCACAGGAGTGCCCGGACAGTTTCTCTATGAATTTGCCCAATATCTTGGGTTTAAATGCCCTTTAAAAGATTGCGCATGCTGTGTAAAAATCAAGAAAAACGGGCAAAAAAATAATCTTGTTTTGCTGAAATTCTTAGAAATGTGAGTAAAATATGCTGCTTTACGGTTTGAAAAACTGCGACACCTGTCGAAAAGCGATGAAGGCCCTGCCAAGTGCGGAGCTTGTTGACGTACGTGCAGACGGTATTTCTGATGATGTTTTGGGGCAGGCGTATGAGCGTTTTGGCGCTGCATTGGTGAACACACGTTCGACCACATGGCGCGGCCTAGACGAGGCGGCGCGCGCGCAGCCTCATTTAGATCTGTTGAAAGCGCACCCCAGTTTGATGAAACGTCCCCTGATCGTTGTCGGGGACGACATGCATCTGGGGTGGACGCGCAATGTTCAGCAGGCGTTGGGTGTTGCTTAACCTGCTCAGGTCGTTGGGTCGGATGCAGACACGCGGTTTTTGAGCAGGCGATCAAGCGAAAGCGGCCCGGCACCTTTGATCACTAAGACCAACAACACAAAGATCCAGAACGCACGTTGGTCAAGGATCGCGCTGTTGGGCAGACGGTCAAACCAAGCGCCAACCGTTTCGAGGTGTTCAAAGCCGCCATGGCCGATCAGATCTGTCAGGCTTTGTACGACGATAAAGCCGATCATACCCAGCGCTGACAGTCGGGTGAACAAACCAACCACGATCAATGCCGGCAGGATGAATTCCGCCCAAGTTCCGGCCACCACGACGGCCCAATGAAAGAGTGACAACTGCGACGTATCATAGGTGACGGTCTCCATCACCTTGGGGAAAATTTGCGCATAGGCCCCCACTGACGGTTGAAACAGGCCCAAGAAACCATCGCCCAGTTTTGTCACCCCCGAGGCCCAGAAATACATCAACAAGACAGCCGCAAACACGAAGCGCGCCAATGTTGTCAGCAGCCAGTCCGATTTGCCAAGCCGGTCTGTCACGGAAGCGTAGAGAGAGATCATTTAATGGTCCTTTGTGTGATGGTCTGTCAGCGCGCCGGTGTGTAGCGCCACAGACAATGTCTGGGTGAGATCAAAATCAGGGGTGGCCATTTGCGCAGTTTCAGTCGCTTCGCCAAGGGGGTACCCCTTGTGCAACTGTTCCAACCATGTGGCCCCGCCGGGGGGCAACAGATGGGGGGTCGGATCGAAGTTTGGCCGGGTGATGAGAACATTTTGCGCGACGGCGCGGGGTTTGGGCGCGCCTTCGACGGTGTTCATTTTCCAAATGTCATAGAGCGGCCAGCTGGAGCGGATAATTTGGGTCGCAGGGGCCAGAGCCAACTGTAACTGCATCAGATCTTCGGGGTCACATTGCAATTTTTCCGCCGATAGGGGGGCGCAGTCGCTCGCGTGATAAGAGGACCGAAGCGCCAGATCAAGACGCGCACAATCAGCCAGATATCCAATTTGGGCAAGAGGCGCGAAACCGGCAAGAAAATCCGGCAGGGCCGCGCCGTAATGCATCATCATAGGTGAGGCAGGTGGATGTGCGCGCACAAATATAGCGGCCAACTGGCCGAATGTGGCCCCGCCCAGAAGTTTGTGCACCAATGGGAAAGCCGTGCGCAGCGCTTCGGTCAGGGACACGACCACGTTATTGCGATACACGGAAAACCGGCGACCTGCAGGACCATCGGCCCCGTCTATCAGGCCATCGGGCACTGCTTGGGACGGATCCAGCACTGCCTGCCGGAAACTGGTCTGCGAGACGGTCATTTTGCCGGCGACAGTGCCAGCGCAGCACGTTCTGTTTCGCGACGCAAAGTGGGCCAATCGGGGACATCCGTATCCCATTCAACCAGTACGGGGCGAGGGCCGGATTTTTCTAATGTCATGTCCAACAGCGCCCAAACGGGATCATCCACGGGCTTGCCGTGGCTGTCGATCAACAATGGGGCGCCGTGGTCGTCGTGTTCTTCGTCGTGGCCCCCGACGTGAATTTCGCCAACGGCATCCAGCGGGAAGGCGTTTATGTAATCTTGGGTGGACAGGCCCAAATTCGTGGCTGAAATGAACACGTTATTGACGTCTAGCAGCAACCCGCAGCCCGTACGCCGCACCAATTCCCGCAAGAAATCCGTTTCTGACCAAGTGCTTTCAGCGAAGGCCAGATAGCTGGATGGATTTTCCAGCAACATTTGACAGCCCAATGCCGATTGAACTTGATCAATATGTTCGGCCACGCGGGCCAGGGTCACGGTGGTGTAGGGCAGGGGAAGCAGATCGTTCAGAAATTCGGCCCCATGCGTGGACCACGCAAGATGTTCCGAGAAACTTGCAGGTTTCGACCAGCTCACCAGATGTTTCAGCCGCGCCAGATGGTCTGCATCAAGCGCACCTTCGCCGCCAATGCTCAACCCGACACCATGCACCGACAGCGCGAATTGTTCCGACAGCGCGCGCAGCTGCGCGAGGGGTCGCCCGCCGTCGCCCATGTAGTTTTCCGCATGTACTTCGATCCACCGGACGGGGCCGGGGTCTGCACGCAACTCGTTGAAATGCTGAGGTTTGTAACCCACGCCGGGGGCGGGAGGCAGGCGGTCGAACCGAGGGGTGTTATCCAGCATCGTAGCTCTCCGAAAAATTCGGGTTCTGCGTATCAACAGGCCGTGAAACGCCGGCGGCGGGGTGCCGCCGGGTCTCAATTCGTATCACATCGTCGCCTTATGCGGGCAGATCGCGAGACAGTTCTTCGAGCGCGCCGTGGCGTGCGGAGCCATCTGCCTGTTGTGGCAATTCGATTTCGGCGCATGTGCCTGCGTCTACCAGCGTCCAGGCGTTGCCTTGGTAATCAACCGTGGATGTGCCTGCGCAAGTTGTGCCGGGGCCTGCGGCGCAATCATTCGCGCCTGCAAGCGACACACCAAAGCACTTCTCTTTGGACGCGGCGTCAACGGTGGTTACTTGTGCAGCCATAGCAGCGGCGACGGCACCGGCGATTGCAACGGTTTTCATGGTTTTTGACATGGTGTACTTCCCTATTTGTGGACCGATGTGGCCAAGAATAGATCAAAGAATAGATCTTGGGGAACAGACAATCCATTCACGACCGCGTGTGTCACGCTGGCGTCAGTGGAAGGTGACCGTCACCCATAGAAATCTCCTTCTACCCGCCAAAATGTTACAAAATCCCTACTCGCGCCATGGTTGGGCCCGGTGTCGTACACGAAATGTTACAAAAGGTCGGGTGGCGTGGCATCGCGGCCAAGGGTCTGTGCAACATCTGTCAACGCCTCTACGCGGGTCTGTTTTTCACCCAAACGCCGGACTGTGACGGTCCGTTCTTCGACCTCACGGGCCCCAACCGCCAAAATAACCGGGACCTTCCCAACGGAATGTTCGCGCACTTTGTAGTTGATCTTTTCGTTGCGAATATCGGCTTCAGCGCGCACGCCTGCCGCCACGAGCATGGCCACGACCTCGTGCACATAGTCATCTGCGTCCGAGATAATCGACGCCACAACCACCTGCCGCGGTGCCAGCCAAAACGGCAATTTGCCTGCGTGCTCTTCGATCAAGATACCAATA
>NZ_JBDWVM010000298.1:0-18787 GCF_039984035.1 Planktotalea sp. | reverse complement strand
AAGGGGAAAGCCCTCTGATCTGGCAATCGATCTCTACCGCACTGCGCGACCAATCGATTTGCGCCTCTGCCTTGTCGATTTTGGCGGCATAGGTGACACCATCCTCGGGCTGTGTTTCAGCTTGCAAACTATCAATCTGATCCAGGGCTGAACAAATCAATGCTGCGCCCATCGCGCTCAAACGATCATGAAGCGCGCCTGTTGTTTCTTCCGCCCCAATATCTGTCGCTTCGCGCAAAAGAACAGGTCCCGTGTCCAAACCAGCTTCCATCTGCATGATGCAAATACCGGTCTCTGCATCGCCAGACATGATTGCACGATGAATGGGTGCAGCCCCGCGCCAACGTGGCAAAAGCGATGCGTGGATATTCAAACAGCCCTTCGTCGGGGCATCCAAAATCACCTGCGGCAGGATGAGGCCATAGGCCACCACAACCGCAATATCCGCGTTCAAAGCCGCGAACTCTGCCTGCGCTTCTTCACCTTTCAGTGACACAGGATGGCGCACATCCAAACCCAGCTCCAACGCGCGTTGATGAACCGGCGTTGGGCGTTCTTTCTTGCCGCGACCCGCTGGGCGTGGTGGCTGACAATAAACGGCGGCAATATCGTGACCCGCGTTCACAAGGCTCTCGAGCACAGGAACCGAAAAATCGGGTGTACCCATGAAAATCACTCTCATAGTTTGCGTGCCTTTTTGATCAACATATCCCGCTTCACGCGGCTGAGATGGTCGAAATAGAGCTTGCCGTTCAGATGATCGATCTGATGCTGCACAGACGTCGCCCAGAGCCCGATAAAATCACGTTGTTCGATCTCGCCCCGTTCATTGAGAAATTCGACAGTCACTGCGCGCGGGCGTTTGATGATGGCAGAGACACCCTGCAAATTCGGGCTCGCCTCATCATGCTCGCGCAGCTCTACGGAGGCATGCAGCACCTTGGGGTTCGCCATGCGTACCACTTGGCCGCGCTCTTGCGATGCATCAACGACCGCGATCCGCTGCATGACGCCAATCTGGTTCGCGCCCATGCCAACACCGGGCATCGCTTCCATCGTGTCGATCAAATCAGCCCAAACCGCGCGTACCTCGTCGGTGATTTCGCTGACCACTTCCGCCTTGCTGCGTAGGCGTTTATCAGGCCAAGGGATGCATTTGCGTACCGTCATGTCTGTAACGCCTCATAATCTGCTTCAAGCTTTACCCGCGTGGCTTCGTCTAGATGGTCAAAGATCACACGCCCATTCAAATGATCAATTTCATGCTGGGCACAAATCGCTTCAAACCCATCCAAAAGCATCGTTTCGCGGGAGCCATCCAGCGCGGTAAAATTTAGTTCGATCTGCTGGGCCCGCGTGACATCGGCAGAAACGCCGATGATAGAAAGACAGGCTTCTTCATTCGTGCTTTGCGCGTCGCCGAGCACTGTAAATTCTGGATCAATGCAAACGAGCGGCGTCTTCGCCCCAGTTTTCCATGTAGCATCCATCACGAAGATACGCTTCAACACACCGATTTGCGGTGCCGCAAGTCCACGACCATTCGCTCTGTACATTGTGTCGAGCATATCTTGGCTGAGCTGACGGATTTCGTCGTTCAAGTTGCCAACGGGATCACACTTACGGCTGAGCCGAGGGTCAGGCCATGCCACAACTGGCAGAACGCTCATGCGCGCGCCATCTCGCGTTTGAGCTTTTGCATCTTGCGGGTGATCATCTGGCGCTTGAGCGGTTTGAGATAATCAATGAACAACTTGCCCTCAAGATGATCGATCTCGTGCTGTACGCAGGTCGCCCATAAACCATCCATGTCCTGCTCTTGCAGATTGCCGTCCAGATCAAGCCATTCAACGCGCACCTCTTTCGGGCGCGTCACTTCCGCGTATTGATCAGGGATCGACAGACAACCTTCATCATAAACGTTCGTGTCATCCGAGCTGCCAATAATACGCGGGTTCACCATGACCATAGGCTTCGGCGTGGCCGCGTCTTCCTTTTCACAATCCAGCACAATGATGCGGTCCAAGATGCCCAATTGCGGCGCTGCGAGACCAATGCCAGGCGCGGCATACATTGTCTCAAGCATATCATCTGCAAGCGTGCGCAATTCGTCCGAAATATCGGGCAAAGCCGCGCACACCTTTTTCAGGCGGGGATCTGGATGGATCAGGATCTTACGTATCATGACCCTGCATTTAATCCAGCGAGGCGCGCGCTGCAACGGGCCTTGCAGATTTGCGGCAATTCGCTAGCGTCAACCGTAACATTATTTGGAGAATCCCACATGAGTTTTGACGAGATTATCGACCGTTTTGGCACCCATTCCATGAAATGGGATTCGATGGAGGCCATTTATGGCGTGCCAGCCGACGGCGGTATCTCAATGTGGGTCGCGGATATGGATTTCCTCCCACCAAAATGCGTGTCCGATGCGGTCCTCAAGATGCACCAGCAAGGTGTTTATGGATATTACGGAAATGACGTCCCCTACCGCGAGGCAATCTGTTGGTGGATGAAAGCGCGCCACGGCTGGGATGTCGATGCAAATGGTATTTTCACGACTCATGGCCTCGTGAACGGCACCGCAATGTGCGTCGATGCTTTCACCAATCCGGGCGAAGGCGTTGTTCTGTTCACACCTGTCTATCATGCGTTTGCACGCGTGATTGCTGCCGCTGGCCGCAATGTGGTTGAGTGCGAAATGTCCAACGTGAATGGGCGGTACGAACTGGATTTCGACGCCTATGATGCACAGATGACAGGCAATGAAACGATGCTTGTCTTCTGCTCGCCCCATAACCCGTCGGGCCGCGTTTGGAGCAAGGGCGGGCTGCAAGCTGTCGCCGCCTTAGCCAAGCGCCACGATCTGATCCTTGTGAGCGATGAAATCCATCATGATCTGGTGTTTGACGGCAATACGCACATCCCGATGGCAAATATCGCAGGCATCGAAGATCGCCTTGTGATGATGACCGCTACGACAAAAACCTTCAACATCGCGGGCTCGCACTCTGGCAATGTGATCATCGCCGATCCTGACCTGCGCGCCCGTTTCGCAGCGCGCATGGCCGCGATGGGGCTTAGTCCGAATTCCTTCGGCCTCTTTATGGCAGAGGCCGCGTATTCCCAAGAAGGGGCCGCATGGGTCGATGATCTTGTGCAGTATTTGGATGGCAACCGCAAAGTGTTCGATGCTGGTGTGAACGCCATTCCGGGTTTGAAATCGATGGCGATGCAATCAACTTACCTTGCGTGGGTCGATTTTGACGACACTGGCATGAGCCGCGAAGAGTTCACCAAGCGGGTCGAGCAAGATGCACGCATTGCGGCCAACCATGGGCCAACTTTTGGCAAAGGCGGCGACAACTTCCTACGCTTCAACTTCGCCACCCCGCGCGCACGGGTGGTTGAGGCGGTGGAACGATTGCAAGCGGCCTTTGGGGATTTGCAATAAGCGGAGCTTGCATCCTTTTAGCTATCTTGAAACAGAGCGCCTTATCCTCAATTCGGTGTCCAATGCGGACGCCGAGTTCTTTGAACTATTGTTAACAAACCCAAACCGCAAATGTGGCGTCCTGCGCTTTGTTGAGGAAACGGGGTATGTCACCTGAAAGAACGCTGCAGAGATACGGTGCGGAACAAACAATCTATGCAACGTGCCCCTGTGACAAAAACAACAACCACAGTTGATTTCCTAGACCAAAGGCGCAGCGTTGATGTATGAGGCGCACATAGGCTTTGGCCTATCTTCGCTGCCACACTTATCAGTATTGGGACCAACTCCATGACCGCCAGCAAACGCATCATCCTGTCGAGCGATCACGCTGACATTGAGCTTCGCCAAACCTTTGCAAAACATGTGCAAGCGCGCGGATTTGAAGTGCTCGACATTGGTCCCACGACCTCTGAAAGCACGCATTATCCGAAACACGGTCAAGCCGCGGCAGAGCGTGTTGTGTCTGGTGAATTCGATCTCGGCATTCTTTTGTGCGGCACAGGTCAGGGCATCATGATGGCCGCGAACAAGGTCAAAGGCATCCGTTGCGGCGTGTGTTCCGACGTCTTTTCCGCGCGGATGATCCGCCAGCACAACAACGCCAATATGCTCTCCATGGGCGCACGCGTGATTGGTGAGGGCCTTGCACTCGATATCATCGACGCCTTCTTGGACGCGGAATTCGAAGGCGGGCGTCATGCAACGCGCGTCGATATGATCGAAGCGGACTAAGCTAAATCTGAGGGTCGCGCAGGATCACATCTGCTGCGCGGCTTTTCTCGACCACCGTTTTCGCGTTGGGAATATCGTTGCGCATCGCCCGCTCCAACGCGCCCTCTGCATCGTATCCATGTTTCAGCCAACGCTGCACAAGTCGTTCTTGCAAAACATCAAGCGGCACCTCTAGCATGATCGTAAAATCCCAAGCCTTCACAAGCCCATCCCAAGGTGCGGCATTCAAGAGCAGATAGTTGCCTTCAACAATCACAGTCTCGCAATCGCTCGGCAATTGCCCGCCCTCGGGAACAACACTGTCATTCTTGCGATCAAAGGTAGGATAGCGAACATCATCGCCGGATTGGATCGCTGAAGTCAGCGCGATCAATCCTTCCACATCAAACGTATCAGGCGCACCTTTGAAGGGGCGCCGCCCCATAGCATCCAACGCGTCGTTGCTCAGATGGAACCCATCCATTGGCACAACTGCCGATTTGGGGATTAGTTCCATTAGTGCGTCAGAAAGCGTCGATTTCCCGCTCGCAGGCGCACCAACAAGCGCAACTATGCGGCGACCACCTCTCAGTGGAACCGCCGCGATCTGTTGCGCTATGTGGTTTAGGTCAGTCAATCGGCTCTTCCAATAGCGCGCCTTCAACCGGGCGCAAGACATGCGGCATAGCGGGATCATAGAGCGCGCTGTCTTTGAAATCACGTATATTCCCCAAGACTGGACCAACCAAAGTCAGCGCCGTGCGCGTAATCTTTTCCGCACGCACCTTCTTGTGAATGTCCTTCAAAGTCCCGCGAATGAACATCTCGTCCGGCCAACCCACGCGATAGGCCACAACAACAGGGCAATCTTCACCATAATGCGGGCCAAGAACGCGCACAATTTCACGCAGGTTGCGAACGCCCAAATGGATCGCCAAAGTCGCGCCCGTCGCTGCGAAATTCTCAAGCGTTTCTTTCGGTGGCATCGACGTGCTTTTCATCGAAACACGCGTGAGCACGATAGACTGGGCCACTTCCGGCACGGTCAATTCCTGACCAAGCGCTGCCGCCGCAGCCGCATAGGCAGGGACACCCGGAATAATTTGATAATCGATTCCATCTGCGCGAAGGCGTCGAATTTGCTCTGCAATCGCCCCGTAAAGCGATGGATCACCCGAGTGCACACGCGCCACGTTTTCGCCGCGCCCATGCGCCGCGACGATCTCGCCATGTGTGTCATCCAGCGTCATCGCCGCCGTATCCATGACAATTGCGCCCTCTGGCGCACCTGCGACAACCTCTTGCGGCACCAAAGACCCTGCGTACAAACACACAGGGCATTCCGCGATCAAGCGCTGTGCTTTCAAGGTCAACAGTTCAGGATCGCCCGGACCCGCGCCAATAAAATAAACGGTCATGTCTTCATCTTTCTAAATAAACTTAATCAAGACGCCTGCTCAGACAGGTCCCCATCGATTTTGCGCGCATAGCCGCGCGGCGTGTACATGCGTGGACCTTCGCCAAGTTGTGCCAGCTTGGAATTGCTGGAGCCAACCAGAACAACCGTCAGCATGTCGACCTCATCCACTTCCAATTCGTCCAAACGACGATAGCGCACGTGTTCTTCTGGACGGCCAAGCGAGGACGCCAGCATCACCGGCGTATCCGCAGGGCGGTGTTTCAGTAGGATGTCGCGTGCCTCGGCCAGTAGCGTCCGTCGTGTTTTCGAAACGGGATTGTAGAAGGCGATCACAAAATCGCCCTCTGCCGCTGTTTTCAAACGGCGCAAGATATCATCGCGCGGCGTCAACAAATCGCTCAAGGAAATCGCGCAGAAATCATGGCCCAAAGGCGCGCCCGCGCGCGCCGCTGCGCCTTGCAAGGCGGATACGCCGGGAGAGCAAACAACCTCGACGCGATGCGCCGCATCACTCACGCCCATCTCGTCCTCTCCACGATCCATTAGTTCGAACACAAGCGCGCCCATAGCATAGATGCCTGCATCGCCAGAACAGACCAAAGCTACGTTTTTACCAAGCGCCGCTTGTTCTAAGGCATAGCGGCAACGTGCTTCTTCACCACCAAGCGGGAAATCAGAACGGGTTTTGCCAATCGCGAGCGGTCCGAGCAGATCAATATAGAGGCCATAACCAACAAGTTCTTCAGCGTCCGCAACAAGGCGGCTGACTTCGGGGGTACGCCAGCTGGCTTGACCCGGTCCAATGCCGACAATCGACAGGCGTCCACGAGAGCGGCCCTGAAGGTCAATCAACGGTTCCACCGCTTCGCCAAGCGCCACCGTCACATTCGCCGTTTTCGTTTTGGCAACGCGCAATGATCCAGTCGCACCAACGCTGGCCAAGGCCGCGCCTTCGCTTACGCCATGACAGCCAACTTCGGCAAAAACCACGTCAGACGGATTTTGCAAACGCGGAGTTTCCGCTTCTAGCTCTGCCGCTGTGAACAGGCGCAAAGGTTTGCCCAAACGTTTCGCTGTTTCGATCATAGCAGGCTCGTCGCCTTTAAGATCGATAGAGGCTACCGCCGCAATGGCGCCTTCTGCAACGCCTGCATCCCTTAACACCGTTTGTACCTGCTCCCACATCTCTGCCGGATCGGCATTGCGCGCGCAGCCGAGGCCGAGCACGAAGCGTTGTGGATGATAGACCAATGTCGTCTCAGAACCCTCAACAGGCGCGTCGCTTACGATCAGGTCAACGCCCGTATCATCGTTTTCGATATCAAAGATGTTCTCGCCCGTGACGCGCACGCCAGCGCCGCCTAGCATTTCGGCCATCGCGCCTTTGGCATCCTCAGGGTTCGCAAGGCGATAACCCAACGGAGGTTCATCAAGGGCCACGCCCATCGCAACATCACCCGCCGTCGTCACAGCCGCAACGCTGCCCAAATCATCGGCAATCTGTTTGGCCAAACGGTTCGCGCCGCGATGGCCGCCAAGTAAGGGAACAACCACGCCGCCATCATCGCTGACCGAAATCACGATAGGATCGGTGCGTTTGTCCGCGAGCAAAGGCGCGACACCGCGGATGAGGATGCCGCTGGCACAAACACCGACAATTGGTGTGCCCGCAGCGAACAATTCGCGTGCATGATCAAGGGCATTACCAAAGAAGGCATCAGCCGCATCAACACGGCCCTTGCGGCCATGCACCTGCGCGCCAATTGCCTTGGCAACGCGGTGCGCCGTAGGTTCGCCAGAGCGCGACAGCGCCATAACGACGGGGTTCACAGAACCGGACTTCAAAGCCATGGATCGGCTCCTTTCGTGAGCAAAATCATCGAGAAATAGGGCGCTTTTTCAGGAACGTTTGCCAAGGGCAGAACCACTTCTTCTGGCAAGCTGGCCCGTTCAACATAGACCGCGTGTTCGGTGAGGCCGAGGCCGTCGATCACGCTTCGAATTTTAGTTAAATGGCGACCGACCTTCATGATCGCGACGCTTTCTGCGCCCTCGATACGGGCGCGCAGCTCGTCCTCTGGCAGTGGGCCGGGCAAAACGGTCAATCGCTCGTTGCGCGCCGCGAGAGGCATGCCAGCACGTGCGGCGCAGGCAGTGATGGAGGTGACGCCGGGCACGACTTCGACTTCAAACCGCTCTGACAAACGCGCGAAGAGATACATGAAGGAGCCATAGAAAAACGGATCACCCTCGCAGAGGCAAATGACGTCATCACCTGCCTCTAACGCAGTTGCAATCTCTGCTGCGCCTTTGTCATAAGCCTCTTGCGCAGGGGCGCGTTCAACGCTCATGGGGACGTCCATGATGATTTCATGCGCGCCCTTGGGGATCACATCCGCCGCGATGGAACGCGCAAAACTATCCGCTCCTGCAAGCGCAGGATAAGCGACCACCGTTGCGTTCGAAATCAGGCGGTGCGCGCGCAATGTCATCAGGTCAGGATCGCCTGGCCCAAGCCCAACGCCATAAAGTTTGCCAGTCATCGCTTGATCAAGCTCCATTGGGTCACGGGCATGGACGGCCGCCACCCTGTGAGCGATCCAACAGGCGTCGCGCGGTTGATTTGCAGCTTCACCAATTGTCCGCCGTGTTTCTTATGCAATGCAATCAACGTCGCTTCGCTTTCGAGCGTCACAGCGTTGGCAACCAAACGGCCCAAGGGGCGCAAGGCATCCCATGCAGCATCGAACACCGCCTCAGTCAAGCCGCCGCCGATGAACACTGCATCAGGCGCGTCTAACCCATCGAGCGCTTCGGGCACTTTTCCGTCGATCAGCTCCAATTTCGGCACCCCAAGCGCCAAAGCATTTGCCGCCGCTATTGCGCGTCGATCTGCGCGCGGCTCAATACCGATTGCGCGCGCGTAACGCGCCGCGCGCATCCATTCAACAGCAACGCTTCCGCAGCCTGTGCCAATGTCCCACAGCAAAGCACCGCGCATGGGCATCAGTTTGGCGACGGTGCTGGCGCGCACCTCTTGTTTGGTCATCGTGCCGTCGCTTTGGAACAGCTCATCCGCAAGCCCCGGCACGCGCGGCAGAAGCGCAGCATCTGGCTCGGCGATGCATTCGACTGCCATCGTGTTAAAGGCAGGCACCTCATGCGCCCAATCACTGGCAATGCCGTCAAAGCGTTGCTCGTCCTCACCACCCATTGCGGCGAGCACCGTGATCTTGCTTTGCCCAAAGCCGCGTTCATTCAAGAATGCTGCGATCTGCGCAGGGGTTTCTGCGCCTGTCGTCAGGATCAGTAAACGAATGTCTGGCTGGATAAAGGCAATCATCTGCTCCACAGGACGGCCATGCACTGTGAGCGTTTCCACATCAGGCATCGACCAACCCATGCGCGCGCTTGCCAGTTGAAAGGCACTGAGCTGCGGATGGTAGGTGATTTCGCTGGGATCAATGGAACGCCCAATACGTGCGCCAACAGAGAACCACAAAGGATCGCCCGTCGCGAGCACGACAACGCGTTTGCCGCGATGTTCATTGAGCGTTTCGATCAACGCATCAAAGGGCGAAGGCCACGCGATACGCACCGCGTCCACCGTTTCGCTGAGCTTGTGATGACGATTGCCGCCGATGATAACCTCGGCCGCTTCCACGACCGCGCGGGTGGCGGGGACCAACCCCTCCATGCCATCCTCACCAATGCCGACGATATGCAACCAAGGATCAGACATTTTGTTCCTCCGGTAGGCCCGCTGACAGGGCATTTACAGCAGCGGAGGCAATGGCCGAACCACCGCGACGGCCCCGAAGCGCGACGAAATCGCAGCCACGAGGGCGCGCAGCAAGTTCTGCTTTGCTTTCCGCAGCGCCAACAAATCCAACAGGGAAGCCGAGGATAACCGCCGGTTTTGGCGCACCAGCGTCGAGCAGTTCGAGCAAATGGAAAAGTGCCGTCGGCGCATTGCCAATAGCTACAACTGCGCCCTCAAGATGGGGTTCCCAAAGTTCGACAGCCGCAGCAGACCGCGTATTGCCGATATCCTTGGCGCGATCCGGGACGCTTGGATCATTCAAGGTGACAATCACCTCGTTATTGTTTGGCAAATAGCGACGAATAATCCCCGCGCCGACCATTTCACAATCGCAAAGAACCGGCGCACCCGCCTTGAGCGCACGATGCCCTGCCAGATAAGCCCCTTGGGAAAAGGCGATGCGATCAGCGACTTCAACCATGCCGCACGCATGGATGAGGCGCACCGCGAGGCTTTGCATGCCTAGATCAAACCGATCTAGGTTAGCCTCTGCGCGCACGGTCGCAAAGCTCTGCGCGTAGATGGCAGAGGGGTCGCGTTCATAGGGTCTCACGATGATTTCCGCGCGCTTTCTGGGCCGTGCGGGTGCTTAGCATGTGGGTATTCCGCGTGGTGGTGATGGTCGTGATCGTGGCTATGATCATGGTTATGCCCGTGGTCATGGTGATGATGATGCGGCATTTCCAAACGGCACATGCCCGTGCAGAACGTATCACAATGCGCGCAGTCCGCGACGTTGGATCCAGGGGCAGATGCACCCTGCCCTTCCACATGATGGTGATGGCTTTCTTGTACTGCGCCGACCTCAGCCTCAAATCCGAGAACTTGTGTGCGGTACTTGCACATCACGCAGGTCGCAGGTGGCACGGACCCGAATGCAGGATGTGTGCGATCTTCTGGCTTGATGTGGTGATGCTGCCCGTCGTCAAAGGCCAAGACTTGCTCGCGATATCCGCAGTCCCCGCAAGATGGCGGCGCAGCGGCACCGAGCTGTTCACTCACACGTTCAGCAAAAGTTTCAAGCACCTTTGGATGATCGCCCAAATAGCCCGCCTTCACAAAATCGATTGACGGATGCTCTGCCGCGACCTGATCTGTGAAACCATAAATACGGTCGATCAAAATGCCGCTGAACAGGAAGTAAGGAAAGACGATAACGCGTTTGTAGCCAAGCTTGCTCGTGTGCTGCAGGCACGGCTCAACAAGCGGGAAAGTCACGCCGGAATAGCCAACCTCGCACCAGCCAAACCCCATGCCCTCTTGCAAAAGGCGCGCGATCTTGGCCACGTTGCCATTGGCATCAGGATCAGAGGCGCCGCGCCCGATGACAACCAGACAAGTCTCGTGCAGAGGCAGTTCGCCATGCTCGGTATTTGCCTTATTGACAGCTTCTTGAATGCGCGCGCCAGCAGCAGCGACCATCTTTGGATCAACGCCCAGCTCGCGGCCATAAGACACATCGATCCCGTGCTTTGCTGCATAGGTGTTCAAAACAGTGGGAATGTCATTCTTGGAATGCATTGCAGCAAAAAGCATGCCAGGCACGGCCAAAATCTTGTCACAGCCCGCTTCACGCAGCTTGTCCAGACCATCGCGGATCACCGGATTGGCAAACTCAAGGTAGCCGTATTCCATCACCCATTCGCTTGGCAAAAACGGCGGTAGTTTTTCGGCTAGCTGGGAGAATTCATTCACCGCTGACTGGCTCCGCGAGCCATGCCCGCAAATCATCACGCCTATTTTGCTCATCGTACTATGCCTCCTGCAATTCTTCGTCGTCCAGCTCGGCTTCTTCAGCTTCGCCTTCTTCCTTTTTCTTGCCTTTCAGAGCCGCCCAAGCGCCAAGTGCAATCGCCGCGCCCAGCGCAGCTGCACCCAGCCAATGCCCATGACCCGCGACCTCGGCCAAATGACCGGGATGCGCCATCGCCGCAGAGGCTAAAAACGTAAACACACATGCTGTAAGAATGGATTTCATAAGGGCGGTCTCCTTCATTTCGGCAAGCCGAGCAGGAGAGCAAGCGACTTGCGCCGCCATCAACCACTGACACTTTAGCCCCCTGTTTGGGTCGACTGCCGTATCACACCTGTCCGGCCCCTGTGGGGCGTTGTTGAAGGACTGTATAGGTGGGGATTCTCAAAAGCTCAAACCGAAACACGACGCGCTTGGAACCAGTCGCGACGCAACTCGAACCAACGTTCGGGCGTTGCTACACCATCGATAACATCATGGGTATCGTGGGTATGCTTGAAAGGCGTGCGCGACAGCAGAGACAAAGCGCGTTTATTGTCAGCATGGGTGATCGCGACGATCCGATCAATCTGGGTTCGAGCGAACAGCCAAGCTGTGATCATTTCAACGGCCTCAAAACCGATATTTCGCCCCTGCGCATCAGCCGCCAAGGTGATGCCCAGCTCGATCTCACGTCCGTCGCCGGACAGATGTACCCCAAAATCCCCAAGCAAAACATCATCACTGCGCCCTGCGAGAGCCAACTGTGTCCATTGTCCCAACTGCAACAAAGGCACCTGCGCCATATGCTCAAGAAACCCCAACGCTCCATTGCGATCCATATGCTCCCAGCCTTGGAATTTCGCGACATCGGGATCGCACCGGTAGGCAAGGAATGCATCGATATCCTGCTTGGCAAGCCTGCGCAGTGTAAGTGTGTCCGTTTGCGTTAGCATCACCTGTTCCTCGTTCTTGGCCCTTTTGTGGAAGCCGGCCGCGGTCGTTCCATCGTATTCGAAAACTCGAGAATTATCGCATACCAGAAGAAAAAAATCGCCCCTGTGGTTCGTTCGTATGACACGGCAAAGTCGCCGCATCCCCTATTCGTTTCAAGTACGCTTTCAAACGATGGGAAAATCGAAATGGATATGCATGCACTGATCGCTGTTCAATTGTCAGAGCGGCGCAACGCGTCATTCAAAAACGATAAGGAAGAGGAATATTATCGCCGTTCCGAAACATCATTTCGGTGGCACCTCCTGCAGTTCAAATGGTTTAAACAGATATCACGGAGTATGCTGAACATGATGCAGCAAAGAAGCATAACGAGAAAGCACAAATTCCATGCAAGACTTCGATGATGATCGCGCTGCTGTTCTCGCCGTTATAGAAGCAGAGACGCAAGCCTACTTAAACCGCGACTTCGATGCGTGGCGTGCTTGCTGGCACGACGGCCCCGAAACGCGCCGCGTTTGCTCACACGTGGGCACTGGCGTCACTGTCGCGACTAGTGCAGATATTCACAATCAGATGCATCACCTGTTGACCGAGAACACCGAATGGTTGACCCCTGAAAGCATCAAACGCGAGAACATGAATGTCGTAGTCAGCGCTGAAATGGCTTGGGTCAGCTATGATCAGATAGGCGATATGTCGGACAAACCGACCGAGCTGGCAGGGCGTTATTACGAGCTGAAAATTTTGCACAAAATCGATGGTATCTGGAAAATCGCCTGTATCGTCGGAACACAAATGCGCGTGGATCACGTACGTGCGCCTCTTGTCGAAGTTGATAAAACTGCCCGTATTCTTTGGATGAACGAGGCGGCGCAGGAACGACTTTCCGAACATCCGATGCTTGGAAAGCGTGGTGATTTTCTGCACGCGAGCGAGGGCGACGTTCAAAACGATTTGCTTGAAGCAATCGCATGGATCGCAAAAGTGCGCCACAGACACACGCCCTATGTGGGTGAAGAGGCTGTCACGCGCGCCGTTGCTTTGGGGCAGGACGACACTGGGTTTGCACATATTTGCTGGGCTATCTTACGCGATGGCAAGCTATTGATCACCTTTGAAGACACACATCGACTAGAGCGCCAACTTGCCAGCGCAGCAGAGGTCTATGGCCTTTCCCACACCCAAGAAAAGCTCACGCGTCACCTGATTGACGGACGCGACATTGGGTCAGCCGCGATTTCACTTGGGATCAGCCCAAATACAGCCAAGACCCACCTCCAGCGCATCTACGACAAAACAGGCGTGAGAGCACAGCCTGCTTTGGTCCGTTTGTTGTTGAACGCCGAACAAGGTGGGATTTAAGCAAATTTCTCGGCAGAAATTCTGTGCGCTCTTGCACGCAACCTGCGCGCCTAAGCCCGTTACCTTACACCAACGAACAAGCTAAACCTTCAGAAACGTAAAGAGCTGAAGGAAGTATCATGGGTTTGCTTGTTGATGGTGTCTGGAAAGACCAATGGTACGACACATCCGCCTCTGGCGGCGCTTTTAAACGCACGACTGCCAAATTTCGCAATTGGATTACTGCAGATGGTAGCGCAGGTCCCAGTGGGACCGATGGCTTTGCAGCCGAAAGTGGGCGTTATCATCTCTATGTCAGCTACGCCTGCCCTTGGGCGCATCGCGCTTTAATCTTCCGTGCCCTGAAAGGGTTAGAGGATCACATCTCGGTTTCTGCTGTTCATCCCGACATGCTTTCAGATGGCTGGACCTTTGAAACAGACGCGCATGGCGCAACCGGTGATACGCTTTATGGGCTGCCCTTTGCACGCGACATCTATCTCAAGGCTGATCCGCAAATTTCTGGACGCGTCACTGTACCTATTCTTTGGGACAAACAGCGCGAGACGATTGTTTCGAACGAATCTTCAGAGATCATTCGCATTTTCAACTCTGCCTTTGATGGCATCACTGGCAATACCGATGACTACTGGCCAGCTGAACTGCGCGCAGACATCGAAGTGGTGAACAACCGCATCTATGACACCATCAACAATGGCGTCTACAAATCAGGTTTTGCGACCACACAGTCAGCTTATAATGCAGCCGTCGGTCCCCTGTTCGATAGCCTCGATTGGGTAGAAGAGCGGCTGAGCGAAAATCGCTACCTCATGGGGGATCGTTTGACCGAAGCAGATTGGCGTTTGTTCACCACGCTTGTTCGCTTCGATCCAGTGTATCACTTGCACTTCAAATGCAATCGCAAGCGCATCGTCGATTACCCCAATCTCTGGGGCTATACCCGCGAGCTATATCAAATCGCTGGCGTCGCTGAGACCGTGAATATGGAACATATCGTGCGTCACTATCACTATAGCCACGAGACGATTAACCCGCATCGGATCATCCCGACCAATCCGGTCCTCGATTTCAACGCGCCTCACGGGCGCGGCAATCTTCAGCTGGCTGTCGCGTAATGCTGAACCATTGCAGCTAGATCTTCGGGTGGCGTTGCGCTTTGCACAAATGCGCAGGCATTTGAGCTGAGCTGAAAGATCGATCCGTCAGAGAAGAACGAAGTGTTCGTCACGAAAATGATCCGTGCATCCGGACGGCGATAGCTGGCGTAATCAGCAATAGAGAGCGCTTGCCCGTCGGCCAACACAAGGTCCAGAATAATCATATCGAACGAACGCTTGCGCAATTCCTCAAAGGCTTCTTCCTGATCACACGCGAGGTTCACGACCATACCCCGCCGTTCAAGGCAGGAGGCCCAAAGCGTTCCCAATTCCATCTGACTTTCAACAATTAGCACGTTCATCACTGACAACCACAAATTATAGCTTTTCTTTGCCTTGGTTTCGCGCGCAAGACTTAACAAACTGTTAACTTTGGCCCGTCCTCACTAGAATTTTCACTAAATTTAAGCAGATTTGCTTGCAGCTACGGCGGGTTTCCGCTTGAAGCCATATATTGGGCCCACTTTAAGAAAGACGTTAATCATATGACCACATGGATCACCGTCTGCGATACATGCAAACGCGACGATTGGGACGCTGAGAAGGATCAGATGACCGATGGCGAATCCCTTGCGATTGCGGTCGAGGCCGCCGCGGCCAATTCTGACGTTAAGACCCGCCGCGTGTCTTGCCTCATGGGTTGCAATCATAGCTGCAACATCGCGATCCAAGCCGAAGGCAAGCTGTGCTACACGTTGGGCAAGTTCGACGCCACCGAGGAAAGCGCCGCTGGCATTGTAGAATACGCGCAAATGCATGCGGATTCCAAAACGGGTCAGGTCCCGTTCCGTGAGTGGCCAAAAGCGATCAAGGGCCACTTCATCACGCGCCATCCGCCATTGCCCGACGCGGAATGAGCACGCAAGAGCGAGATCATGGCGGTGGCCTAGATGGCGCCGCCGCGCGTTTTGGCGGCGCGCGCGCCGACTGGATCGATCTCTCAACTGGCATTAATCCGGTTCCCTATGACATAGGAACGTTCACCCAATCGGATTGGACCGCACTGCCAGACGCTGCTGCTTTTGATGCGCTCACTTCTGCGGCGCGCAAATTCTGGAATGTCCCTGCGCAGGCTTCAATCCTACCCGCTCCCGGCGCATCATCCTTGATCGCACGCATTCCAGCACTGGCTCCCATTGGGCGCGTCGATATTTCCGCCCCCACTTACAACGAACATGCTGCAGCATTCGCAGCGCAGGGTTGGGACATCTCAGCAGATGCTCCAAATGCCCGCGTGTTGGTTCACCCGAACAATCCAGATGGGCGTTTGTGGCAGAGCAACAATGCTGATGCCCCGCTGACAATCATCGATGAAAGCTTCTGCGATATTGCTCCAGAGCAAAGTCTCATTCATCTCGCCGAACGCCCCGGCGTGATTGTTTTAAAGAGCTTTGGGAAATTTTGGGGCCTCGCTGGCTTGCGGCTTGGCTTTGCCATTGGAGATCCAGCGCTTCTGAGCAGGCTTAACGATTTCATAGGCCCTTGGGCCGTCAGTGGCCCTGCACTGCGTGTTGGCGCCGCTGCATTGCAGGATGAAACATGGGCGACCCAAACGCGGGCGCGTTTGGCTGCGGATACGATCCGTCTGGATGCACTTCTCGCCAACCACGGCGCGACTTGCGTTGGTGGCACGACCCTGTTCCGGCTGTATGATGTTGGCGATGCAGAAGCGTGGCAAGACAAGCTCGCGCGCTCCCATATTTGGACACGCCGCTTCCCATACTCTGATAAGTGGCTGCGGCTTGGCCTTCCTGCGCCGGACCAGTGGCAACGGCTAAGCGCTGCACTTTCCGCTGATTCATGAGCACCGCTGCCATCCTACTCTGCGCCCTCGCATTGGATGCGGTGATGGGCGAACCGAAATGGCTCTGGTCCCGCCTTCCCCATCCTGCCGTGCTAATGGGAAACCTGATCGGATCGGCAGATCGCAGATTCAACCATGGCAAGGCGCAACGCGTCAAAGGCACTTTGGTGATGGTTGCTTTGGGCGCTCTCGCCCTTTGCTTTGGTCTCGTGCTCAGTAAATTCGGGTTTGTCGTGGAGATCATTCTGGCCGCGATCCTGATTGCGCAAAAGTCGCTTGTCGAGCATGTCAAAGCCGTGGCCGATGGACTGCGCATTTCTCTGCATGAAGGCCGCAAAACCGTGGCGATGATAGTCGGCCGAGATACGGCACAAATGGACGAACCTGCGATTGCGCGCAGCGCCATCGAAAGCGCCGCTGAAAACCTATCAGACGGGGTGATTGCCCCTGCCTTTTGGTTTCTGCTCGGTGGCTTGCCTGCACTGCTGCTTTATAAAATTACCAATACTGCGGACAGCATGATCGGCTATCGCACACCACGTCATGAGAAATTCGGTTGGACTGCAGCGCGCTTTGATGATCTTTTGAATTTGATCCCCGCGCGCTTGACGGGTTTCATGATCGCGGCAAGCTATCGTCTGCTCCGCAAATGGTCTGAAATCGCTCGCGAAGCACGGCTACATCGCTCGCCTAACGCAGGCTGGCCCGAAGCCGCGATGGCCCGCGCGCTCGATGTCGCGCTATCGGGGCCGCGCAGCTATGATGGCACCGTGCAGGACTTTCCCTTCGTCAATGACGTCGGCCGCAAAACTATAGGCGCGCAGGACATAGATGCCGCCTGCCGCGCGCTTTGGATCACATGGGCGTTTTTTGCGGCTTTGGTGTTTGCCCTATGGGTCTTCGGTTTGTAAAACTTTGTAAATATTCATTAAAGGAATTCGATTATGCCAGCCCGTTTGCCCGCCATCGCCTTGACCTTCGCGCTTTCCACTTCCACAGCATATGCCCAAAGCTGCGGCGGCAGCTTTTCCAGTTTTGTCGGCGGGCTGAAACAAGAGGCTGTTGAGCGCGGCCATGACAGTGCAACGGTTGATCGTTTCTTCGCCTCTGCCCGTCAGGACAACGCGGTTCTCAAAGCGGACCGCGCGCAGGGCGTTTTCCAGATGCCATTCGTTGACTTTTCGCGCCGTTTGATCAGCCAAGGGCGGATCGATAAGGGCAAATCGATGGGTCAGAAATACGATGCAATCTTTGATCGTATCGAAAATGAATACGGTATTTCGCGTGGTGTCTTGCTGGCCTTCTGGGCGTTTGAGACGGACTATGGATCGTTCCAAGGCGACTTTAACACCGCGAACGCCTTGATCACCTTGGCCCATGATTGCCGTCGCCCTGAGTTATTCCGCCCGCAAATCTTCGCGGCCCTAGAACTTTATGAAAAAGGTGCGTTCGATCCCGCGCGCACCACAGGTGCTTGGGCCGGTGAGATCGGTATGGTGCAAATGCTGCCCGCAGATATTCTCGAGAACGGCATGGATGGCGATGGCGATGGCAAAGTGAGCCTCAAAACCTCCGCTGCCGACGCGCTGATGTCTGGCGGCAAAATGCTGAGCTCTTTGGGCTGGCGCAAAGGTGAGCCGTGGCTGCAAGAGATCACGCTGCCTGCTGAATTCGATTGGTCTAAAACAGGCTTGAACCACGCGACCAGTTCAAACGATTGGCACGCAATGGGCGTGCGTGCGCGCAGCGGCAATCTGACAAGCGGTTTGCAAGCGGCGATCATTCTACCGCAAGGACGCAAGGGTCCCGCGTTTATCGCTTACCCGAATTTTAACGTTTATTTCGAATGGAACCAAAGCTTTACCTACGTTCTAACCGCAGCCTATTTCGCGACGCGCCTTGAAGGTGGACAGGTTTACAATGCTGGCAACCCTGACACTGGTCTTAGCGGCGCGCAGATGAAGGACCTTCAAAACAAGCTTGCCGCGCGTGGATATGACGTTGGTAAAGTCGACGGTATCTTGGGTGCGCGCACGCGCGAAGCCGTACAAGACATTCAAACGAAGCTTGGCCTGCCTGCAGATGCTTGGCCGACACCTGCTTTGCTCGGCAAGCTGTAGGGCCTGCACAAAAGAAAACGCTCGGCCCTTCTCAGGACCGAGCGCTAATTTCAATCATCGATGGTCAGTTTAGAACGTTTTAGGCTGGTAGGCCTCTGCCGCGCCAAATGCTGTCGCTTTGTCGCCTGAATCATTTTCAAACAATTTGTCGGTTTTCACGCCCGGCAGTTTGCCAAATGACGTCATCAATTTCTTCGGGAACAGA
>NZ_JBDWVM010000297.1:0-4081 GCF_039984035.1 Planktotalea sp. | reverse complement strand
TATACGGTTGCACCAAATGCGCGCGGCAACTTTGCCATCGAAAACGGAATTCGGGCCTTTTCGGGCATGGCGTCGCCGGTGTGCATGGCGCTGGCGACCCGTTGGGTTTTGGACGGAACCGCAGACCAGATCCGGCGTTATATCCGCAAGGAAAGCGCCATTCGGCAGGGTATGGCATCAGATAAAATCACCGAGGCCACATTTCTTTCGCATCCGCATGCGTTCAACATTTGGCTGGAATTGCCGCAAAACGTGACTTGTGCGACGCTGATGTCGCATATGTCGAACCACGAGATTGGCATCGCACCTGAAAGCGCATTCCGCACTGTGGGGGATCAGGACCGATTTGTCAGAATTTGTCTGGGGGGGCGTATCCAGCGCGAAACGTTGCCCAGCTTGCTGTCGCATCTCAACAATCAGATATGGCAGCTAAATCAATAAGTTTGGCGGTGATGGGGGCGCACATTCCTGATTTATGTGGGTCTATGACGGTTTGGCCCGCGGTACTTGCACCGGTCGCAGGCGGTCATAGGCAAGGTGGAACACATAGGCGTAGGCTGTGTAAAACGCCGTCAGGCCGATGTTGACCGCCAGCGATTCCGCAAAGGATAAACGCCCCACAGACATGACGATGGGCAACGTCAAAACCACTGCGCTGACCTCGTGAGATATGGCGTGACCAATTCGCAGCCAGTGGGGTCTGTCGCTTGCTTTGCGCGCCGAAAGCCGGAAGTCAGTGAGGTCAAAGAGGGTGTTGTGCACCGGGGTCCACACAAGCGCGACAAGCGACAGCAACGTGATCAGCAGCATGCTGTGCCGTGAGGTGCTGCCTGTGGCAATCGCAAAGACCGGCACCGCCAACGTCAGCCCTGTGATCTCAAAACACAGTGTTTGCAAAACGCGCTCTCGGAGGGATCTTAGGGCCATGTGCCACCCGCCCCGGATCGCAAGGTGAACGGCCTGCCCGGCGATGCCGGTTGTTTGTGTCTGTCGTATCTCATCTTTGGTTTGTTTGTCCTGACGGTGCATTGCGGCCCAAAACGTTCCAAATCTGATACGCTGCAGTGCGCGTACAGACAGTTCCCAAATGTGAATGTCAGGTGGGGTTCTTTGAGACGCTTGGCGCGGCCGGGCTATGGGGACGTTGACTTGTCCGGGGCGGGCTGAATAGGTGGTCAGATTGTGTTGGGCAGCTGCCATGCGGGCGGTTGGGTCCCAGCGATGTTACTTTGGAAGAACCCATGATCCACACCGTATCCGCAGAGAAAACGCGCCAGTTGCTGACCACGATCGATGCACTCTACGATGCCGTCTGCAATCCGGAGAATTGGGAGACGTTTCTGGCCGCTTCGTCGCACCTGTTTGAGGCCCAGGGGGCGCAGATTGGCCATCATGATCTGGCAAATCACCAGCTGTCGTTTAGCCGCCTGCACGGCTATGCATGGGATCAGGATCATTATCGGCGCTACGACGAATTGATGCCCGAAGACCCGCGCCTTGCGCATTTTTCCAGCAACCCCTTTGTGCCTATTCACTGCCGGATGAGCGTATCGGACGAAACCTTGCATGCCTCGCGGATCTACCAAGAGGTGTTGGCGCCCGGTGGTGTTGAATATTCTCTAGGGGTCAATCTGCGCGAAGAAGACCAGTCGTTGTCGTATTTTCTGGCGCTGCGGAATCGTCACCAAAACCGGTTTGGAGAGACCGAATGCGCACTATTGCAAGAACTGATACCGCATCTGAACCGCGCTTTGTGGCTGAAACGGGATCTGGCTACGATAGATTTTGAACGCAACATTGCTGCCGATACTTTGGATGTGATGGCGATTGGTATCATTGTGGTGGATCGGTCGTCGGCCATTCGATTTGCAAATCATACGGCCCGTGAAATCCTGCATGACCGTGATGGGATTTTTCGCGAGCATGACAAAATTCACGTCTCAAGCGACCCCGGAAACAGCCTGAAATCTTGTATCGCGCGGGTTCTTCATAAGGCGCAGATCGGGGCTGCGTGCGGCGGTGAAGCGATTGCTCTTAATCGACCATCGGATGGTGAAAAACTCGCGGTTTTTGTGTCTTCTGTGTTGGTCGACAATCAGCAACCCGGATGGGCGCAGGTTGCAGAACCCCTTGCGCTTTTGGTCCTGCGGGACCCGCGCAGACCCGTCGAAACGGAAAACGAAGTGTTGTGCCGGGTGTTCGGTTTGACCCCGACACAGTCCCGTTTGGCCGGGTTCATGGTGCAGGGTCTCACGGTGCGCGAAGCTGCGGGCGAGGCTGGGATTACCGAGGCCAGTGCGCGTCAGTATCTGAAAATCGTCTTTCAGAAGATGAACGTTACACGCCAAAGTGAAATGATGATGAAAATGCTCGAGCTGCCAGCGCCACGTAAATCCGCGCTGCCGTCTATGGCCGATGGCGTGCGGATAAATGGAAAGCCCGAAGGCTATTGAGATAAAGGTACGGGTTTGCGCTTTGCTGAGGCACTGTTGAAAAGATCGCCGTTTTGGTTTGCTTGATGGCTGGTAGGAAGCGACGCATCCTCGTAAGGCTCAGGAACCGTGCTCGCGCGGTGGCAGTGGCGGGGCGGCGCAATCACGGCAACCCACTGACCTTGTCTTGCGCGCGTTATTGATGGCCGCCTGGCTGCGTAAATCTGTTCTCTCAGCACCCATCATAACGTCCTTTCGCAGTGCACAGCACCTTTCTGTCTTAGATGATTGTCGTGTACCCGTGCCTGCCCTGTTTTCGGGGGGGCCCCATCCATCTTTGACAGATGAGGGCGTGCTGTCTGGGGCTACGAACGACTTCGCCAAATTGCCGGTTCAGCCGCCCAACTGACTGCGCATCGCTTGATAGACAACCGCTGTTGCTACGTTTGCCAAGTTCAGTGATCGAACGCGCGTATCGAGCATGGGCAAGCTGAAGGTTCGGTCTTCCATCCCATCCAGTATCGCCGGTGGCAGGCCTTTTGATTCACACCCGAATACCAAATAGGCATCTTGTTGATAGTCGGGGTCATAGAGCGTCTGAACACCATGTTCTTCGAAGAAGAATAGGCTATCCGGCACTGGCTTGTGATCATCCAGAAAGTCCTGCCAGCTATCATATTCGGTCAACTGCACGTACTTCCAGTAGTCCGTGCCCGCACGCCGTACTGCTTTCTCATCTAAGGAAAAGCCGTATGGCTTGATCAGGATCAGTTCCAAGTTCAACGCAACGCATGTCCGCCCTATAGCGCCGGTATTGTACGGGATTTCAGGTGTTACCAGTACTATTTTCATGAATTTTCAGCCACAATACATTTGATATTTCTGGGTTAAGGATGCAGCGTCAGCCATGCATGACTCTCTCATTTGCAAAAGTCGAATTCGACAATCTACCGATCTTCAAGAAACTGATGAGCTTCAAGAAGTGTTGTCGCTAGACCTTCAAAAAAACCAGGCACGCCAACATCTATAAGGCCGGATGGTGCGTCACTTTCGGCCGGTTTCACAGGGAACAGCGCGTTTGGCGTATCGCGCAATTCCCGGTAGCTTGCACCTGTTCCATGCTTGAGCACGTTGATTGCGAGATAATACTGATGAACCCTGTCGGCGAGGTCCGTGTGCCCAGCATCAACAAGCACCGCTTTCAGTTTGCGTGAGAATGGACCCCGTTTGAAGTGATGCTGCATGCGCGCTTCGAACACTGAAAACGTATCAACGGCAAGCAATTCAAGTGCGGCATAGGCCACGCGAAGGTCTTCAGCTTGAGTGCCTGAGCCATTCTGCCCTTTAAAATGATCTCGAACCTCTGCAATCCGATGTTCGGACGTCTTTGCGTTGGCGAGCGCCGCCGCAACCAGTTCCGGCACACTAAGTAAAGTTTCCATGCGGCAGTCTCCTTAAGTTCCAATCTCCCTTAAGGGGACTGTTGCATTAGCTTGTAGACAGTTAGTTTGAGTTAGGTAACCCTCGCGCATCTGCGCGATCTCGACGCCGCCAGTTTTGGCCGCATCCAGCACCAGCGTCTTGGTGGTAAAACCCTCGGCTTCCAGCTGCCAGGTCGTGGTCAAAACATGCGCATGATGATTGCGCTG
>NZ_JBDWVM010000296.1:0-4160 GCF_039984035.1 Planktotalea sp. | reverse complement strand
CCACTCTCTTGATCAGCTTTCACTCGGTTGATCTGTGATATGAGACCATTCAGTTCAGGGCACCAGCGGCCCTGAACTGCCAACCCTTCCAAAATCCAAACCACAGCATTGGAAGCTTCGCTTGCGCTTCAAAATGATTGGCGCATATCATTTTATGATTGACGTATATCATTTTGAAGCGCTAAGACCCTTTCGAGGGTCGAAATAGGATTCGCCCATGTTGAGGGCACTATGAAAAATCCGACGTTAAGCGATGTAGCCGAGATTGCAGGCGTAAGTTATGCCACTGCGGATCGCGTCATCAACAAACGTGGGAATGTCGCGCAAAAGTCTGTCCGCAAGGTCGAAGAGGCCATGACGGCGATAGGCTATGTGCGCAACGTCGCCGCCGCGAATTTGTCGCGTGGGCGGATATATAGGTTGGCATTTTTACTGCCAAAGGGACGCAACGCATTTTTCAACCAAATGCGGGTGCACCTAAATCAGATTGCAAACCACATGCAATCTGAGCGCGTCACAGTCGACGTGATCGAGTTAGCGGCCTTCTCTACCGAAGGCCTGAAGAACAGTCTTCAGTCGGTGATTGAAGGAAACTATGACGGGGTGGCTGCAGTTGGGTTGCAAAATGATGCACTCAGCGCGCCATTGAAGAGGCTGCGCGAACAAGGGGTGGCTGTCATCGGGTTAGTCTCCGATCTACCGCTTGAATATCGCGCAGCCTATATTGGGATTGATAACAAAGCAGCAGGCCGCACCGCCGCGCGTTTGATCGGCATGTCCCATGGCGGAAGCGCCGGACGCATCCAGCTTTTGGCTGGCTCGCTAGAAGCGCGCGATCACGAGGAGCGCGTTGATGGGTTTCGGGAAGTCATTTTTGAAGACTTCCCAAACCTAGAAATACTTGACCCCATAATGACGCATGATGACGCCAGCGCTGTGCGATCGGCAACGGCCGACGCATTATGCGCTAATCCCGCTATCACCGCTTTGTACAATGTCGGCGCGGGTAACAGCGGCCTCATTGCAGCGCTTGAGGATCATTCAACATCAGCATCGCTCTGTTGCGCGGCGCATGAACTGACGGCCCACACACGAGCGGCATTGCAAAATAAGACAATCGATTTTGTCATCGATCAACGTCCGGATATGGAAATCAATCGCGCATTCACCGTTTTACGCGCGCTCATTGATGCACGCGACATACCGCCCATGCCCGATCTCGTTCCAACCATCTATGTGCGCGATAACCTGCCGACAGATGCACCTATAACACCAATGAAAGAGGCTTAAACATGACGGATTTCTTCAAGGGAATTGAACCACTTAAGTATGATCCCACGAGCACAGACATAGCCTTTCGTCACTATAACCCTGATGAAATCGTTATGGGAAAACGCATGGAAGACCATCTGCGTTTTGCTGTCGCTTATTGGCATTCTTTTGCATGGCCGGGTGGCGATCCGTTCGGTGGACAAACCTTTGAACGCCCTTGGTTCGGTGAGACAATGGACCTTGCACGGCTCAAGGCAGATGTCGCATTCGAAATGTTCGATCTGTTGAATGTTCCGTTCTACTGCTGGCACGATGCCGATATCCGCCCGGAAGGGGAAACGTTCGCCGAAAGCCGTCGCAATTTCGAAGACATCATCGATTATCTTGGTACTAAAATGGAAACATCCAAGACCAAGCTGCTTTGGGGTACGGCGAACATGTTCAGTCATCGTCGCTTTATGTCAGGCGCCGCGACGAACCCTGACCCAGATGTTTTCGCTTGGTCTGCGGCCACTGTGAAGCTCTGCATGGATGCAACGATGAAACTCGGCGGGCAGAACTACGTGTTGTGGGGTGGCCGCGAAGGCTATGAAACGCTGCTCAACACAGACCTCAAACGCGAACGTCAGAACGCGGGTCGCTTCCTACAAATGGCGGTCGAGTACAAACATAAGATCGGCTTCAAAGGCGCGATTTTGGTCGAACCCAAGCCGCAAGAACCGTCCAAGCATCAATATGACTACGATGTAGCGACCGTTTATGGTTTCCTCAAAGAGTTCGGCCTCGAAAATGAAGTCCAGATGAATATCGAGCAAGGTCACGCGATCTTGGCAGGGCATTCGTTTGAGCATGAATTGGCGATGGCCAGCAGCCTTGGTATTTTTGGATCCATCGATATGAACCGCAATGATTATCAATCTGGCTGGGACACCGATCAATTCCCCAACAATGTTCCAGAGGCCGCCCTGGCCTATGCGGAAGTGATCAAGGCAGGCGGTTTTACGACGGGCGGCACCAACTTTGATGCGAAACTGCGCCGTCAATCGCTCGACCCACAGGACTTGATCGCGGCCCATGCTGGCGGCATGGACATCTGTGCGCGAGGTTTCAAAGCAGCGGCTGCGATGATCGAGGATGGCACGCTCGAAAACATGCGCTCAGAAAGATACGCAGGTTGGGATACACCCGAAGCGAAAACCATGCTGAACAGCGACTTTGCCAGTATCGCAGAGAAAGTCGAAGCCGATGGCATTGATCCGCAACCACGGTCTGGAAAACAGGAAATTCTGGAAAACGTCGTTAACCGATTTGTGTGAGCCTAAGGCAACCAAATCAACTAGAGGATTGACATAAGACGCGGGGCATTGCCCCGCAAAATGGGAGGAAGACAGAAATGGCACGCATCCGATTGGGAATGGTTGGCGGAGGGAATGACGCGTTTATTGGCGGCGTTCACCGTATTGCAGCGCGCATTGACGATCGATTTGAGCTCGTCGCAGGCGCGTTGTCCTCAACCCCAGAAAAATCAGCCGCCAGTGCAGAAGCCCTCGGGATTGAGCGGTCTTACGGCAGTTTCGCAGAAATGGCAGAGGCCGAAGCCGCGCGCGACGATGGTATTGAAGCCGTAGCCATCGTGACCCCGAACCACGTGCATTTCGCAGCAGCTCAGGCCTTCTTGGCCAAGGGCATCCACGTTATTTGCGATAAGCCACTGACATCCACAATGGATGACGCCCACGCGATGGAACAAGCGGTTGCGCAAAGCGATGCGCTTTTCGTTCTCACACATAATTACACCGGCTATCCAATGATCCGCGAAGCCCAAGCGATGGTTGCGTCGGGCCAGTTGGGCGACATTCGTATCGTGCAAGCAGAGTATCCGCAGGACTGGCTTACCTCGCCTATGGAGAACGAAGGTTTGAAACAAGCTGAGTGGCGCACGGACCCTGCGCGTTCAGGCGCAGGTGGCTCTGTTGGGGACATTGGCACCCACGCCCACAACCTTGCCTGTTTTGTCACAGGGCTCAGCGTGCAAAGCCTTGCCGCGGATCTTCAAAGCTGGGGCGCAGGACGAACGTTGGATGACAACGCACATGTGATGTTGCGCTTTAACGGCGGCGCACGCGGCATGCTGTGGTCCAGCCAAGTTGCGCCGGGCAACGAGAATGCGTTGAAACTGCGGGTCTATGGCGAAAAAGGTGGCTTGGAATGGGCTCAAGAGGACCCTAACTATCTCTGGTTCACGCCCCATGGCGAACCCAAACGCGTGATCACGCGCAATGGCGCGGGTGCAAGCGACGCATCAACCTCTGTCAGCCGCATTCCGGGCGGTCATCCAGAGGGGTACCTTGAAGGCTTTGCCACCATTTACAACGAGGCCGCCGATGCGATCCGTGCGGTTCAGGGTGGCGCTGCGCGCGAGGCCGCGATGGGCAATTTACCTGGCATTGATGCAGGTATGGCGGGCATGCGTTTTATTAATGCCTGCGTTACGTGTTCTGCGGGTAACGCCGCTTGGACCGATCTCTAAACACAACACGCTAAACCAGCGGCAGACATGTCGCTGACCTACATTTTCTCAAAGGGTTTGATATGTATCTTGGATTAGATTTAGGCACTTCGGGTGTCAAAGCACTGCTGATCGATGCCGATCAAACCGTCATTGGTGAGGGTCATGGAGCGCTCACAGTTGAGCGCCCGCATCCACAATGGAGCGAGCAAGACCCGCTTAGCTGGATCACCGCATGTGAAACCGCGATCGCGCAAATTCGCGCAGCTGTCCCGACCCAATTCGCGCAGCTGCGCGGCATTGCCGTCTCTGGCCAGATGCACGGGGCAACTCTGCTAGATGAAAATGACGCGCCGCTACGCCCAGCCATTCTGTGGAA
>NZ_JBDWVM010000295.1:0-2253 GCF_039984035.1 Planktotalea sp. | reverse complement strand
GCGTGGATTTAACAGGGGCCTTCGGTCCGTCTATTTCGGGCTGGCGTCGTCTGCATGGCTCGCAGGACCAATTCCGCTCATCTTCGCTGGTTTGCTTACATGTTTGGTTCTATGGCGCCGCGAGTTCGCATCGCGTTCGCGCAGTGTGTTGCTTTCGAGCGACGTTCACGATGCTTGACGCGCTTGTGATTGCCCGAATCGACTGAGAGCCACTAGACGGGAAGGTATGAGACATCTTTCCATCATATTTGCCGCCCTGATCGCTGCCGCCCCTGCTTTTGCTGACGCCCCGAAGGTGGTCGATGCAAATGCGGAAAACACTGGCATGGGATGGAACTTTGATGTGACGCTTGAGCATGGTGACACCGGTTGGGACAACTATGCTGATGGTTGGGAAATCGTCGATGCCGATGGAAATGTTTTGGGAACGCGCATCCTGCATCATCCGCATGTGAACGAGCAACCTTTCACACGGTCGCTGCGCAACGTGATGGTGCCAGATGGTATGAGCGAAGTCTTTGTACGCGTGAAATGTTCCGTCGATGGATGGCATGATTCAGGCTACAAGATCAGCCTAGATCGTTAACGCCGTCCTTCGCGTATCCACGCGGCTAAAATCAAACCTGACGCTAGAAGAAGAACGAGCCATGCAGGCAGCAAGGCTGTTTGACGCACGCTGAGTGTTTCAAAAGCGCTGCGCGGTGTGACGCCAAGCCAACCACGTCCAGCCGCTGGGCGACCTTCCCGTACAGAACGGATCGTCGGCATTCCATCCTCGAGACGCCAGATGCCGCCGCGTGTCGCTTCGATTGCGGGTTCCAGCAATTCGCCCGTCGCAATGGTGCGCACAAATTCGCGGGGCGCAGAGGGGCCGAGGCCAATAACGGTCTCATGTTCATCATCTTTCAAACGATACAACCCAATCTCATCGCCTGTCAGCTGCGCTTCAAAGCGACCCGGTTGCGTTTCGCTCAACTGCAGCTCTATTTCGCTACCATCTGGCGCGGTGACGATCACAGGCGCAACTGTCTGAGCGAGTGAGCGTCGTGTAATGCGCATGGATTGGCCTGTAGCCTCAGCCAAAAGCGCATTTTCTTCAAGTTCAGGCTCACCCATCATCCAATGCGCGAGGCGACGCAGCAGCTCTAGTTGCGGTCCACCACCTTCAAACCCACGGCTCCAGAGCCAGGCATGATCAGAGGCGAGCAAGGCAACGCGACCCTCTTCGATGCGTTTCAGCATCAATAAGGGTCGATCATCAACGCCAGTCATCAGAACGTCACTACCCTCTGGGATGACGTCAATCTGGCGCATCCAGCGACCCCAATTTCCGACATCGGGAAGGCCGGCGGTGACGGGGTGGCGTTCACCAAGTTCGCTCACGGTTGGAAGATACCCTTCCTCTATGACACGGGCGGTCGGGCTGGCGGGCATAATTTGAACAAGGGAGGAGCGAAAGATACTGTCTGCAGATGCAAAATCAGGACCCGCAGCCACCAGAACGGCGCCGCCTTCACGTACGTAACGTGCGATATTCTCAAGGTAGAGCGCGGGGAGGATGCCGCGTCTTTTGTAGCGGTCAAAGATGATCAAATCGAAGTCTTCGATCTTCTCCATGAATAGCTCACGCGTGGGAAAGGCGATCAGGGACAGTTCGGAGACTGGTACGCCATCTTGCTTTTCAGGTGGGCGCAGAATGGTGAAATGCACCAAATCGACAGAGCTGTCTGATTTCAAAAGATTGCGCCATGTGCGCCCGCCTGCGTGGGGTTCACCAGACACGAGCAAAACGCGCAGACGATCGCGCACACCGTTCATTTGGATCAAAGCAGTGTTGTTGCGCGTTGTGATTTCGCCGTCAGCTTCGGGCACTGTGAACTGCAAAACATTGCGCCCGCCATGCGGTAATGTGATCGGAAGTTCGATATCGGCGTCTGCCGGGACTTCGAACCGTTGCGGCGCGCCGCCATCAATCGAGATCTCTAGTGGTGCAAAGCCGGAATTGCTCGGCGCGGCGCCCATGTCTTCGATCTTGATGGTGAGCGTGACAGGCTCTCCCAAGATCGCGAAGGCGGGCGCATTCGTGACGCTCAAGCGACGATCCCAATCCGTGCTGCGCCCTGTCATCATCAGGTGCATTGGCGCAGGAAGGTTTGGCGCGCGCTCCAGATCGTGAATGCGGCCATCGCTGATTAGAAAGACGCCAGCAATGCGAGATTGCGGCAATTCAGCGAGCGTGTCGCTAAGCGTGCT
>NZ_JBDWVM010000294.1:0-5206 GCF_039984035.1 Planktotalea sp. | reverse complement strand
GTAAGCGTCCGGTGTAGGCGCTTTTTTTTCATTGACTTGCAGGCCGCACACCGATCCACGGGCCATTTCGTTGCTCTCGGATTACTGCCGTCCACCTGTCGGCACTAGAGTTGCACCAGTTTATAATGACCGGATCGATTGGCCTGTCGATGTAATCGATGTGTTTTCCTGTCGCTAAATCAATACGTTCCAGCTGAGTCACCGGGAGCTGTTGTGAGATCATCTCTCCCAAACTGGCAAGTGCATCTCGCTTGACCTGGTCTTCTTTTGGGATGCTTGCGCTTAAGCTCAGGGCATCTGTGGCAAGCGCGATCTCGTTTGGCATGTTGCGTTCGCCGGGCACGAAGAATGTCTGACCCAACTCTTCTTCCGCTTGGCGTAGTTGGCTTGTGTATTTAGGGGCCGGATATTGCCAACTTGAGAAGGCGATTGAGACTTGCAGCTGATTTGACTTATGCAAGATGCCGTCCTCAGGATTTATGTCGATCTCTGTCAGAAGAGACGGGCCGTCGATCAACCAAACATGCAGAGTGTCGATCCGTTCTGGCGTGGTTAGTTCTAGGCGCTCGAGCTTGAACTTGTCGTTCGTTATGGGTTTCACCAAAAGTGCGTTTGGAAAGGCGGACCACGCTTTAGCAACAATCTTGCGGGCAGTGTCGATGGTGATCCTGTTAAGATGTGCTTTCCAAAATGTGGTCTGTCCTGTCAGATTTGCATAGCGATGTGCGTCTGGATCAGTCTCGTCCGGGATAATGCCGTTGACCGTCACTCCGAAGTTTGCGCAAAACTGGGTCAATGACATAGAGCCGTCGAATGGGGGGCCGATGTCTGCATCAAGAATGCAATTGCCGTCGCGCAGCGCATCATCACCCGGTTCATAGCCAACATGGACACGCAGTGAACCCCCGCGATATCGAACATACACATCCAATCCATCATGGGTTTCCCCATAGAACTGAGAGGGGCACGACCCACCACCACGAAGCTTAGGAAGATCGAGACCAAGGGGCGCGGGACGTTCCGGTGTATGGAAGCCAATCATTTGCATTAGTTAATACTCCAAGGCAGCAGGTCGCTGACGCGGTTAATCTTGTAATCAGGGATGCGGGCGAGTGTGTCCGCAAGCCATGCCTGTGGGTCGACACCATTCAGCTTGGTGGTTTCAATCAGGGTATAGGCGATGGCGGCGGCCTTGCCGCCAGCCTGCGATCCGACGAACAGGTAGTTTTTGCGCCCGATTGCAACGGATCGCATAGCGCGTTCGGCGGTGTTGTTGTCCAATTCTAAGATGCCGTGCTCGAGGTACGGTCTGAGCCGCGCCATGCGGGTCAGGGCGTAGCGGATCGCGCCTGCCAGCGGCGACTTGCCGGAGATACTGGGCAGTTGGGCGTGTAGCCAGATTTCCAGATCATCGAAGATCGGTTTTGCCTGCGCTTGTCGGAGATCGGCGCGTTGATCTGGTGGTGATCCACGGGCCTTTTTCTCTACCGCATACAGTTGCGCGATGCGCTTTATGGTTTCATCTGCGATGGCCGAACCTTGGGCGCGGTGAACATCGACGAACTTACGCCTGACATGTGCCATGCAGGCCACCTCGCGGATATCACCGGACCGGTACAGGTCTTCGAACCCGGCATATCCATCCGCATGCATCCAACCCTGATATTTTGCGAGATGATCTTTGGGGTGCTGCCCTTTGCGGTCTGGCGAGAATTGATACCAGCTAGCAGGCGGCGCATCGCTGCCCCATGGCCTCTCGTCACGCCCATAGGCCCACAATCGCGCGGTTGCCGTCTTGCCGGTGCCGGGTGCAAGCATCTTGACTGGCGTGTCGTCTGCAAAGATGGCCTGACCGGCCAACACATGCCGCCCGATTGCATCTGCTAGTGGCTCGAGAAGGGCTGTGGATTTGCCGACCCAGTCGGCCAATGTTGAACGATCAATATCGATCCCGTCGCGCTCAAAGATGCCGCTTTGACGATACAGCGGCAGGTGGTCGGCGTATTTGTTGACCAGAACATGGGCTAGCAAACCCGGTCCCGGCCTTCCGCGTTCAATAGGGCGCGATGGTAATGTGGCTTGTGTGAATGCTTCGCAGCCTGAGCACGCAAAGCGTGGTCTCACGATGCGGTTCACGATGAACCGACCGGGAACGTATTCCAGTTCTTCTGGTGACATCCTCGCCCAGACGGCGCAATCCACCACCGCACTGGCGGCAATCGTCGTCGCCAGTGGTCAACTCGACTTCCATGCGCGGGATGTGGTCAGGGATCGGGCGTCGCTTTGGCTTATCCTTCGGTTCCTCGTCGGGAAGGCGCAGCTTTGCCGTCATCTTGGCAACTGCGATCTCGCTGGTCTCAAGTGCCAACTGAAGCTGATCGATACTTTCTGATGACGATCCAAAACGGTGATGGCGTTGACCGGCCAATTGATGCCGCAGCTTCTCGATCAAGACCGCCTGCGACCTGACCTCAGCCAGCAAAAGAGCCGTGAACTGCCTAAGCTCGTCGGGGTCTTTCGGCAGGGTTTTGTCGACATCCAACATGGTCGAACCATAGCAGGACCGCATGTTTAGAGGAATCCCCACATGCCCGTTCCAAGCCTATTTATCCTGCCTGGAGCGGTGTCCAACTGCGTTGCGGCAGACGCCAATCGATCCCTTCCGACAGCATCGCTAACTGAGCGGCGGTCAGAGCGATCTTGCCTTCTTTTGCTGAGGGCCACACAAACCGGCCCTTCTCAAGTCGCTTGCTGAACAGGCACGCGCCTTGACCATCCCACCAGATGATCTTGATCAGGTCACCGCGACGTCCACGGAAGACGAACAGATGTCCGGTGAACGGATCCTGCTTCAGCGTTTGTTCGGCCTGTGCCGCAAGCGTCGTAAATCCCCGCCGCATGTCAGTCACACCCGCCGCCAGCCAGACCCGCGTGTTCGTCGGAACCGGGATCATACAGAAAGACCTCGGATCAGCCGGGCCAGTGCTTCTGGATCATAGCTGCCGACAATCCTTAGCTGATGACCGCCTGCGATATCGATCTCAATCGCGCTTTGGCCGGATGCGGCATTTGCCGCAAGAGGGGGGGTAGGTTCTTCGGTTACAGGCCGGTCAACGATCTCAACCGGAAGAAAGCACGGTGCCGGGGTGGCCTGTTCTTCGACCACCTCCAGATCAGGCGCAAACTTACGATCACGCAACCACTTGTGGATCAGATTGGCGTTCATGGCGTAACAACGTGCAACCTGCGCTACCGATACCCCCGACGCGCATGTTTGTGCGCAGATCGACACCTTCTCCTCATCCGACCAGAACCGCTTCTTCTGACCCTTCTTGCCCGCCATATCCGTCCTCAAGATGTCCACTATCAATGGTGGACACTTATCAACACACTCTATGGCGTGTCAGTGCAGGCAGGCCAGACGCTTACTTTTCGATCACTTCGCAAACGCCTTGAAAAACATAGTGCTTTGTTTCGGCCTCGGCCTGTTTCTCAAGGATTGCAATGCGGGTCTTCGTGGCTTTAATTTTGGCGTTGTTGTTGGTGAGCTGGTAGGCTTCATAAGCCACCACGCGGCCACAATATGGCTCTATGGTAATCCCCCCTAAAATTAGTGGTGTTCAAAAGTAGAGTTTTCTCGGCAAAATAACTGAGGAGATTTTTGATGAAGACAGCACGATACAGCGACGCGCAGATTATGGACATTTTGAAGCAGGCGGAGGGTGGTATGCCCGTGTCTGAGTTGTGCCGTGAACATGGCATGAGCAGCGCAAGCTTCTACAAGTGGCGCGCAAAGTTCGGAGGCATGGATGCGTCTTTGATCTCAGAGATGAAGGACATGGCCGACCAAAACCGGCGCCTCAAGAAGATGTATGCTGAGATGAGCATGCAGAATGATCTGCTGAAGGAAGCCTTAGGAAAAAAGCGTTAGAGTTGCGCCCCAGCCGATGGCCAACCCCTTCGATACCACGGGCATCAATCATCTGCTCAGATAAACTCTGGTAATGATTTTACTCTACAGGTAGTATAAAGTGATACCTATGGAGAAAAGCCATGCCAACACCCGTTGCAGTCAAACTGGACGAAGACGTCCACAGTCGTGTGAAAGTTCTCGCTGAAGCGCGGGACAGATCCCCGCATTGGATGATGCGCGAGGCGATTGCCCAATACGTCGAGCGTGAGGAAAAGCGCGAAGCGTTCCGCCAGGACGGTATTCGCGCCTGGAACACCTATCAGGAAACTGGGCTGCACGTGACACATGCCGCGGCGGATGCTTGGCTGGCCCAGCTTGCCGCTGGTGACGATCAGGAGCCGCCTGAGTGCCACGTCTGATCTGGTCGCCCGAAGCACTGGCAGATGTGCAGCGCCTTTATCGTTTTCTTGCCGAGAAGAACCCTGATGCCGCCAGACGTGCGGCTGGTGCTATCCGTGATGGGATGCAAATCATTGCAGACCATCCAGATGTCGGTCGTCCCGTCGATGACATGGATCCAGAGTTTCAGGAGTGGCCGATCAGTTTTGGCGCCAGCGGGTATCTCGCGCTCTATCGTTTGGAGAGGGACGTGGCTTTGGTGGTCGCAGTGCGGCACCAGAAGGAGGTTGGTTATCAGCCTTCGTAGGACCGTTCAAAAACGGTGGATATCGGTGGCTTTTTTTTGGGGGGGGTGTGAGGCTTGGGAAAGTCTGGGGTAGTGTCGCAAACTTTTGGAGCGCTGTTGCACTTTTCGACAGTGAAGTTCATTGGGCAGCCTTTCGACATCTCATTCAAGGTTTAAACAATTGATCAGTTTCAAAGGCGCACATTTTCCGAAATAGGTGATCCTATACGCGGTCTATTTCTACGTTCGGTTTGCGGTATCGTATCGGGATCTCGAAGAAATCATGAACGAGCGCGGCGTCGATGTTGATTGGACCTGTCGCGTTTTCGTGCCGCCCCGAGTGCTCGTTTAAGCCACTTTACGTTCGAAAGCGACGGGGCTTTTCCAGCCCAGTGCTGAGTGGCGACGACGCGGATTGTAGAAGCCATTGATGTATTCAAAGATAGCCATCTCAGCCTGCCTGCGCGTTGGGCACGCGCAAGTCGATGGTGTTACCTGACGGTCCAAACCAGCGTTGGTCATTGGATTTTGTATCTGACGCGCTGACAGATGGCCGGGGGTTTCGCATTCTGGCTGTCGTTGATGACTTCAGTCGAGAGAACTTGGTG
>NZ_JBDWVM010000293.1:0-21942 GCF_039984035.1 Planktotalea sp. | reverse complement strand
CCCATTTCACGTAGGTACATGCGCACAGGGTCATCCGTGCGGTCCAGCTTTTCGGAGCCGGTAGATGCAATGGTAACTTCTTTATTCGTGCCAGCGGTCACAAGGTCAGTGGTGCCCTTGTCTTCTTCGGCATCTTCTTCCTCTTCGGTGACCTGAATGCCCATTTCGGAGAGCATCGACATCACGTCTTCGATCTGGTCAGAGCTGACCTGATCCGGCGGAAGAACAGCGTTCAGCTGATCATAAGTGATATAGCCACGTTCTCGCGCATCGGCGATCATCTTTTTAACGGCGGTTTGGCTCATATCGAGCGTATGTGCAGCATCCTGATCGTCAGGCTTGCGGTCGTCATTGTCTTTGGCGGCCATGCAATTGCTCCTGTTGGGGGCCTCCCCCCGTTATGTGGCTAAGAGTATCTGAGCGACCATTTAGACGACAGACTGATTCGGTTTAAACGAATCATATCGTCCAAAGATGATTCGGCCACCCATGTACCCTGATTTCTTTACTTAATCCTCACCAAAATGCCAATTCATGACTGTTTGGATACATTCAATTTTTCGAGCAGCTGGGCAAAAGCGCTCTTTTCATCACGGTTGATTCGCGCACCATTCGGCGCCGTATCGTATTCTGCCTTATCTTCTTGTTGGCTTCGCAGCGCTCGATTTCGCGCCTGCGCGGCTTGTCCTAAACGCCAGGTGACGCTTTCATCGGCGAGCCCCACGAGGTCTTCTGCCGCTTCTTGCACTTCTGCGCTCAGTCCTTGCTCTGCTTCCAGCTTAGCTAGCTCTTCAGATACGGTCATCAAGGCCATTTCTGTATCGCCGGGATTTCGGATGCAGGGCGTAATAGCCACATGGCCAGCGCCCATCAGCTTTTCAAGGCCATGCTCGCCCCGCGCGGCGATTATCTTTTCCCGCAACAGCTCAGGCCCATTGAGGTAATGGGTCAAAATCAGATCGCGCAGATCGCTATGCTCTTGCGTTGTCAGGCTCAGTTCTTCGAGCTGGCCTTCGAATTCATGGGTGACTTCAGGGGTGCAGATCAACGTCGCGAGGATCACCGCTTCGCGCATTTGGCGCTGCGTGTCTTCTCCTGCACCTGCGAGCAACGACGCTTTCGTCCCGGCCATTGCCATTTGCGGAGCATCTTTGCGCCACGCGCCCTTTTTCCATGGTGTTTTACCAGCGCCGCCTTTGGGACCGCTGCGGAAAAGCTGCCAGCGCATGTCTTTTATCGCTTGGCCGTAATGCGCGCGGATCGATGGATCGCGGATCAACATGATTTTCTCGCGCAGCACCTTATCCAGCGCGGCTTTACGCTCTGGGCTATCGAAGTTCTTGTCCTCGACCTCTTTGTCCCACAGCAGCTGAACCATTGGCATCGCTTTATCGAGCACGGCCTGAACCGCCTCTGGCCCCTCTGCGCGGATGAGATCGTCAGGGTCTTTGCCCTCTGGCATCAGCGCAAATCGCAGACTTTTGCCCGCCTCTAACAAAGGAAGCGCCAGATCGATCAACCGCTGCGCCGCGCGCAGACCTGCTTTGTCACCATCGAGCGCGATGATTGGTTCATCCGAGATACGCCAGAGCAAATGCAGTTGATTTTCGGTGATTGCTGTGCCGAGCGGCGCGACGCTCGCGCCAAACCCTCCCTCTGCCAAGGCAATCACATCCATGTACCCTTCAGCCACGATCAGCGGCGCGCCTTTGCCCGCCGCCTCGCGTGCTGGTCCATGGTGATAAAGGCTGCGGCCTTTATCAAACAAAAGCGTTTCGGGAGAGTTCAGGTATTTCGCATTGTCATTCGGGTCCATCGCGCGACCGCCAAAGGCCGTGCAGCGCCCTCGCGGATCGCGGATCGGGAACATGATCCGATTGCGGAATGTGTCGTAGGGCTTGCCGCCCTTGCTGGAAGGTTTCCCCAGACCCGCCGCTAGGATTTTTTCAGGCGATACGCCCTTCCCAGTGAGATGATCCCAAAGTCCTTGTCATGCATCTGGGGCAAATCCGATCTCGAACCGCTCAAGCGCGTCGGCCTTTAGACCGCGCCTTTCCAGATAATCACGGGCATCTGCAGCGCCGCCTGTACGCAACTGCAAGCGAAAGAATTGCACCGCTTGCTCCATGACTTCGGCGAGTTCGGTGCGCTCATCCGCCTTTTGCTGCGCGCGTGGGTCCTGTTTTGGCACTTCCATGCCTGCCTCACCCGCAAGAATTTCAACCGCTTCCATGAAGCCGACATTTTCAGTCTCGCGCACGAAAGAAATCGCATCGCCCTTGGCCTGACAGCCGAAGCAATAATAGAACCCCTTGCGGTCATCCACATGAAAAGACGCGGATTTTTCGTGGTGAAACGGGCATGGCGCCCACATGTCACCCTTGCCCTGATTGGACTTGCGCTGATCCCACATGACTTTGCGCCCAACAACCTGTGACAGGCTGAGGCGGGTGCGCAATTCATCTAGGAAACCGGGTGGCAGACTCATGTCGTCAGTATCGGATCAGAGGCGCGCAGAGTCCACTAGCCTTTGAAGGCTTTACACTGATCTGCGAAAGCGGCGCCGACGTCATCTTTCAGGTCTGCGTCAGACAGGCCATACACAAAACTGCTGAGGTAAGGCACCATTTGCAAATGCGTGACTTGGTCCTCACCGAAATATTCGATCATCGCCAGTTGTGCGTCCGTTTCGCTGCTCCCGTCGATCCGCAGTTCCGCGATCTTTTGGCTGGCGGCACCTAAATCATTACAAAAACGATCTTTTTTAGATTGCGCCGCCACTGGCATCGCAACAGAGGCACTTAAAACACAAAGCACAACAAGACGGATCATTTGGCAGCTCCATAATATCACTGCCCTTTCACATAGGACAGCTCTGGGCAAAAGTCACCCACGCCCCTGCAAAAGATCCATCGCGCGTGTGATCTCATGCACCATTGTGACTGCCATGGAGCGAAAGGAGAATATCCGAAACCCGTCGTTTGAGGTGCGCGTGATGTGCAAAGGCATATGTCCCAAAAGCGTGCGCGCGGCATGCCCGCGTTTAAACGTGCTCTGTCGCAGATCAATCGGAACCAAGCGCGCGAGCACATCCTCGCTCGCCGCGCCCTTTAGCTCTAGGGCGCACCACGCATCGCTTTGATCGGTCAGCGCTGCCATCTCAACCAGCTTCGCAGGTAGATCAAAGCCCAGCGCCATGAATTGTCCTTGACTGAACCAAACAATCTCTTGCCCAGCTTTGCCACTTGACCGCGCAACCTTGGGCAAATCGGAGCCGAGCAGCTTTGCAACATCGCTGCCCCGTCCTTTGAACGGTGCGATGGACGTCATGCGGCCCAGCGCCAGTTCGCTCAAAACGGTGTCCGCCGCCTCATAAGGAAGCAATCCATCGGCAGGTGTCTTTGCACTCAATTCAACCACGTGCTTTTCCTCCTGTCGGATCATGAACAACCGGATCGACGATCTCGCAAAGGGCTTCTAGCCCGCGCATGTGATCCACCATTTTGATGCTCTCTCCATGACGCGCGCGCCCATCTCGTAAGAAGGCCATGCCAAGGAACACGTTTTCTGTGGGCGAAAACCCGACCGAAGTCACATAGCCCTCTGAATGCTCACGCGTTGCTGGGTTTTCTGGATCAAACAGATGCGCACCAGCGGTCAGTTGTTTAACCGCGCCAATCGGTTTTAACCCCACAAGCTGCTGGCGATCCTCCCCTACAAGCCCCGCGCGCGCTGCCATGGTTTGGCCGACGCAATCTTTCTTGGTCGAGATCATCTTCTCCATCCCGATATCAAATGCCGTCACGCGCCCATGAATTTCCGCATGGGTGATAAAGCCCTTCTCGATCCGCAAGACATTAAGTGCCTCCATCCCATAAGGACCACCGCCCAGCGCATCGGCTTTTTCACAGAGCACCTCAAACATGCTCGCCCCATAGCGCGCAGGCACGGCAATCTCATAGGCATGCTCCCCAGAGAAGGAGATACGGAAGAGCCGCGCATCCACGCCTCCAACACTCACAGCACCACATGCCATGAAAGGGAAGCTGTCATTGTCTATGGGCGTATCTACCACTTCATTGATCAACTCACGCGATTTAGGCCCGGCGACAGCGAACTGTGCCCATTGCTCTGTTACAGAGATCATCGACACATCCAGCTCAGGGCGCAGACATTGATGCACGAACTCTAGGTGGCGCATGACCTGACCCGCCGCAGCGGTTGTCGTCGTCATTACGAAATGGGTCTCGCTCAGCCGCGCAGTTGTTCCGTCATCCATGACATACCCATCTTCACGCAGCATCAGCCCATAGCGCGTGCGCCCGACTTTGAGCGTGCTAAAGGTGTTCGTATAGACAAAATCGAGCAAGGCAGCGGCATCCGGCCCTTGAATATCGATCTTGCCCAATGTGCTCACATCACAAACACCAACGCTCTTGCGCACCATGTTCACTTCGCGATCACAAGACTGCCGCCAATGGTTCTCTCCCTCTAGGGGAAAGTAACTCGGACGATACCACATCCCTGCTTCAATCATCGGGGCATTCCGCGCGATTGTCCCTTTATGGGATGTCGTAAAGCGTTCAGGCGCAAACCCTTTGCCTTGCGCGCCTGCCCCCATGGCGGCAATCGGCACAGGCGTATAGGGCGGACGGAAGGTCGTTGTCCCCGTCTCAGGTATCCCGCGCCCTGTAACATCCGCAAGAATAGCCAAGGCGTTCACGTTAGAGTTCTTCCCTTGGTCCGTCGCCATCCCTTGGGTCGTGTAACGTTTCATATGCTCGACAGAGCGGAAGTTCTCTGTCGCGGCCTGTTTAACATCCTTCACGGTCACATCATTCTGGAAATCGAGCCAAGCACGCCCTTTCCCGCCAACCGCCCAAAGCGGCGTAATATTCACAGGCGCATCTTCAGCTATAGGCAAAGCCCCCTCACTCACCTTCTTGCCCAGCGCTTTAAGCGCCTTTTGCGCCGCGGCGCGCCCTTCAACCAACGCCCCAAGGGTCGAAAAGGTCCCATTGCAGGCACCAGCCGTCTCCATGTTCGGGATCGCGCCCTCGCGCGGAACAAAGCTCGCGATATCCCCGCGCCATTCAGGACGACCATTCATGTGGCACGTCATATGCACGGATGGGTTCCACCCTCCGGACACAGCCAGACATTCTGTCGCAATCTTCTCCTGACCGCTTTGCGTACGAATGGTGATAGACTCGAGCCCTTTACGCCCACTGGCATCACAAACCTCAGCGCCTTTGTAGATGGGGAAGTCTCCTTCCACCTCTATATCCGTTCGACTATCAACCAAGGCAGCAACGTGCACACCCGCCGCGCGCAGATCGTGGGCCGTGCGATGGGCATCATCGTTGTTGCCGAACACCACAACATTACGCCCCGGTGCAACGCCCCAACGGTTCACATAAGAACGCACTGCACTGGCCAGCATCACACCGGGTCTGTCGTTGTTGCGAAAGGCGATAGGACGCTCCAAGGCGCCAGCCGCGAGAATGCTCTGCTTGGCCACGATACGCCAGAAACAGCCTCGCGGTGTAGCGCTGCGTTGTGGCTTATGCCCCCCAACACGTTCAAGCGCCCCGAACGTTCCTTGGTCATATGCCCCTGTGACCGTCGTACGCGTCATAATACGTACATTGTCCATCGCGTTTAGCTCAGCATAGACACTCTCGGCCCATTGATGGCCCGCTTGGCCCTCAACCTCTAAACTCTCAGACAGCAAACGCCCCCCGACTTGCGTATCTTCATCTGCCAGAATGATATCCGCCCCCGCGCGCCCTGCTTCCAAGGCAGCCATAAGCCCAGCAGGCCCCGCGCCGATGATCAACAGATCACAAAAGGCAAAGGCCTTTTCATAAACAGCATCATTGGCTTTTCCGCTCACACCACCCAATCCAGCAGCGCGGCGAATGACAGGCTCATACAACCGTTCCCAAAACGCGCGCGGCCACATGAACGTCTTGTAATAGAACCCCGCACTCAGGAAGGGCGCGACCAGATCATTGATGCTCATCACATCGAAATTCAGAGAGGGCCAAGCGTTTTGCGAGAAGACTTCAAGACCTTCATATATCTCCTGTACCGTCGCACGCACATTCGGCTCTATATCATCGCCGCGCTTGACTGTGATCAACGCATTCGGCTCTTCGCTCCCCGCGGTCAGCACCCCCCTAGGGCGATGATACTTAAACGAACGCGCCATGAGGCGCACATCATGGGCAAGCAAGGCCGAGGCAACCGTATCCCCTGCATATCCCTGTATACGTGTTCCATCAAACGTGAAGCTGACAGATTGCGCCCGATCAATGAGACCTTTGTTTTCGATCCTCATGTGCCGCTCCCTTTCACGTCCTTCGCCAAGACAGTCTCCAGAACTTCATGGGTCACTGTGTTGCGCGTTACGACGATCCAAGCCGTGCACCCCGCTTCATGTTGCCAAAGGTCACGCGTAACGCCTGCGGGATTGTCACGGTTATGGACATAGTCATCCCATGCCGCGTCCCCAGCATCAGGTTCTGGACGATCCAGCGCAACGGCATCCCCCACATAATAGAACTCTCGGCGATCTCTCTCACCACACACAGGACAGATCAGACGCATAGCATCCCCCTATAGGCGTAACCGCCCTTCATCTTTCCAAATAAACTTCCGCCGGAGGCTCCCATCATCTCAAAGCCTCCTAGTGCAAATTGTGTTGAGAGCCAGTGCCCTCTTCATCAATCAAGCCAACGCCAGAGCGGAAGCGATCCAAACGAAAGCCTGTCCCATCTTGATGAAAATCATCCGTCGCGATCAAATGCGAGAATACGGAGCCAGAGCCGGGAACAGCTTTGAACCCGCCATAGCACCACCCGCAATTGAGATAGAACCCGTCCACAGGACTTTTATCGATGATTGGGCTCCCGTCAGGGGTCATATCCATGATCCCCCCCCATGAACGCAGCACTTTGGCCTCGCCAATCATCGGCATCAGCGTCATGCCCGCTTCCATCACATGCTCTTTCATCGGTAGGTTACCGCGCTGTGCATATGAGGCATAGAAATCCAGATCGCCGCCAAAGACCAATCCGCCCTTGTCCGACTGGCTGATATAAAAATGCCCCATGCCAAAACTGATCACATGATCGATCATAGGTTTGAGGCCCTCCGTTACAAAGGCCTGTAAAACATGGCTCTCAATTGGAAGCCTGAGCCCTGCCATCGCGGCCACCTGTCCAGAGCGCCCCGCGACGGTCATTCCGATCTTCTTTGTCTTGATCGCGCCGCGCGAGGTTTGCACACCGGTGACCGCGCCGTTTTCGATATCAATGCCCGTCACTTCACAATTCTGGATAATATCAACGCCGCGCATATCCGCGCCTCGCGCATAACCCCATGCCACCGCATCATGGCGCGCTGTGCCACCCCTTGGGTGAAGCAAACCGCCATAGATCGGGAAGCGCCCATTGTCGAAATCGAGATAGGGCAGATGTTTGCGCACGCCCTCACGGTCCAGAAGCACCGCATCATCCCCTTGGTTCACCATCGCATTGCCGCGCCGCACAAAGGCATCGCGCTGACCGTCCGAATGGAAAAGGTTAATCAACCCGCGCTGCGAGTGCATGACGTTGTAATTCAGATCGTCTTCCAGCCCTTCCCAGAGCTTGAGCGAATGGCTGTAAAATTCGGAATTGCCGTTCAGGAAGTAGTTTGCGCGCACAATCGTCGTGTTGCGCCCCACATTGCCGCCGCCAATATATCCTTTTTCCAGAACAGCGATATTGGTAAGGCCGTGGTTCTTCGCGAGGTAATAAGCCGTGGACAGCCCATGCCCGCCGCCGCCGATGATAATGGCGTCATATTCAGCCTTCGGTTCTGGGTCCCGCCAATGCGCGCTCCAACCTTTGTTGCCTGTCAGACCTTCTTTGAGAATGCGTAATCCTGAAAACCGCATTGGCCAACTCCTGCTATTCACAGCAGAGCCTAAGCGCGAAAAACAGTGACGCGCAACGTCTGAACGACATTGCGCGTCGGTTTTAGAGCATCATGCCCTGATATTAGAACGCGGGTTTAGAGCCCTTTCGCGCGGTAGCTGGCGGCGACTTTCTCAATCGCAACGAGGTAAGCGGCAGTTCGCAAGTCTTTCACATCCTCGCGCTCATGCCATACATTGCGCATCGCTTGATAAGAAATTCGCATCGTATCATCGAGACCGGAACGCACCAGTTCCAGCTCATCCGCGCCGCGCAGATACTTTTCCTTAAACCCAGGCGAGAGCTGCCAACCAAGGCCCGCATCCGCGCTCAAACGCTCAAGTTCATCTACGACAAGCTGATGGCGCCCTTCTTCCTGACGGCGTTGCATCCGGCCAAAGCGAATATGACTAAGGTTCTTGACCCATTCAAAGTAGCTGACCGTCACACCGCCCGCATTTGCATACATGTCCGGGATAATCACGACACCCTTGCCGCTCAAAATTTCATCAGCGCCCGCTGTCACAGGACCATTCGCAGCCTCAATGATCAAAGGCGCTTTGATGCGCTCCGCGTTTTCAAGGTTAATCACCCCTTCAAGCGCGGCTGGAATCAGAATGTCGCATTCCGTTTCCATAACGACTGCACCATCACTGTGGCCTTTGGCATCGGGATATCCTGTTACCCCCCCATTGGCGACAATCCAGCTTCGCACTGCTTCGACGTCCAAACCGTTCTCGTCATGGAGCGCGCCGTCGTGTTCGATAATGCCCGTAATCTTAGCGCCATCTTCCTCGGCTAGAAACTTAGCCGCGTGATAGCCCACATTGCCAAGACCCTGTACGATGATGCGCTTGCCTTCCAGCTTTCCAGACAACCCTGCCTTCTCAAGCCCACGTGCATCCCTGAAAAATTCGCGCAACGCAAACTGCACACCGCGGCCCGTCGCTTCAACGCGACCCGCAATGCCGCCAGCATTCAACGGCTTACCCGTTACACAGGCTTTTGAGTTGATGTCTGTAGTATTCATCCGAGCATATTGGTCCGCGATCCACGCCATCTCACGCTCACCCGTGCCCATATCAGGGGCAGGAACGTTTTGCGCAGGATCGATCAAATCGCGCTTGATCAGCTCATAGGCAAATCGACGCGTAATCAGTTCCAGTTCATGTTCATCATATTGACGCGGATCGATGCGCAAGCCCCCCTTAGAGCCTCCAAACGGCGCTTCCACGAGCGCGCATTTATACGTCATCAAAGCGGCGAGCGCCTCTACCTCATCTTGGTTAACGCCCATCGCAAAACGAATACCGCCCTTCACTGGTTCCATATGTTCGGAATGAACAGATCGATAGCCGGTGAACGTTTCCAACTTGCCCCGCAAACGAACGCCAAAACGAACAGTATAGGTCGCGTTACACACACGGATTTTTTCCTCAAGCCCCGGGGGAAGATCCAAGAGCGCCACCGCGCGACTAAACATCATATCAACGCTTTCGCGGAAACTTGGTTCGTTCTTCGGTATCATCATGTCCCTCCAAATTGGCATGCGGCGCATCCTGCAGAAGCGCTAATCCAAGCCTATGACGATTTGGTTAACCTAAGCGACTAATTTTTGTGCAAAGTACGGAAAATCGACATGCCATAAAACAGTCTCGAATAGAGGCCAAAATTATCCCAAATTGGAAACAATCGCATTTGAGTCAAAACATTGTTTGCGAGCATACGAAATGTGGCACGTATTCACCCGTTTCGTGCCCCATTTTCGCCACATCGCGGAGTCAAACACACACTTGGATTTATACGCCCCGAGTCTGTCGTTGTTTGAGGGGGGCAAAACGAAAGGACCGAGGACAATGCGGTACAAACTTCGCCTTACCGGCGGCAAGCCGGACGAGGAAAACGCTCAGAGCCACTCTCTCTGTCGCGCGTTCAAAGAAGAGGAAAGTGGCACACTCGTCATTTTCGCCGTCTTTATGGTGCTTATGATTCTTATGATGGCCGGTATCGGTATCGACCTAATGCGTTCTGAACGGGATCGTACGATCCTGCAGCACACATTGGATCGTGCGATTCTCGCAGCCGCTGATTTGGATCAAGAGCAAGCGCCTGCAAAAGTCGTAGACGATTACTTTGAAGCGGCGGGACTAGACAGCTTTTTGTCTAGCGTCTCCGTCGATCAGGGTTTGAACTACAAAACGATCGGCGCGGAAGCGCAATCAATCACCACCACCGCCTTTATGAAAATGGCCGGTGTGGATACATTGAATGCGACTGCTGCTGGTGTCGCTGAAGAGCGGATCGCGAACGTTGAGATTTCAATGGTGTTGGATATCTCGGGTTCCATGTCCTCTGGAAGCCGTATGCCACAGTTGCGCGCTGCTGCGACATCATTTGTTGACACGGTTCTGAGCCCTTCTAACGAAGATCTCGTTTCAGTTTCGCTGGTACCATATTCCCAGCACGTCAACGTAGGTCCGCTGATCTATGACGAACTGAACATGAATCACCGCCACGACTATTCCCACTGCGTCGAAATGAACGACAGCGAATACAGCACGACGGAGCTCGATCTGAACACGACTTACGATCAGATGCAGCACTTCCAGTGGAACTATAGCGGTAGCAACTCTCTGACAGACACAATCTGCCCGCGTTACTCTTATGAGCGTATCACTCCGTTCAGCCAAGACGCAGACGCATTGAATGCACAGATTGCTCAGCTACAACCACGTGCCGGTACTCAGATCTTCATGGGGATGAAGTGGGCTGCCGCAATGTTGGATCCAGCGTTCAATCCTGTTGTCACAGCACTTGCTAACAGCAACGATGTTGACGATGCATTTAGTGATCGCCCTGCCGCCTTTACGGATCCGGAAACACTGAAGACCGTTGTTCTTATGACAGATGGTCAGAACAGTTCCGCGTCCCGTATCGAAAGCTGGGCCTACGATTCATCATCAGACTACTACCACTGGAGCCGTTATAACCTTTGGTATTACCTGTATAGAAACGTTAGCTCACGTAGCCGTAGCAGCTTCTATGAAACGAAGTATACAGCTTCCCAAGGCGATACACTGCTCGATAACATCTGTGAGGCCGCAAAAGACAAAGGTATTGTCATTTGGTCAATCGGTTTCGAAGTTGAAGAAAATAGCGATGCTGCTGACGTTATGGAATCCTGCGCGTCTTCACCAAGCCACTTCTTCCTCGTGGAAGGTATCGAAATTTCCGACGCATTTGACGCCATTGCGCGCCAGATTAACCAACTGAGGCTCACAGAATGAAACAGCTTCTTAACAAAATCCTGCGCTTTCGCCGCGCAGAGAGTGGCAACGTCACAGTCGAATTCGCTCTGGTGTTTCCCGTTTTCATCATGATCCTGGTCTCCAGCATTGAAATGGGGGTCATTACGATCCGCCAAACTCTGCTTGAGCGTGGTTTGGACATCGCAATGCGCGAAGTTCGTATCGGCACAGGCGCACAATACGATCACGACACTATTCGCGATCTGATCTGCGATGGTGCGGTAATCTTCGATGATTGTTCCAAAAACTTGCGTTTGGAAATGATCCCGAATGACCCCCGCTCCTATTCAGAACTGCCTGCTACGGTTGACTGTGTTGAGCAAAGCTCTGCGGCGGATGATATCATCAACCCAGTGCGCCAGTTTGACATGGGCTCCTCTAACGAGCTGGTCATCGTGCGTGCCTGCATGCTCTACGATCCAATCTTCCCAACATCCCAGTTGGCGTTGCAGCGGACCACAGATCACAATGGCAAAAGCGCATTGGTCGCCGTTTCGGCCTTCACACAGGAACCGAGGTAATCGCTATGAAAACATTCATCCTGTCAAAACTGCGCGACTTCGCGCGTGAAACCAAAGGCTCTGCCTCTGTTGAAGCCGCGATCATCTTTCCGGTCGTCTTCTGGGCCTATGCCGCCAGCTTCACCTACTATGAAGCGTACCGCGCCCAGACCGTGGCTGAAAAAGCGGCCTACACCGTGAGCGACATGCTGAGCCGTGAAACACTGGCGATCACGCCCGAGTACATGACGAACGCACGTAACATCTACAAAGACCTTTCCGGTTTGAACCCAGGTGAAACGGCGTTGCGTGTAACTTTGCTGCGTTGGGACGAAGAAGACCTGACCTTCACGGTCGATTGGTCAGAGCACCGTGGAGATATTCCACAGCTGAGCGATCTTGATGTCACCGACTATGATGAGTTGTTGCCACCCCTTGTGGACAACGAGCGCATCATTCTGGTGGAAACCGCATCTGACTACGATCCTGCCTTCAGCGTTGGCCTTGCACCGCGTACGATTGAGACCTTTGTCTTCACCCGTCCACGCTTTGCACCGCAGCTGGTTTGGGAAGATAGCTAAGCATTCAAGTGCCTGAAAAAACAAAAAAACGCCGCTCCGATTTGGGGCGGCGTTTTTCGTTGTGCTGTCGAAACGAGAGCTTTTATTCGTCGTTCTGTTTTTGCTGTGCGGCAATGTCTCGCTCTGCAACTAGGATCGCAATCGCTTCTGCCATACCTTTGCTTTGCGGCGCGCCGGTCACGCCCCCTACCCCGAGCTGACGCGAAAACGACCAGAACAAACCGGGCGCCCATCGGCGTGGGCCGCTTTCCTTAAGCGTCACCAGAAACCCGTTTGAAGGCTTAAAAGCAAATGCACCACGCTCGACCTTTTGGATGTTGGACAACTCGGCCAACACAGTGCCCGACTGAAGGCGCAATTCTTGCGTGGTCAATTCAATAATCTGAGACGTGGCATCGAACAGTCGATAACTGGCATAGATGCCAAGCAGACCAAAGGCGATCAGCAAAAACTGAGCACCGCCCGACGGTACGGATATAGAAAGATACAACATCAGAAAACCGAGCATGCCCAGCATCGCGGTTCCCAAGTATCGACGGGGCGGCGACGCTGTGAGCGTCGCGACGACGCGCACTTCGGATGGATCGTGAGAGGTGTCAGGCATTGCGCGACCCTTTTGTTAAAGAATTTCGCGCGGACAACTAACACCGAGTTTATGAAATTGCGAGGGCCGAGCGCGTTAACGGCGCACGATCACCTCTGCGCCGCGCTCTTCTGGTTCGTCATCCGTCATTTCAGCCGGGAAACCCGGTGCAGTGACATCAAGACCTGTCGCATATTCCAAGCGTTTGATCACATTCGGAGACAGCTCACGCGGACCGTAGCGCTCGATCCCGTCGTTGAAGATATCAATGAGCAACGGGTTCAATTGCAATGGCACCTCGGCGCGATCGGCAACCGCTTGGAACAGGCCGATATCTTTTGCGACCAAATCCATCGTGAAAGAAATGTCGCGGCTGCCGTTCAGGATCACTTGGCTTTCTGTTTCATGCACAAAGGACGTGCCAGACGAGATGCGAATGGCTTCATAAGCCGTGCCAAGGTCCATGCCCGCGCCTTTCGCAACGGTCAAAGCTTCGGCGCAAGACACAAGGTTCGCAGTCGCGAGATAGTTGGTGATGACCTTCAAGATACTTGCAGAGCCAAGCTCACCCGTATGCAAAACGCGGCGCCCCATGATCGTCAGCAGCGGTAAAATGCGCTCGAAGGTTTCGCGTGAACATCCTGCAAAGATTGAGATGTTTCCAGTATCGGCGCGGTGGCAACCACCCGACACAGGGCAATCCACGGCAGCGCCGCCAGCCGCAATGACCAATGCGCCAAGACGTTTGACTTCGGCTTCATCTGTGGTGGACATTTCCATCCAGATCTTGCCCTCTTTCACTTCTGGCAACATCTCTTGCATCACTGCATCCGAAGCTGCGGGGCTTGGCAAACAGGTAATGACCGCATCGCAAGAGCGCATCAATTCCGCTGCGCTGCCACCCGCAATTGCACCGCGCTCAACCGCGCCTGCCACCAAATCTGCATCCAGATCATGAACGCTGAGTTCAATGCCATTGCGCAGCAGGCTACCTGATAGCTTGCCGCCAACATTGCCCAGCCCGATGAATCCGATTTTCATATGTCTCTCCTAGCTTTTGCAGCCACCATTAAAGCGCCTTTGCGACCCGTCGCGTCTAATCGCGACGCAAATTCTCTATTGCCGCTATCTTTAGAATGTTGCCTATACGCAAGATGAAACCGACCGAGAAACCAGAGGCTGACGCAACGATGCTTTTCGAGGAAGTTCAAACCGGCGATATCCTGAAATTCCGCCAAGCGATGCTCTGGCCAGATAAGCCTCTGTCCCATGTCGCGGTCCTAGGCGATGACACTGCAACGCATTTATGTTTGCGCCAAAACGGTGAAATTTGCGCTGCGGGATCGTTTTTCCCTGATGGTGATCGCGTACAATTACGCAAACTCGCAGTGCACCCTGGCTTACGCGGCAAGGGAATTGGCAAGCAGCTGATCCAAGCAGGAATAGACATTATGAAAGACAAGGGTGCACGCCTTCTGTGGTGCGATGCGCGCGTCGAATCCCTTGGATTTTATGAACAAATCGGATTTTCCATCGAAAGCGACATCTACCTCAAGTCAGGCAAGCCTTATCGAAAAGCATCAATCGAGCTGAGTTAGACGCAATCAAGCGCCGCTTTTGACAGCGACGCTTGACCAGCGACCTCAGACAAGAGTGCAAACGAGCGCGTTAAACGCCCGCCGCGATTAAACCTCCAATGGCGTATCGCCGCGCGTCCAAAGCAACGGTTGGAACGCCTCGTCAACTGGCGTTACAGCCATGTGGTTGACGTAGTTGGACATTGTTTTCTGCGCCATGCCCAGAATAATATCGAGCACTGCGCGGTGGCCATAACCCGCAGCAAAGAACGCGTCCATTTGCGCGTCTTCCATGTTGCCACGTTGGCGCAGCATTTGCACAGTAAACGTGCGCAGCGCTTCGAGTTTAGCTGTTGGCAGCGGTGTTTCATTGCGCAGCGCGTCAGAAATTTCGTCAGACACTTTCATCATCTTCGCGATGCCCGTGTGTGCAGGCACACAGTAATGGCACTCGTTTTCAACGTTGATCGCCTGCCAAACAACGGTCAGTTCTTCTGCATCAAAATCAGAAGCTTGGAACAGTTTATGGAGCAGCTGATAGCCTTCATAGGCCTGTGGGCTTTCCGCGAGCACTTTGTGCAAGCCAGGAAGACGGCCAAACGCCTTCATAGAGTTTTCGATCAGTGGCTTGGAGCCTTCTGGTGCGGACTCAAGATCGTGGGATGGGAAGCTCATAGGACATATCCATTTTAATGTTGTTGTTTGGTCCGTTTATGCTTTCTTGAGTGATCACTCAAGTATATAATTGAGCAATCGTTCAACTATTGGTGATCCCATGCCCCGCAGACCGTCCTACGACCGTGAAGATCTGATCAAACGCGCGCGCGATCTGTTTTGGACACGTGGGTGGGCTGGAACGACGCTGAAGGATTTAGAACACTGCCTGCAGATGAAGCCAGGTAGCTTTTACGCGGCCTTTGGATCGAAAGATGCGTTGTTTGAAATTGCCTTGGATACCTACGCAAATGATGGCTTAAACCGCCTGAAGACACTGGAAGCAGAGCTTGGCCCGCTTGAGACCCTGCAACGGTTTCCCGCAATGGTCATCGAAAATGAAGACGCGCCTGCAAAAGCCTGCATGTTAGCAAAAACCCTGCTAGAGCTACAGGCGCATGACCACCCTCTTGCCGAAACAGCGAACCAGCACTTGTTGCGGATGGAAGACCAATTTGCCCAGCTCTTTGAGAACGCACAAACGGCCGGTAAGGTCGATGCAACGCGTGACCCAAAGGTCCTCGCACGGCGGTATCAATCAGACCTGATGGGCCTACGTGTTTCTGCGGAGCGCAAAGGAGTGGATGCCCAAGGTATCGCGACCGAAATCGCAAACAGCCTAAGCCAACTTTAAGCAAACGATCATTTTCATCGCGATCAAAGCCTAGCTTTTATGCAAACGGCCCTAAATTGAGCACTCGTCTTTTAGCACGCTGCTGAATTCGCCAAATTTTTTTGACAATGGCCTGCCGCGTTTAGTTAACTCAATGTGTCGACAACGGCGTCGACGCAACTGGCATGGTCACAACGTGCAGTGGGCAACAAGGCTCGCGTATCAGGGCTCCGGCCGCGCATTCATGCGCGCGAAATGTCTGCCCGCTTGTTCATCTGACTCGCCACATCCTCCCAACTTTCCAAGCAAAATTAATACGATAGCAAGGACACGCTCCATGACTCCCGAAAAAATCGAACTTGTTCAAAGCAGCTTCAAAAAAGTAGTGCCAATCTCCGAGGCCGCAGCTGATATTTTCTACGATCGCCTCTTTGAAATTGCACCCGATACACGTGCGCTGTTCCCCGAAGTTATGACAGATCAGAAGAAAAAGCTGATGCAAATGATAGCTGTCGCGGTCAACGGTTTGAGCGACTTGGAGGCAATCGTACCAGCGGTTCAAGAGCTCGGCGCGCGCCACAAAGGGTACAACGTAACCGAGGCACATTACGACGATGTTGGCGCTGCGCTCCTCTTTACGCTTGGCAAGGGCCTAGGTGATGATTTCACACCCGCCCATCAGGAAGCCTGGGGTGAAACCTATGGGCTTTTGGCGGGTGTCATGAAAGAGGCTCAAATGGCGGCATAACTGCCCAAGCACCTTCTTTGAGCGGGCTATCACGCTTTGGCCCGCTCCAATATCTGCCCAAAACCCCTGATCCACGCGTTTACCACCTCTGGTACAAGCGCGTTATAACGCACGAATTCGCCACCATTGCCGATGAGTGCGCGCAGACATGGCTAAGGCCCAACCATCCATGTGATCACGATTTTGTTTCTGTTGAGCCGGACAAAAATGCCTAGGTTGGCTAAAAGCCGTCCCTTTGCATCCCACACGTCAGGTCCATCATGAAAAAGCTGCTCATTGCACTCGCCATTCTCACAGTTGGCGCAGGTGTTTATTGGCAAACCCGCCCTTCCCTGTTTGAAAGCGGAACGCCGCTGACAGCCAACAACGGCGCGATTGATCTGCTGGCTGAGCTAAATACCGATGCATTGTCTGATGGCTGGTTCCACCGCACATTTTTCACGGCGAATGCGGCCAACTATCAAATGACGCTCGAAAGCGGCGCACCTGCATTGCGCTGCACCACCGACAACAGCGCTTCCATTCTCGCGCGCAATACCGAAATACCATTGTCTGAGCTGAACATTCTCTCTTGGCGCTGGAAGGTCGATCAACCTATCGAAAGCAATGTGGATGAAGATACCAAAGACGGCGATGATCACCCTCTTCGCTTCTTTGTTCGGTTTTCAAATGAAGATGGCGACATTCGGGCCGCAGAAATCATCTGGAGCAACAAAAAATACGCGCCTGGTGAGTATAAGATTATCGACGGGTTTTATCATTACGTTGCCAACGGGCTGCACGAGAACACCAAGGTTTGGCACGATCACTCACTCGATCTTCGACAGCTCTACACCGACATCGGTGGAAAGGGCGAAGCAACGCTGCAAACGCTTGGTTTCTTCTGCGATAGTGACAACACTGGCGCCAAAAGCGATGGGGTTTTCGCGGATATCCACCTAAGCGCGGCACCTGCCTAAGTTGGCGAAAATTTGGCAGAGCTAAATGCGAAATCCACGTTTAAATTTTTGCTGGGCCACCTCTGCTAGCGCATCAACGGCCTGACCTTCGTCGACGTGGTGACTGATCTTCAATTTACCAGCAGCCCCTATGCGCCCCCATTCGCGCACGAGCGTTGCCCCACCGAACAAATCCCGTTGCACGGTCAGCAGATAGAACTGACGCATGTTTCGAACAGTATCGATACGGCGCAGCTTGATGAAGCTCGGAAAGACTTCACTTTGTATAGGGTTATCAGAGCTTTGAGGGTCAATTTTCTTCATTCCCCCACAGTATCTGAGTCGCAAGGCATTGAAAAATGGGTTTTGACAAAGAGGACGAAACGGAAAGTACGTAGCGCATAACGCAACTAAGAAATCCGAACCTATTCACTCGAGGAACAGAGTCGATTTTTCAACATCTTGGAAAAAGGTGGTGCCCCCACACGGACTCGAACCGCGGACCTATTGATTACAAATCAATTGCTCTACCAGCTGAGCTATAGGGGCACTGCGGATGCGAATACAAAGAGATGCGGGTACTCGCAAGAGGCTTTTTCGAAAAAACTAAAAAAAAATTCACCGGCTTGTTCTTGCAAGCAATGCAACCGCGCAAAGGCCTACTAAAATCACCAAAATTGCCGCGGGCGCCGCGTCGCCGAGGTTCTCGAGGCTGGCCTGATCATGCACACGCGTTGCGAGCGTGTCGTAGTTGAACGGGCGCAACAATAAGGTCGCGGGGAGCTCTTTGACGCAATCGACGAAGACCAATAGCAGAGAGGAAAGCGCGGACGCGCGAATGAGCGGTAAATAGACCGCTCCGAGCACCTGCCCCTTGCTTCGACCAAGCGAGCGCGCAGCCATAGGCAGGCTGGGCGATACGCGCCCCATTGCGGCGTCTGCGGCCCCTTGCGCAATGGCGAAGAAACGCACGCAGTAGGCCAAAATTAACGCAAAGGCAGACCCCGTTAGCAACAATCCAAAATCTGTCCCCGTCAGAGCCAAGAGACCGTCCGCTAGAGCGTGATCCAAGATCGCTAATGGTACAAGGATACCCACTGCGAGCACGGCGCCCGGCGCGGCGTAGCCAATGCTTGTGACTGGCATCAAAAATCTCGGCAATGTGCGGTTGGAAAGGCGCACGCCGTAGACCATGAAAAGCCCGAGCGTCACAGTGACCAAAGCCGCGCTGCCGGCGACGCTCAGCGTATTCACCAAAGCTTGTAGCAGTGCGGGATCTTGCCATCTCTCTGCATTCTCAAGAGCATGGCTCAGGATCACGCTGGCCGGCAAGACAAAGCCGGTGAGAAAAGGCAGCGTGCAAGCAAAGAACGCGACTGCGCCGTGCCATCCCTCAAGGCGCGCCTTGATCGGTGATTTGTGACTGCGAGACAGTGCAAAGAAGCGGCTTTTGCGACGCGAGACTTTTTCAAGTGTGACAAGAAGGATCACCAACATCAAAACCGTGCAGGCGATTTGCGCCGCCCCGCCCGCGTTGTTGCTTTCAAGCCAAACGCTGAAAATGCCTGTGGTTAAGGTCTGAACAGAGAAATAGTCGACCGTCCCGAAATCATTGACCGTTTCCATCATGACAATCGCTGTTCCTGCTGCGATCGCAGGGCGCGCCATCGGCAGACCTATACGGAAGAAGCGGGCAAAGGCCGCTGCCCCGAGCGAGCGCGCGACTTCCTCGCCGCTGCCCGATTGCTCGCGAAACGCTGCGCGCGCCATGATATAGACATAGGGAAACAACGAGGCGCTGAGCACCAAAATGGCCGAGCCGCGTGAGCGGATTTCAGGGAACCAGTAGTCACGGGAATTTTGCCAGCCAAAGAGATCGCGCAGACCCGTTTGAACAGGCCCAGCGTATTCGAGGAAATCAACCAGAGCATAGGCTCCGACATAGGCGGGAATGGCCAATGGCAACAACAAGAGCCATTCGAGCCAGCGCGCCCCAAAAAACTGATACCTTGAAATCAACCAAGCAGTGACCGTGCCAACGATAGCAGCGAGCACGCCAACGCTCCCCATTAAGATTAACGAGTTTTTCAAATAGCGCGGCAAAGTCGTCGAAATCAGATGCGGCCAGATGTTCTCGCTTGGGAAAAGTGCAATCCACACGACAGAGGCAATGGGCAGCACAACGAGGGTCGCGATAAGCAGTGCGCCAACGGACCAAAAGCTTGGCAAAACAAGGCGCATGCGCGTTTGGCGGGTGTCAATCTGTGTCATGCGAGCCTTCTGACGGAAATCGGTTTAACTGTCCAGAAAAGCGCTTATAGTAAAAGACCAATGTAGATTAGTAAAAAGCAAGCAAGTATGCAGGTTATCCTACACGCAGGTTCCCATTGCACAGATGACGGCAAGCTGCTGTCGACGCTCTTTAAAAACAAAGACCTGTTGAGCGAGCGTAGAATTGCGCTTCCAAAACCTCGCGCCTATCGCCAACTTTTATCCGAGACCATCAAAGCGCTGTCAAAACGCCCTGCGGGACCTGATACGCGCATGGCTTTTCTTGATGCGATTTTGGACACCGAAGCGCAGGACGTGAACCGCCTTGTCTTGCAAAACGAAAACTTCTTTTGCGTGCCTAAGATCGCTTTCAAAAAGGGGCAAATCTACCCAACAGCAGGAACCCGCGTCGCGCGATTGACCGATCTTTTCCCAGAGGATGAGGTCGAGCTTTTCCTCAGCATCCGCAACCCAGCAAGCCACTTGCCTGCAATGTATGCAAGCACACCGCATGACTCCTTTATCGAGTTTGTGGACGGCATGGACCCGCGTGATTTCAAGTGGTCGGATTTGCTTATCAACATTCGTCAAACGGCTCCAAATGTGCCAATCACGGTTTGGTGCAACGAAGATACGCCCTTGATCTGGGGCGAATTGGTCCGTGAAATTGCCGATCTCCCTGCGGAGCTACCGATTGAGGGCGAGTTTGATCTGCTTTCGGAAATCATGAGCTCGGAAGGCATGACGCGCTTCCAAAGCTATCTTACGAGCCATCCCAACATGAGCGCGGTTCAATTGCGCCGCGTGATCACCGCGTTCTTGGACAAATATGCGATTGAAGACATGCTGGAAGAAGAAATCGACTTGCCCGGCTGGACGGAAGATTTGATGGATCAATTGACCCAAAGCTATGAAGCCGATTTAGTCACAATCGATAGCATTCCGGGTGTGACGCTACTGATGTCGTAACGCCACCCGTTTTAGAGCCTTTGATTAGCTCGGCATTCCTAGCGCTTCTTTATACATCTCGAGCACCGCTTCTTCCTCTGCGATATCATCAGGCTCGCGTTTGCGCAGGGCGATCACTTTGCGAATAACCTTAGTGTCATAGCCACGTGACTTGGCTTCTGCCATGACTTCCTTGCTTTGCTCGGCAAGGTCTTTCTTTTCCTGATCAAGGCGCTCTAGGCGCTCAATGAACTGGCGCAATTCGTCTGCGGTCACGCGGTAGGTTGTGTCGCCGATTACATCTGACATGGGGGCACTCCGATCAAAGAAAATATCTAACCACTCCCCTAGCGTTCTGCTCGAAGGGCTGCAAGGGCTTGCGAGGCGCGCGCGCGCAGGTTAGGCGCTGCTGTAGAAAATGAGCCGTATTTTGCAAAGAGGAAATGGCGATGGATGGTTTGATTTGGTCTGGAGCCGCGATCTCCTGCTTGGGATTGCTTGGTTTGGTCACAAGCATCATCAAAGTGAACCGCGCGCGTAAAGCGGGCCTGAGCGACGAAGAGCTGCGCGCAGCCGTGCAAAAGGTGCTCCCCCTAAACCTCGGATCGCTCTTTTTGTCTGTGATCGGCCTTATGATGGTGATTGTAGGCATCTTTCTGGGTTAACGCCTTGTCGAACGAGCGTCGCCGCCACATATTCAGATCATGATCAAATTTATGCCCATTCTGCTGGCCGTTCTGTACGGGCTGGCCATGTATCGCTTTTCGGTTTGGCGCACGAGCCGCGAGCTCGACCAGAAATCGACCGAGCTTGCCGATCCAGATCTTCAACCACTGATGATGGATATGGCGCGCGCGCTAGATTTGCCGCGCATTCGTGTTCATATCTATGAGATCGATCCGGTGAACGGGCTTGCCGCGCCGGATGGCCGGATTTTCATCACCCGTGGGTTTTACAAGAAGTTCCGCGATGGTGAGGTGTCTAGCGGCGAAATCGCATCCGTCATCGCCCACGAACTAGGCCATGTGGCCCTAGGACATTCCCGCCGTCGCATGATCGATTTCTCAGGGCAAAATGCATTGCGCACGGCTTTGGCGATGGTGATTGGCCGTTTCATTCCAGGCGTTGGTCCGTGGATCGCTAATATGTTCACATCCCTGCTCGCCGCGCGCCTGTCGCGCAGCGACGAATATGAGG
>NZ_JBDWVM010000292.1:0-2654 GCF_039984035.1 Planktotalea sp. | reverse complement strand
GCTGTTCCTCGACGGTTCTGGTCAATTGCATGTGCGAAAGCATGGCGCCCAGCAAAGCCAATCTGTTGCCTCCGTTGAGTTCGATGAAACCACCTTTGGTGGTGGCTGCGTCAAAGCCTTGATCACCCACGTTGTTGAAGCACTCTTGGGCGATGCCGCAATGGAAAACACCGCAAAAGACTACCTGCCTGTTTTGCATATTTGCGAGGCTGCATATCGCTCTGCTCAGCAGGGCCAAAAGATATCTTTGCCCGAAAGCGAAGCGCGCTAAAATGCGAAATGTAGATTAATGCGTTGATGGGTGCATCGCTCGCTTGCCTTTTCACAAACAAGCACGCTAGCTGCCGATTAAAGTGAAAAAACGGACTGGGCCTAACGCGCCACGCCCCTCGAACCATCGCAAATCGATAGAGAATAAAACCATGAAGAACACCGATTTCTACATTGACGGCGCATGGGTCGCCCCTTTCACGTCCAGCGATCTTCCTGTCATTGACCCTTCGACGGAAGAGCCCTGCGCAACGATTTCAAATGGCTCTGAAGCGGATGTAGACCGCGCTGTGAATGCAGCGCGTGCAGCCTTGGCCGACTGGTCAACGACAGACGTTGAGACACGGTTGGCGCTACTGGAAAAACTCTATGCGATCTATCAATCGCGTGTCGATGATATGGGCAAAGCCATGTCGCAAGAAATGGGCGCGCCCATTGACTATGCTAAGACCGCTCAGTTCGAGGCAGGCGCCGTTCACTTGGAAGAAACCATCCGCATTCTTAAAGGTTTCACCTTTGAAGAAACGCGCGGTCCTGATCTGATTGTGCACCAACCCATCGGTGTCGCGGCTTTGATCACCCCTTGGAACTGGCCGATGAACCAGGTGATCTTGAAGGTCGCACCTGCCTTGGCGGCTGGCTGCACCGTGGTTCTTAAGCCTTCCGAAATCGCGCCACTTTCGTCGCTTTTGCTGGCAGAGATGATCGATGAAGCAGGCTTTCCAGCAGGTGTGTTCAATCTGATCAACGGCGATGGCCCCAGCGTTGGCGCCCCCCTGTCAATGCATCCAGACGTGGACATTGTGAGCTTTACCGGTTCAACGCGCGCAGGCGCTCTGATTAGCAAGGCCGCGGCAGACACGGTGAAACGTGTCGCGCTTGAGCTTGGCGGGAAAGGCGCGAATATCATCTTTGAAGACGCCGATCAGGACGCAGTGGAGCGCGGCGTGCTACATTGCTTTGATAACACGGGGCAATCCTGTGATGCGCCAACCCGCATGCTCGTTCAACGTTCTATCTACGCGGATGCCGTTAAAACAGCACAAGCCGTTGCAGTGGATCAAAAGGTTGCCAGCGCACACGAGAGCGGCGCGCATATCGGCCCTTTGATCAGCGAGGTTCATTGGAACAAAGTACAAGGCATGATCCAAATGGGCATCGACGAAGGCGCGCGCCTAATCGCCGGAGGCACGGGTCGTCCAGAAGGCCTGCCAAAGGGCTATTTCGTCAAACCCACCGTCTTTGCAGACGTCGACAACGCCATGCAGATCGCGCAGCAGGAAGTCTTTGGCCCCGTCTTGGTTCTGATCCCCTTCGATACTGAGGACGAAGCCGTAGGCATCGCCAATGATACGCCTTATGGACTTGGCAATTATATCCAAACGCAAGACAGCGCGCGCGCGTTGCGCATCGCTCGCCAGCTCAATTCGGGCATGGTCTCCATCAATGGTGAATACCTTGGCATTGAATCCCCTTTTGGCGGCGTCAAACAATCGGGCAACGGGCGCGAAGGCTCGACTTGGGGGCTTGAAGAATACCTCGAAGTGAAGGCAATCGCTGGCGGCGCAGCTTTGCTCTGAGCCACCGACGTTCAGGACGCCTTGGCGCGCTACTCATTATTTCATAGACTATGCACCGCAGCGCGCTTGGCGCTTTTGCGCCTCTTCAATATGAAGGACACTGCCCATGAATATCCTGTTTATCATGTATGATCAGCTCAGGTTCGACTATCTGAGCTGTGCAGGCCATCCAGATTTGGAAACGCCCAATTTTGATCGCGTCGCGGCGATGGGTGTGCGCTTTACCAATGCCTATGTGCAGTCCCCCATCTGCGGCGGCTCGCGCATGTGTTATTACACGGGCCGCTATGCATCGAGCCATGGCGCCCATTGGAACGGCTTTCCCCTGCGCGTGGGCGAGATCACTATGGGCGATCATTTGCGCAAAGCGGGCATGGAATGTTGGCTCATCGGCAAAACCCACATGACAGCGGATGCAGAAGGCATGGAGCGCCTCGGACTTTCGCCAGACAGCCAGATAGGTGCGCGCCAAGCTGAATGTGGGTTCGATGCATGGATTCGCGACGATGGATTATGGGCGCAAGGCCCTGACGGCTTTTACGATTCCCGCCGCTCACCCTATAACGAGTACCTCAAGGGCAAAGGATACCCGTCAGAGAACCCATGGGCTGATTTCGCCAATGCGGGGATTGATGATGAAGGCGATATGGCGTCTGGCTGGATTTTCAAGAATGCCGATAAGGCTGCGAATGTGCGCGAAGAAGACAGCGAAACGCCTTGGCTCACCAGTAAGACAATCGAATTTATCGATGAAAAAACCGATCCATGGCTCGCTCATGTGAGCTTCATCAAACCGCATTGGCC
>NZ_JBDWVM010000291.1:0-9617 GCF_039984035.1 Planktotalea sp. | reverse complement strand
TTGATGTGCAAATTGTTGCCTTGCCGCGCGTTGTAAACCTGTCCAAGCGAGAGGCGGATATGGCTATCACCGTGGGCGCGCCGACTGCGGGTCATCTGACTGTGCAGCGTTTGAGCGATTACAAACTACACCTTGCAGCCGCGCCGTCCTATTTAGAGCAAGCAGGGCCGTTAAACGTGAAAGAAGATCTCTCAAAGCATCGGATGATTGGCTACATCCCCGATATGATTTTTGATAAGGAATTGGACTACTTAGCCGCGCTTGGGATTGAACGTGTTCCACTGGCGTCTAATTCGGTTGCCGTGCAATTTCATACCATTCGGCAAGGGGCAGGGCTTGGCATTGTTCATGATTTTGCATTGCCTTCTGCACCCGAGTTGCGCCGTGTCTTGATGGATGAGGTCAGCCTCACGCGCAGCTTTTATTTGGTGCGACATAGCTCAGATAGAAAGCTGCAACGCCTCAATCGTTTTGCAGAAACTTTGGCTGCGGAGTTGCGTGCAGAAGTGGCCCATTTAGAGAGCCAGTGCGCGGTTGGGTTGTGATCATCGACTTGACAGAATGTCGCATTAGGTCAACTCTGATCCCATGCGCAATAAAATTACGGGAGAATAGCCAATGTTGGTACAGCAAATTCTGAGCTCAAAGGCGAGTGACGCGGTTTTGACAGTCAAACCTGGATCGCTTGTTCGAGATGCAGCCCAAGTTCTTGCTGAAAACAAAATTGGCTCTGTCGTTGTCTCTGCGACCGGTAAGGCGGCGGCAGGTATCCTGTCTGAGCGCGACATAGTGCGCGAACTTGCAAATCGTGGCCCCGGTTGCTTGAGCGAAATTGTCGATGACATGATGACGTCTAAACTTGTCACATGCACACGCGGGGATACCGCTGATCACGTTCTCGAGCAGATGACAAACGGGCGATTCCGTCACATGCCAGTCGTTGAAGATGGTGAGTTGGTGGGGCTGATCACCTTGGGCGATGTGGTTAAAGCGCGCTTGAGCGAACTTGCGATGGAGAAAAATGCGCTCGAAGGGATGATCATGGGGCATTAATTGCCGCAATGATGAAATCTGTGTTGCGTTTTCCTGCGCAATATTGTTGCGTGCGCGGCAAGTAAAAGGAGCGCAATCATGCGAACAGGTCTTTACCCCGGAACATTCGATCCCGTCACCTTGGGGCATCTCGATATTATCCGACGCGCATGCGGTCTGGTGGATAAATTGGTCATTGGCGTTGCGATTAATCGTGACAAAGGCCCGTTGTTTTCATTGGAAGAGCGTGTCGCGATGATTGAAGATGCCTGCAAGGGTGTTTCTGAACAAACGGGTACAGAAATCGTTGCGCATCCGTTTGAAAACCTGCTGATTGATTGCGCACGTGACGTGGGTGCACAAATCATTATTCGCGGGCTTCGCGCTGTTGCTGATTTCGAATACGAATATCAGATGGTCGGTATGAACCGTGTGTTGGATGCCAGTGTTGATACCGTCTTCCTGATGGCGGACGCGCAGCATCAAGCGATTGCATCGAAACTGGTCAAGGAAATTGCGCGCCTCGAAGGGGACGTGTCCCACTTCGTGACGCCAGAAGTTAACAAAGCGTTGATCGAACGCTTGCGTTAACTCTTATCGAGGGCTGTTATGATCGGGGAGAAATCCTCGGCTTTCAGGCTCGCGCCGCCTACAAGCGCGCCGTCGACGTTTTCAATTGCGAAAATTTCGGTGGCGTTGCTGGCTTTTACAGAGCCACCGTAGAGAAGACGCACAGCGCGCGCGATCTTTAGCCCAAAGCGGTGCTCTAGGCGTGCGCGAATAAAGTCATGGACTTCCGTGATTTGGGCAACGCTTGGCACTTTTCCGGTGCCAATGGCCCAAATCGGCTCATAAGCGACAACGAGATTTTCGCCGTCGATATCGTCTGGAATAGATCCGGCCAATTGACCGGCGATAATGTCGAGCGTGTTGTCTGCTTCGCGCTCTTCGAGTTCTTCACCCATACAGATGATGACACGAAGGCCCGCTTTTAAAGCACCACGCGCTTTGGCACGCACGTCTTCGTCGTGTTCATCATGATCGGCGCGACGTTCGGAATGACCCAAGATCACATAAGTTGCGCCCGCGTCTTTCAACATGTCTGCTGAAACATCGCCCGTATGCGCGCCGCTTTCTCCCTTGTGGCAATCCTGTGCGGCAAGCGCGACAGGACCATTTTCAGCAACGACAGATGCGCGGTGGAGCAGGCTGGTCGGCGGTGCAATCAGGATCTCGGAGAGGGCACCGACATGTGCGTCTTTGAGCGCTTCAATCTGAGCGAGATTGGCGCTCGTTCCGTTCATTTTCCAATTGCCGGCGGCCAGTTTGCGTCGCATGTTCTTCTCCGAGTAGGGACATTTGCCCTTAGGTCACTCGAAACGGGTGCGAGGTCAAGTCTTAGCGGCGTCAGCCTGAAGTTCTTCGATGTCTTTAAATTTGATCGATTCACCACAGCCACAGGCATCCGTGACGTTCGGGTTGCGAAACTTGAAGCCGGATTCCAGCAAAGATGTCTCGTAATCGATCTCTGTTCCAAAGAGGAACATTTGCGCCATCGGGGCAATCATCACGCGGGCGTCGTTCTGTTCAACGAGTTCGTCATTCGGATCGACCTCATCGACATAGTCCATCGTGTATTCCATGCCCGCACAGCCGCCCTTTTTGACGCCAATGCGCAAACCCATGTGGCCTTCTTTGGCCATGAGTTTCGCGATCTGCGCTTCCGCTTTTGCGGTGATGCTGACGGCTTGCTTACCTGGAATTGCGAACATGTTACGTTCTCCGAAGGGCGGTGTGTCTGATAAAGATAAGGTCGCGGGCGATTAAGAACAAGCGCCGCGCGCAATCTTACATAAAACCAAGCTCAAGGCGTGCTTCGTCGCTCATCATTTCCATGCCCCATGGCGGCTCCCAAACGAGCTCAACATTGACGCTTTTGACGCCAGCCATCGGTTCAATCGCCTCAGCCACCCAGCCGGGCATTTCGCCAGCGACAGGGCATCCTGGTGCAGTCAGGGACATCAGGATGCGAACGTCGTTTTCGTCATTGATGTCAATCGTATAGATCAACCCAAGATCATAGATATTCACGGGGATTTCAGGGTCATAAACCGTGCGGCACGCTTCTACGATACCATCGAAAAGCGCATGATCTACGCTAGAGGGTACGATCAAAGGTGTGCCTTCAAGGGGAGCGGTCGCGTCGGTCATGGTCTGCCTCATCTGTGTTCCTGAGCGATTATATAGGGTTTGCAGGTGGCGGGGTAAAGGGTTCAAGGGCTTGCCTTTATGCAATTGGAGGATCACTGAAGGTCGTAGAAGGAATTTTCTTATGACCACGTCGCCGCTTTATGGTGCTCAAACGCCTCCAACGCATGCCACTTTGATTTTGATAACAGCGGTGGCTGTTCTCACCCTCAATCTGTTCTTGCCCTCGCTTCCGTCAATGGCAGCGGAATTTCGCGTCAGCTATGGCGCTATTTCACTCACCATCGCGGGCTATGTCATTTTTTCTTCGGTTCTCGCAGTTTTTCTTGGACCACTGGCAGATCGCTTCGGGCGGCGTCCGGTTTTGCTGATCACGTTTTCGATCTTCACTTTGGCGTCTATGGGCGCAGCGATCACAGAGAATTACACGTTGTTCTTGGTGTTCCGAATGGCGCAAGCTGTCTGTGCGACGGGCTCAATTCTGGGCCGTGCGATTGTGCGCGATATTTATCCCGCGGGCAAAGGCACCTCGGTTCTCGGCTACATCGCAATGGCAATGTCTGTAGCGCCGATGATCGGACCTATTGTTGGCGGTTTTCTTGAGGAAACACTCGGTTGGCGCTCGGTGTTCTGGGTGTTTGCGGGGCTGGGTCTTGTGTGCATCGTCTCGATTTGGTTCGATTTGGGTGAAACGGGAACGGGTCAGTCCAAAACCAGAGCAGACCATGTCCAAGGCTATAAGGATGTGATGCGCTCAAAGGCGTTTTGGTCCAATACGATGGTGCTTGGCTTTTCGATTGCATCCTTCTTTGTGTTCTTGTCTGGCGCGCCGCTTGTGGCGGGGCAGGTCTATGAGTTGTCCCCAAGGTTTGTTGGCTTGGTCATGGGGGCCACAGCGCTTGGGTATTTCATGGGAAGCTTTGTCACAGGGCGTATCGCAGAGCGCGTGCCCTTGGGCCCGCTGATGATCAGAGGACGCGTCTTTGCGATGATCGGGCCTGTGGCGGCGTTGATCATCGTGCTTTTGGGGTTGGACAGTGCATATCTCATTTTTGGACTGATGTTTACGATTGGCGCGGGCAACGGGATTAGCTTGGCCGCGGCAAACACAGGCGCGATGAGCGTGCGGCCCGACCTCGCAGGCAGCGCCTCAGGTTTGTCAGGCGCGATAGGGACGGCAATGGGCGGCATATTTGGCGGCATTACTGGCGCATTGATCACAGTTGATAACGGCGCTTGGCTCTTTTGTGCGTTGATCACGTTTACCTGTTTATGTGCGCTGTTTGCATCTTTGGTCGCTGCGAAAACATTCGAAGGTATTGAATAGACCTGCGCCGTTGCGTGTGATTGCAGCCTCTTTCCAATTGGCGTCTTCGGGTTTAGGAGAGCGCACATGACACAGAAATTCTCATACTCTTTGAATGCCACCGACGGGCGCGCCCGTACTGGCGTTATATCCACGCCGCGCGGCGAGATCCGCACGCCCGCTTTTATGCCTGTTGGCACGGCCGCTACAGTCAAAGCGATGATGCCCGAGAGCGTGCGCGCCACAGGCGCGGATGTTTTGCTGGGCAATACCTATCACCTCATGCTGCGTCCCACGGCGGAGCGGGTTGATGCGCTGGGTGGATTGCACAAGTTTATGAACTGGGATCGTCCGATCCTAACCGACAGCGGTGGCTTTCAGGTGATGAGCCTGTCGAGCCTGCGCAAACTGACCGAAGAGGGCGTCACCTTCAAAAGTCATTTTGACGGCTCCAAGCATCATTTAACGCCAGAGCGTTCGATGGACATTCAAAAACTGCTCGGCTCTGATATTGTGATGTGCTTTGACGAATGCCCTGCTTTGCCTGCAAGCGAAGAAGATGTGCGCAAGTCGATGGAGATGTCGATGCGGTGGGCGCAACGCTCGCGCGATGCATTCGGTGATCGCCCGGGCCATGCTTTGTTTGGTATCCAACAGGGCGGTGTGACAGAAGAGCTTCGCGGTATAAGTGCTGAAAAACTAAGAGAGATTGAGTTCGATGGCTATGCCATCGGTGGTCTCGCAGTCGGTGAGGGCCAAGAGGCCATGTTTGGTGTGCTTGAGTATGCGCCTAACATGTTGCCCCTGGATAAACCCCGATATTTGATGGGCGTTGGTAAGCCGGATGACATCGTTGGCGCCGTCGCGCGCGGCGTTGATATGATGGACTGCGTGCTGCCATCGCGCTCTGGCCGCAACGGTCAGGCGTGGACGCGACGTGGGCAGGTGAACCTCAAAAATGCGCGCCATGCCGATGATCCGCGCCCCTTGGATGAGGGCTGCTCGTGCCCCGCATGTTCCAACTATTCACGCGCTTATTTGCATCATGTGTATCGCTCTCACGAGATGATTTCAGGGATGCTACTGACGTGGCACAACCTGCATTACTATCAGGATTTGATGCAAGGCATGCGCGATGCAATCGAAGCAGGGCAGTTTGAGGCGTTTCAAGCAGAGTTTCATGCAACGCGGGCGATGGGCGATATCGAACCTGTTTGATCAGTGACGTTAAAGACTATGTAACTTTTTCGTTTTAGCGTTTTGGCATGTCCAAAATGCAATTGATCTTGTCCGCTTTGGTTCTCACGCTTTGCGCATCGCTCATGGAAGCAGCGGAAGGCGCTGTTTCTGAGGCACAAAACACTATTCCTGTTGCTTCGGGCAATTGAAACAAACTGTATGGAAACGCTCTCTGTTCGCGGCTCTGTGATGTGTGATAGGGTTTTGATCAAGAATGTTGCTTGAAACTGGTGGCTAACCGCACCATGTATCTTAGCCAAACAGGAGACGATCAAAGCTGCCGCCAAGCGGGGCGAGATTGTCTTGCCAAATAAAGGACAGAGCATGAAAGAGCCCCTTAATTCATCCTACCCGGTATTGCCTTTGCGCGATATCGTCGTGTTCCCGCATATGATCGTGCCGCTTTTTGTCGGGCGTGAAAAATCGGTGCGCGCGTTGGAAGAGGTGATGGCAGATGACAAACAAATTCTGCTCGCCGCGCAGCGGGATCCATCAGAAGATGATCCACAGATTGACGGCATTTTTGACGCTGGCGTTATCGCTAACGTACTGCAATTGCTGAAACTTCCAGATGGAACAGTAAAGGTTCTGGTCGAAGGGCATGAGCGCGTCAAAGTGACTGAATACGTCGAGAACGATAGCTTCTTTGAAGCGCGCGCAGAGCATTTGACAGAAATGCCAGGCGATGCAGCGACGATCGAAGCGCTTATTCGTACGGTCGGCTCTGAATTCGAGCGCTATGCGAAAGTCAAAAAGAACGTTCCGGAAGAGGCGCTTGCCTCCGTTCTTGAGACAGAAGAAGCGGCGAAAGTCGCTGACTTGGTTTCTGGTCACCTCGGTATTGAGGTGCACCAAAAACAGGAACTTTTGGAAACGCTTTCCGTCAGTGAACGCCTTGAGAAGGTCTATGGCCTGATGCAGGGCGAGATGAGCGTTCTGCAAGTCGAGAAGAAGATCAAGACCCGCGTCAAAACCCAGATGGAGCGCACCCAGCGTGAATACTATCTGAATGAGCAAATGAAAGCCATTCAGAAGGAATTGGGCGATGGCGAAGAAGGCCAGAACGAAGTTGCGGAGTTGGAAGGCAAAGTTCTTGCGGCCAAGCTGAGCAAAGAAGCCCGTGAAAAGGCGGATGCGGAGATCAAAAAGCTCAAGAATATGAGCCCGATGAGCGCCGAAGCGACAGTCGTGCGCAACTATCTGGACTGGATGCTCGCAATTCCATGGGGCACGAAAAGCCGCGTGAAAAAGAACCTGATTGCAGCGCAACAAGTTCTAGATGCGGACCACTATGGCCTTGAAAAGGTTAAGGAACGTATCGTTGAGAACCTCGCGGTGCAGCAACGCTCCAAGAAGCTCAAAGGCCCAATCATGTGCCTTGTTGGCCCTCCCGGCGTTGGTAAAACATCGCTTGGTAAATCCGTGGCGAAAGCAACGGGTCGCGAATTCATTCGTATTTCTTTGGGCGGCGTGCGCGATGAGAGCGAAATTCGTGGTCACCGTAGGACTTACATCGGTTCCATGCCGGGCAAGATCATCCAGGCTTTGAAAAAAGCGAAGACGACGAACCCGCTGATCTTGCTCGATGAAATCGACAAGATGGGGCAGGACTTCCGTGGCGATCCCGCATCTGCGATGCTTGAGGTGCTCGATCCAGAACAAAACAGCACGTTTGTTGATCACTATCTCGAGGTGGAATATGACCTCTCGAACGTGATGTTCCTGACGACGGCGAACTCCTACAACATGCCTGGCCCGCTTTTGGATCGGATGGAGATCATTCCGCTCGCTGGTTACACCGAAGATGAAAAGTGCGAAATCGCGCGTCAGCATTTGGTGAACAAGCAGATCAAGAACCACGGTTTGAAAGAGGGTGAATTCTCTCTGACCGACGAAGCGCTCCGCGAAGTCGTACGTGTTTATACGCGCGAAGCCGGTGTGCGTAATCTTGAGCGTGAGTTGGCAAAACTTGCCCGCAAAGCAGTGACCAAGATCGTGAAAAAGGAAGAAACCGAGATCACGATTACGCCTGATAATCTTGATGACTATCTTGGTGTTAAGAAATTCCGCTACGGTCTTGCTGAGAAGGAAGATCAGGTCGGCGTTGTGACTGGGCTTGCTTACACATCGGTTGGTGGTGAGCTGCTCAGCATCGAAGCGCTGCGTTTGCCAGGTAAGGGCCGCATGAAAACGACGGGTAAGCTCGGCGATGTGATGAAAGAAAGCATCGACGCAGCCAGTTCTTATGTGCGTTCCATCGCGCCTGAAATTGGTGTGAAGCCTCCAAAGTTCGAGAAGTGGGATATCCACGTTCACGTTCCAGAAGGTGCAACGCCGAAGGATGGTCCATCCGCTGGCTTGGCTATGGTCACTTCGATTGTGTCGGTTCTAACGGGTATTCCTGTGCGAAAAGACATTGCAATGACGGGGGAGGTCACTCTTCGCGGCAACGCATTGGCGATTGGCGGCTTGAAAGAGAAACTTCTCGCGGCGCTGCGTGGCGGTATCAAAACTGTGCTCATCCCGCAGGAAAACGAAAAAGACCTGCGCGATATTCCTGACAATGTGAAAGAGGGAATGGAAATCATTCCAGTGTCGCACGTCAGTGATGTTTTGCGTCATGCGCTCGTCGGCACGCCAGAGCCGGTCGAATGGGATGAAATCGCAGAAGAAGCGGCAGCAGCTGCCCTTCAAGCGGGGCAAGGCGCAAGCAGCGTCGCGCACTAATTTTAGTGTATCCAAGAATAGGAAAAGGCGGTCCGTTTTGGACCGCCTTTTTTGTGCGATGATCAACCGCACAGTGATTTTGCTTTACTGGGCTGTAACAGCCAGCATGAGAAGCCCTGTGATCAGGACCAATGCGACTGAGGCGCTTGAGCTGCCTTGCTTTGCTTGTTCGATAATAATGTCTTGTTCCAAAACAGGATCAGTGAGACCGCTTGCATGAGCGGTCGCGCCGCTAAATATGGTAAATGCTAGGGCAGCTGCTACTACATTTTTCATTATATCCCCCGATATTGTGTGGGGGGAAAATGACAAACTGGACCTCATCCGTCAAGGAAGCGCTAGAATCACCCTCTAATTTTTGGTACTTTGTTTCAAAATCGAGAACAAAAGGCAGGAAAATATGACAAAAGCTAAAGCTTCATCGACAACAAAGGCCAAAACAGCCACATCGAAGACATCCAAAACCGCGATTCCGAAAGCTGCGACAGCGCCAAAAACCAAGGCGCCAGCGGCCAAACCGGTGCCAGCAGCTGCACCAAAACCAGTCATCGTGACAGAAACATCCCCAACTGTGGTTGATCCTGCGCTGAAAAAGAAAGAGCTGGTCGACCTTGTGGTTGAGCGTTCTGGGATCAAAAAGAAAGACGCCAAGCCTGTTGTTGAAGCCATGCTTGAGGTTCTAGGCGAAGCGTTGTCAGACGGGCGCGAATTGAATTTGCAGCCTATGGGCAAGTTGAAAATTAACCGTGCCAAAGACGTGCAAGGCGCCAAGGTGCTGGTTGCAAAAATCCGTCAAAGCACGCGCTCGAAAGAAGCGCAGGACGCGTCTGCAACGGAAAAAGCTGCTGACTAATTAAATCGCGATACCGATTTTCCTGCCGCTTTGAGAGCTTTGTTGACTTCAAAGCTCTCAAAGCGTTTTGTGAAACGCGCTGAGACTTAAGAGCTTTCCCAAAATGCAGTATCCAGATGTCTATATTCTGCGCCATGGCCAGACTGAATGGAATGTGAACGCGCGTTTGCAGGGGCGTTTTGATTCTGATCTGACCGAAACGGGCAGGGCGCAAGCCGCGCAGCAGGGGGCGTTGTTGAGGCAGCTGTGGCC
>NZ_JBDWVM010000290.1:0-12021 GCF_039984035.1 Planktotalea sp. | reverse complement strand
CTGACGCAAGGTTGAGCAACATAGAGAAAGGCACAACCATTTTGCTTTCTGGAACGTTACCGCCGTGAATATGCCAAACAGGATTATTCAGCTGCGCTTTTGGTTCCTGCGTCGCATAGGCGCGAAGCTGCTGATGATACTCATCAACCGCCTTTGGAATAACGTCAAAATGCATCCGTTTCGCCGTCTTCGGCTTTTGATACATGAAGTACGACAGACTCTCGGACGATGCATAGGTCAGCCACTGGTCAATAGACACGCCATTGCCAGAGGTCTTGGAAATCTTCTGACCGTTCTCATCGAGGAACAGCTCATACGTGAAATGCTCTGGCGCAGGCATGCCCAGCAAGCGGCAAATCTTGTCATAGATCGGCGTGTTCGTTGAATGGTCTTTGCCATACATCTCGAAATCGACGCCCAGCGCCGCCCAGCGCGCACCAAAGTCAGGCTTCCACTGCAATTTCACATTGCCGCCCGTCACAGGCACAGTCCACTCGCGCCCCTCTTCATCATCGAAGGTAACCGTATAGTCTTCACGATTGACTGATTTCATCGGCACGTAGAGCACCTTGCCTGTTTCAGGGTGAAACGGCAGGAAGATCGAATAAGTCTGACGGCGCTCTTCGCGCAGTGAGGCCAACATGACCTCCATAATCGCATCGTATTTGTCGACCGCGCGCTTAAGCACGTCGTCAAACTGACCAGAGCCATAAAATTCGGTTGCGCTATAGAATTCATACTCGAACCCGAAGGTATCAAGGAAACGACGCAACATCGCGTTGTTGTGGTGACCAAAGCTTTCGAACTTGCCAAACGGATCGGGCACAGAGGTCAGCGGTTTTTGCAAATGCTCTTCGAGGCTCTCAGAATTCGGCACATTGCTCGGCACTTTGCGCATGCCGTCCAGATCATCTGAGAAACAAACGAGCTTCGTCGGGTAATCGCTGATTTCCTGAAACGCACGCATGATCATTGTCGTGCGCGACACCTCACCAAACGTGCCAATATGCGGCAGACCAGACGGACCATAGCCTGTCTCAAACAGCACATACCCCTTCTCTGGCGGCGCTTTTTTATAGCGTTTGAGCACCTTGCGCGCTTCTTCAAACGGCCAGGCTTTCGAGCTCATCGCAACATCGCGCAGATCAGACATATCAGGTCTCCAAGAAAAGAAACCTGCCCGAATGGGCAGGCATGTGGGCGCTACCTATTGAATACAGGGGGTATCGTCAATATTCTGCATATGCATCCTAACGAAAGCAAACACGCTATGAACCAAGCAACACCTCACCCGCTCAGCCCACAAGATTGCCTTGTGGCCTTGATGATCGCGGTTTCCGCATCGGACGAGGATATTCGCACGGTCGAATTGGTGAAAATCCAAACCGCAGTAAACAATCTGCCTGTGTTTGCCTCGTATGATATCGACCGCATGAACATCATCGCGCAAACGGTTTTCGATCTGTTTGAGCAGGAAGACGGCCTTGATGCGCTCTTCGGTCTTGTTCGGGATAACCTGCCAGAACGACTCTTTGAAACAGCCTATGCGCTCTCTTGCGATGTAGCCGCCGCCGATGGCACGCTTCAAGAAAGCGAGCTGCGTATTTTGGAAGAAGTACGCTATGAGCTGGACATCGACCGCCTGCACGCCGCTGCGATTGAGCGCGGCGCACGCGCGCGTCACATCACTTAAGCGACGCACAAAACGCAAACGAAAAAGCCGCAGCCTGTTGCCAGTGCTGCGGTTTTTCTTTTTCAATCGCCCTGCTTAGAGAACGGTTACGACGGTCCCGATAGGAACACGCTCATATAGATCAGTGACATGACTGTTGATCATGCGAATACAGCCATTGGACACGGATTGGCCAATAGACTTTGGCTGAGTTGTACCATGAATTCGGAAGAAGGTGTCCCGACCATTCTGGAACAAGTAAAGCGCGCGCGCGCCAAGTGGATTGCCAGGTCCACCAGGTTGGGCGTCTAGGTTGCCTTTAAACTTACCGTAAAGATGCGGATCGCGCTCGATCATCTCGTTGGTCGGACGCCACGTGGGCCATTCCTTTTTGACGTCAATCGTTGCGGTGCCTTGGAATTCCAGACCGGCCTTGCCAACACCAACACCATAGCGCACAGCTTTGTTGGGTGCTTCGATCCAATATAGGAAATGCGCGCGCGGCATGACCAAAAGCTGACCCGGCGCGATGCCGTCCTTAACCCGAACATATTGCGGTTTATACTGTTCAGCCACTTCAAATTCTTGGGCCTGCGCAAATTGCGGAAGCAGCACACTGGCTGCACTTGTCTGAATAAATGTGCGACGCGAAATCATTGGCACCCGTTCCCTCGTTATGAATAGGCGATAACCTGCCAGAAACCGCACAAAAATCAATCCCACCGCGATCACAACGACGTTGGGTCCCTTGAAAACACACTCGACACGGACCAATCCGCTATCTATCGATCAGCTAAACAGCAAGGCGGATGATCCAATGTACCCAAGCCCTACCCTTTCGCACCGCCGCGCCGACATTGGCGTGCATGCCTTTGGCCTCGTCGCGATTCTCATTGCTGGCACTCTCATGCTCTTCAAGGCGAGCGATACACTCGCGACGCCCCTTTTCCTTGCGGTGCTGGTCTATGTGCTCTGTGCTCTCGCATCCAACCAAGCGTCTTGCTTTTACCATTTCGCCCCATGGCACGACAAACGCGCCCTTCTGCGCCGCATCGATCACGCAGCCATCTACCTTAGCATTTCAGGCACCTTTACCCCGCTGCTCATTCAAGCAGGCACAACACGCGCCCTTGTCATCCTTGCGCTGTGCTGGGTCTTTGCCCTGCTCGCGATCTGGAACAAGATCACCAATCCACAAATCAAATCCCGCTGGTCCACGGCCTCCTATCTTGCGCTTGGCGCACTTGGCTTGCTCGCCCTGCCCGATCTACAAGGTGTACCCGCGATCACGCCTAAATTCATTCTTGCCGGCTGCGCGAGCTACGCCATCGGCACGATCTTTTATGCGCGCAAAAACTTACCATTTCGTTATGCAATTTGGCACACTTGGGTCAGCGTCGGCGGCATGCTCATGTTCGCGGGCATCTGGCTCGCGCTATTTTAAGGACATCCCATGGCTGGCAAAAAACTCACCTGCTTGAAATGCGCACAACTCAACCGCGTGCCATTTGATAAACTCGGCGATGGCCCGAAATGCGGCTTTTGCGGCGCGGCGTTGATGCCGAGCAAAGCGATAGAGATCACCCCCGCGATCTTTACCAAAGCCAGCGCGAGCGATGACGTGCCGCTGGTCGTGGATTTCTGGGCTCCGTGGTGCGGGCCGTGCAAAATGATGGGGCCAGAGTTCGACAAAGCCGCGAAAGCGCTTAGCGGCAAAGCGCGGCTTGTGAAGCTGAACACCCAAGACCACCCTGCCCCGTCCCAACGCCTCGGCATCCGCGGCATCCCAACGATGATCGCATGGCAGAACGGACGCGAAGTCAAACGCCAGTCAGGCGCGATGAAGATGGGTCAGATTGTTGGGTGGGTTCCGAAGGGATAGTTAAAACGGATAAGGTCTAATTTGAATATATAGACCACTCGAAATATCCAGGCTAACAGACGTCAATTCCGAAGGAACACCGTTGGCATCTAGCGTTGCTAATCCTGAAAATCCAACATTTAGTTCCGTATCGGAAATCCCCGAAACGCTGTCGAAGGGTATTAGCTTTTTATCTTCAGAATCATACGCTGCATTGTCCCAATCTGGATGGGTGTAATCCACACTCAAATAGACACATGCTTTGCCTAAAACGAGCAAATCGCCGCCATCTTGGATAGGAGCAAAGGCCTTAATTTTACCGAATTGGATATCAGATATTTCAAAGTAATCGACCTCAGCGTCTTCGACATCTTCAATTTCAATCTGCCACTCTTCAAGTTCTAACCGTAGAAGCTCTTGGAAATCTTCATTGTCCTCCAGCCAGCTTCCTACATCCGGCCCATCAGTCGAATAACCTAAGTACTTGAACAAGCCCTCGACTGTTTCAACAACCCTGATGCTACTGTCGTGTTGTTCTGCGGCTTGAAAATCCTTGTCTTTCGAGAGAATGAGAAGCTTGCTTTGTGGCGTGCCGAACCTTTTCGCTCGCCTTTCTCTGTGTTTTTTTATTGCTGCTAGAATAAAGGCATCTGGAAATTGATTCTTCTTGGCACCGCTAGAAAAAACACCCTCGTTTTTGGAATAACTATTCAATACGGCTGATGGCTTGACGGTATCAATTGAAACTTCTCGCGCCCTCAATCTACGCATGACCTGACCTACAACTCGCTCATAATAAGCATCCAAGTCTTTCCGTAGTATATCGGATGTCAAATTTGGTAAATCTTCCTGCAAAATCTTTATTGCAAGACTTCTAACATGCGTCTTAGTCAAAGGGGCCAATGCATCATAAGCATTTTGAGATAGCTTTTTCCTAACCTCATTTTTGGTGTGATCAGTTGTAAATATTCTCAACTCCCCAGCCTCGACCAAATCATGTAATTGCTCAAGGCTGGGGCTACTTAAGTCGCGCCCTTGCTGGATGTAAAAATTGCTGTCTATGTAGATCTCTTTTACCAAATCTACCTCGCGAATTTCTTATGCTTAATCCGCTTTGGCTCCAGAGCATCCGCACCCAAACGGCGTTTCTTGTCTTCCTCATAGTCCTCGAAGTTACCCTCGAACCATTCCACATGCGCATCGCCCTCAAAGGCCAGCATGTGTGTACAAATCCGATCCAAGAAGAAACGGTCGTGAGAAATCACAACGGCGCAGCCTGCAAAATCAACCAAAGCGTCTTCCAAGGCGCGCAGCGTTTCGACGTCCAGATCGTTCGTAGGTTCATCGAGCAGTAGAACGTTGCCGCCCTCTTTCAGCAAACGCGCCATGTGCACACGGTTGCGTTCACCACCTGAGAGCAAGTTCACCTTCTTCTGCTGATCTCCGCCCTTAAAGTTGAAGGACGAGCAATAGGCACGACTATTCACTTCCGCATCGCCCAGCGCGATGATCTCGGAGCCGCCGGAAATCGCTTCCCACACGGTTTGATCATCTTGCAGATCGTCACGCGACTGATCCACATAGGACAGTTGCACCGTGTCACCATAGCTCACCGTGCCCTCATCCGGGGTTTCCTGACCTGTCAGCATCTTGAACAAAGTTGATTTACCCGCGCCGTTCGGCCCGATCACACCAACAATACCACCCGGTGGCAGATCAAAGGACAGATTTTCGACCAAGAGCTTATCGCCCATCGCCTTCTTCAGACCTTCAACCTCGATCACCTTGTTGCCAAGACGTGGACCGTTCGGAATGACGATCTGTGCGCGGCCAACCTTGTCGCGCTCGGACTGGTTCGCGAGCTCGTTATAGGCGGTGATACGCGCTTTGGATTTGGCCTGACGGGCCTTCGCGCCTTGGCGCATCCACTCAAGTTCGCGCTCAAGCGTCTTTTGCTTGGACTTGTCTTCACGTGCTTCCTGCGCGAGGCGTTTCGCCTTCTGCTCCAGCCACGCGGAATAGTTGCCCTCGTAAGGAATGCCCTTGCCGCGATCCAGCTCCAGAATCCAGCTGGTGATGTCATCAAGGAAATAACGGTCGTGCGTGACGCAAAGGATCGTGCCCTTGTAATCGATCAAGTGCTTTTGCAGCCAAGCAATCGTTTCCGCATCAAGGTGGTTGGTCGGCTCATCGAGCAGCAGCATATCTGGCTGTTCCAGCAACAGCTTACACAGCGCAACGCGGCGTGCCTCACCACCAGAAAGGGTTGTCACATCCGCATCATCCGGCGGGCAGCGCAGCGCTTCCATGGAAACGTCGATCTGGCTGTCAAGATCCCAAAGGTTCTCCGCATCGATTTTATCCTGAAGCTCGGCCATCTCTTCGGCTGTCTCATCTGAATAGTTCATCGCAAGTTCATTGTAGCGATCAAGGATGTCTTTCTTGTCCTTCACGCCCAGCATCACATTGCCGCGCACATCGAGCGTTTCGTCAAGCTTCGGCTCTTGCGGAAGATAGCCAACATGGGCGCCCTCGGCCTTCCATGCCTCGCCTTGGAAATCCTTATCCCAACCGGCCATGATCTTGAGCAGTGTCGATTTACCCGCGCCGTTGACACCAACGACACCGATTTTCACACCGGGCAAAAAGTTTAGGTGGATGTTTTCAAAGCATTTCTTGCCGCCCGGATAGGTCTTAGACACGCCTTGCATGTGATACACATATTGATACGCCGCCATGGGGGTCGCTCCTCACGCTAAATTCAGTTGGTCCTGACATAGAGCGATGCGAGGATAGGCGCAATTGAATAGGAGGCTTCACATGTTCGGCGTCGCGTCACTCCTGATCGCTCAGATCAGCGCACCTTGGCTTAATCCCCATACAGAGGAAACGTTGCCGCGCGACTTTGGCTGTTTGTCCCAGTCCGAGCTGCGCAATGACATGCATCCATCCGAGTTGGCCCGTATCGTGCGTGCCTGTGCAGAGGATCAAAGGTATGACGACGCGATACAGGTCTATTACACCTATTCATCGTACGGCCTGTTCGATCAACAACGCGTGCGCGATGAAAGTGCGCATGTGGTCTTGCCCGAACTGTCGCAATGGATGTTTGCCTTCTTGGATCGCCCCACAATGACGGGCGTGCGTGCCTCCATCGACAAGATGCGCGATCCAAAGCATCCGTTCTTTGTTGAGACCTGCGGCAACATCTTTGCGCTTGGACCTCCGGATTATCGCCCCGGCTATATGATCCGCTACGGAATGATCCCTCGCAAATCCGCGAATGATTGGCAACACGAAGTATTCGATACAGATGCCGCGTGGCACAAGGCAGTCGTTGAGATCAACAAATGCGATCTTGAACGTCACACCTTTTCGAGATGATTAGTCTAATTAAAAATCTAGTTCGAGCCCGATGTGCCGAATGATGTGCCGCGCTCCAATGACTGCTTTCTAAAACTAACGGAAACCTTCGGCCATAAGCGTTTGAAAATCGCGCTCCAACCGTAGCTTCGGCGCGCGCCTGTCAGATTTAGGCAGCGTTCGCAAAAACCTCTGGATTTGACGATAACGGGCAGTGCGCAAAGGATCACTTATAGTCATGCACAGGCCGCAAGCCATGGCAGCAAGAAGAAGAATCAACGTTAGAAACGTGACGCCAGAAATGAGCATGCGACCCGAAAGCAACACGGAACTGGCAGCCAAGGTTGGCAGCAGGAGCAAAACGACAAGTTGCGCGAATGGCCCTAATTTACGCCAGACAAATTCTATGCCGTCAGAATACAGGCCCATACCACTCAGAATTCCTAGAAAAATCAATCCGCGGTCTATCGTGCCAGACCAAAAACCAATCTGGAAGAACTGTAAGACACAGATATAAACAGCAAGGGTGACAAAACATAACCGAAGCACAGCAAATATCCGCAACGTGAATGAACCCTCCATCGGAACGGTTTGACCGATTTCGTCAAAGTAGGGTGTTGTATTCATGAAGATTTTGCCCACTGATTGGATATCATTGTATAAAACAAAAATGTGGCGATTTTTTGCTAGTGCGTTGGCATTCCCAATTTTACTCAGAAGGATATTCCACACCAGTTGTTCGAAGTGCCCGCAAGGAACAGACCTTTGACGAACTTCACAGACTGTCCGCTTCATCCGCATGGCAACCAATCAAATTAACGCCATCTGATTGCACGCCTTTCCTTGCCGCTTTAAAGCGAAAGCATGACACCAACAGCGCAGACAACTCGCGGTAGACGCATTGGCCTTTTGGGTGGCTCTTTTGATCCAGCCCATCAGGGACACGCGCATATTACGCGCGAGGCGCTCAAACGGTTCGATTTGCAAGAGGTCTGGTGGCTCGTCTCCCCCGGCAATCCACTTAAGTCCCGCGGCCCTGCCCCAATGGAAAAGCGCCTGACACGTGCACGCAAAGTTATGCAGCATCCGCGCGTTCATATCAGCGATATCGAAGCCGAGCTAAACACCCGCTACACTGCGGAAACCCTGCGTGCGCTACAACAGCGCTTTCCCTTTGCCAGCTTCACATGGCTCATGGGTGCGGACAATCTGGCGCAGTTCCATCTATGGAAAGACTGGCAAGAGATCATGCAAAGCGTTCCTATCGGCGTGCTCGCACGTCCAGGCGAACGCATTGAAGGGCGCACTGCCCCTGCCGCGCAAATCTACCGACATGCCCTTTTGAAAGGACGTCGCGCCCAGAGGTTATCCTATGCACAGGCGCCAGCTTGGTCGTTTGTGAACGTGCCTATGCGGGACATTTCATCGACTGATTTACGCGCGCGCGGCGATTGGCCGTCTTGATTGCAGCAGCGCAACGGCACTTCCCGCGGCAATGATCAGTGCCATGCCCGCAATGGTCAAAGCATCTGGTAAGTCACCAAAGACAAGCCATCCGAGCAAAACTGCAGATATCAATTGGAAGTACACGAAAGGCGCCAGTTTGGACGCCTCTTGCATCTTATAAGCAAAGAGCATGAGCACATTGCCAATCATCGACCCCACAGAGCTATAAAGCGTGAGCCACGCAATCTCTGTCGTCATTTCAGGGAAATTCCCGATCACAAAAGGCCCTGTCAAAACAACAGGCCCAATCATTTGCGTCAGCATCAGCCCGCCCAAGGCAACTTGCCCCGCAAGCCAACGCGAAACCGTCAAGAACAGCCCGTAGCAGCACCCGGCGATCAAGGCCCAGCCAAGTCCCGCGGACGTGTCAAAGCCCGGACGAACGATCATCAAGACCCCGACGAAGCCGAGCACAACCAAGACCGATTGCACCGCGCCTGTGCGCTCTTTCAGGAACCAGACCGAAAGAATGTAGCTCACCATCGGCGCGATAAAGAATGCCCCGAACACATCAGCCAGCGGCGCGAGCTTGAACGCCTGCGTGATACAGCTGATCCCAAGCGCAATAATGGCAGAGCGGAACCAGACCCGCCAATCGCGCCAAACAGCCAAACCCGCGCGCCACGTAAAGGGCAGCAGGATCAGAGCACCTATCGCAAAGCGCGTCCAAACCACATAGATCGGCGCCACGCCGATTTGAGATGTGAGCACCTTACTGGCCGCATCCCCTGCCGGAATAAAGCTCATCGCGATGAGCATAATCAAAATCGCTTTGGTCATAAGCATCGGCTAACACGGCCCAAAGCCGAGCAACAGCGAAACAATTCTAGCGCCTGACATCACATTGCCGTAAAATGCCCAAGTGTCGCGCCGCTCTGGCCTTGTTTTGACCCCATCGATTTGCATTAATCCCCGAATGACCAAATTATTTTCAAGACGCTTTTTTCTGACCTCGGTGGCTTCTGCCTCTTTCGGTCATGTCGCATTCGCAAATGCCCCATTATCATCGCTGCGCCCAACGGCGCGCGGCGGCGCGCAAGGCACGGCAGCCGCAGTGGTTCGCCAACCCGCTACCCCCAAGGCGCTGATAGATTCCGCGAAGCTTGGCGGCGCGGTCGGTTTTGCAGTAGCTGATCTCAACAGCGGCAAACTGCTAGAGACCAACGACGCAGCAAAGGGACTTCCCCCAGCGAGCACTGCAAAATCGATCACTGCGCTTTATGCCCTTGATGTGCTTGGCCCCGATTTCCGCTTTAGCACGCGCGTCAGCACCAATGGGTCGGTTGCAGGCGGTGTCGTCAGTGGAGATCTGTTCCTTATTGGCGGCGGCGATCCAACGCTCGATACAAATGCGCTCGCTGATATGGCTGCGCAACTCAAAGGTCTTGGCATTCGAGAAGTGCGTGGAAACTTCTACTACGTTGAAAACGCGCTCCTGAACGTCAAAGAACTCGATACATCCCAACCCGACCATGTCAGCTACAATCCATCGATCTCTGGACTAAACCTGAACTTCAATCGTGTTCATTTTCAATGGCAGCGCACAGGCGATGGCTACTCCGTCGCGATGGATGCGCGTTCTGACAAACATCGGCCCAAGGTCTACATTTCCAAAATGCAGATCGCATCGCGCAATCTGCCTGTCTACAGCTACAAAGATGGCGGCCGCTTTGATCAATGGAGCGTTGCGCGCGGTGCCCTCGGCAAAAGTGGGTCGCGTTGGTTGCCTGTGCGCAAACCCGGGCTTTATGCAGCGGATGTGTTCCAAACCCTTGCGCGCGCGCAGGGCATTGCTCTGAAAACGCCGCAGCAATCTAACCGCACGGCCAATACGCGAACGCTTGTGACACATTCCAGCGCCCCGCTCACACGTATCCTGCGCGATATGTTAAAGTTCTCGACCAACCTCACAGCCGAGGCCGTTGGACTAGTCGCAACGCAGGCGCGCGGCAAACGCGTGACGTCCCTAAAAGGGTCCGGTAGCGAAATGAGCAAATGGGCCAACAGCACGCTCAAAATGGGCAATGCTAGCTTTGCAGATCATTCAGGTCTCAGCGATGCGAGCAAGGTCACCGCCCAAGGGATGGTGAACGCGATGTTGATCGCGCGGCGTCGTCCTGGATTTGCTGAATTGCTCAAGCCATTCACCATGCGCGATGCCAATCGCAAGGTAATCAAGAACCATCCCATTAAGGTTAATGCAAAAACGGGTACGTTGAATTTTGTTAGCGCACTGTCAGGCTACATGACTGCGCCAGATGGAAAACAGTTGGCGTTTTCAATGATTTGCGCAGACACGAACCGACGCAGAGGTATCAAGGACGCAGACAAAGAAGCGCCGAAAGGCGGGCGCGACTGGAATCGCCGCGCCAAAGCCCTGCAACAAAAACTAATTGAGCGTTGGGGCGCTGTTTACGGTTAACGCCCCTAACGCCACTCAGTTTTGCACCACGATCCGCGTATCCTTGAAGCCATGTTTCTTCACCAATGCAAACAGCTTAGCTGCGTTGTCCGTGTGAAGACGTACGCACCCAGCTGACACGGGGCTTCCTAAACGGCTGGTTTGATTGGTTCCGTGCACCGCGTAATTGCCACGAAAGAAGATTGAATATGGCATGGGCGCATTGTTGTAGAGGCTGGATTTATGATGGCGCGACAAGAATTTTGGGGAGTAAGAACCACGAGGCGTGACCTTCCCTTTACGCGCGGTCGAAACGGGCCAACGATAAATGACTTCACCATGACGAATGACGGTCATTGTCTGGCTGGACACGTCAACCTTTGCAACCAACGACGCTGCCGAAGCCAAAATTGGCATGCACAATAAAACGGACAAAACGATCAAAAAACTACGCAATATGTAGTCCTCCCTTTGAATAGATAATCTAAATATCGTATATCAAAGGCCAAAAGCCGGATTTTGTCAAAAGTTAACTTAGAGCGCGACGGACTCGATAAGAACGATAGAGGCTGCAGACAAACCTGCCCCGCCTTCAACACGCGCAATCAGGTTTTCCCCGATGCGGATCAAAGCATCTTCGTTGTTGTCTTCAACCTCAACAACTGGTTCTTCTTCACCATCAAATTGCAACGCAATGACGTCTTCATCATCTTCATAATCTGTAATCACGACCGTGTTTTCATCGACCATATCTTCATGCAGAACGAAAAGATCTTCGCCGCTGCCACCCTCTGCGGTATCGCCTCCAGACAACAATAGAATGTCATCGCCAGCTTCACCGAAAAGAACACCACCTTGCTCTTCCTCGCTGGCTTCGTCCAAGAATGAGATATCTACGCCATTGAACGCACCATCCTCGCGCAGCATGTCAAAATCGACGTTTTCTGTTTCTTGAAATTCGCCGTCCTGCAAAACTGCAGTAGCAGATGCGGTGATATCCAATGCGCCGTTTTCGCCAAATTCGATATAGTTGCTCACCAGCAAATCATTCCCAGGGCCGCCAAACAGCGTATCAGCCGCACCTCCGCCAATCAGCAAATCGTCTCCCGCGTTTCCGAACAGTTCATCATCGCCACCGTTTCCAAAAACCGTGTCATCGCCGTTGTCTCCAAACAATGAATCCATACCAGTGTCACCACCGATGATATCATCGCCGCC
>NZ_JBDWVM010000289.1:0-2380 GCF_039984035.1 Planktotalea sp. | reverse complement strand
CAAGCGCCGCTCCCCCGGCAAGGACCGCTTTGAGCAGTTGATCGCAGCCAATTTGGATACGGCTTTTACAGTGACGTCGTGCAATGCGGATTTCAACATTGCGCGCATTGAACGCTATGTTGCGCTTGCATTGGATGCGGGTGTCACGCCCGTCATTTTGCTTACCAAACCTGATCTTTGCGATGATCCGCAACCCTATATAGACGAAGCAAAAACCGTCTCGGACATGGTCGAGGTCGTTGCCCTGAACGCCAAGTCGGAAAGCGCGTTCGATCTGCTGTCACCTTGGTGCAAAGCGGGTCAAACCGTTGCTTTCCTTGGCTCGTCTGGCGTGGGCAAATCGACACTCTCTAACGCGCTGGTTGGCACGCAAGACATCGAAACTGGTGCGATCCGCGAAGCCGATGGCAAAGGGCGCCACACGACAACCCGTCGCCAGCTCCACTTCGTCCCTTCTGGCTGCGCTGTGCTCGACACCCCTGGAATGCGCGAATTGCAATTGACCGATGCGGCCGAGGGCGTTGGCGATCTGTTCAACGATCTGGAAACTTTGGCAACACAATGCAAATTCCGCAATTGCGCCCATGACAGTGAACCGGGATGCGCCGTCAAAGCCGCGCTTGCGAGCGGCGACATTGACCAAGCCCGCGTTCAGCGGTGGCAAAAGCTTGTGGCTGAAGATGCCTTCAACACCGCCTCTTTGTCAGAGCGGAAACACAAAGAAAAGAACTTGAGCAAGATCATCAAATCGCTGGATTTGAAGAACAAAAAGTAGCTCGGACACAGCTGCGACAGCCTAGTCCAAATCAGCGCCCCAATAGAGGAAATCGAGCCACGTCTGGTGCAGTTCCTTTTGCACACGCGCGAGTTTACGTCCGACCTTATCAAGCTCATGCGGGCTTGGCTCACGTGGTTCACGCAGCAGTTTCATACCCGCCTCGCGCGGCGTTCGATTGGCTTTGCGCACGTTGCAGGTCTGACAGGCAGCCACGATATTTTCAAAGGTCGCTGGCCCATTTCGCGAGCGCGGCATCACATGATCAAAGGTCAAATCACGTGCTGATTTTTTCACGCCGCAGTATTGGCAGCAAAACCCGTCGCGCAAAAACAAATTGTAACGCGTGAAGGGCGCGTTTCTGCGTTTATGATATTGACGCAAGCAAACTACAGCAGGGACTTCGAATTCGCGCGTGGCAGAATGCACCGTCACATCTTCGTAAGATTTCAATTGGATAACGCGGTCTTGCAGTACTGCTGTCATAGCATCTTGCCAGGACCAAGTGGATAAAGGCATCCAGCTCAGTGGCTGAAAATCTGAATTCAACACAAGTGTGCGATGTGCATTCAGATCACCTAAGATCGGGGTTTGGGGGCTCTGCTGCATATCCTACATCACACCATCTGGGGGCATTGTAGGCTCAACCTTATGAGCACTTTGTAAAAACCTCTTGAAGCCGTTTACTCCCTTGGGTCGACGCGCAGCGGCAGAACTAGTCGCGCTGCTTCACACCACCACTATATATAGGGCTTGGCGACTGGCAAGGTTTTTGATCAGGCAAAGCAAATTAGCCTCAAACGCGCGGATGTGCACGTTTAAGGGCCTAATTTTGAAGCAGTTTAGGGTGTTTTACAGGCTGAGCTTGTCACGCATAAAGGCAAGCGCAACAGACAAGCCATCAGGCGCAATCCCATGCGCCGTGCCTTTCATGATATGCGCGAACACATCCTCAAAACCTGCCTTTTGCAACGCGTCCGCAGCTTCGGGCAGCGATTGAACCGGAACCACATCATCTTGATCCCCATGCACCAGCAAAACAGGTGGGCGCACCACCACCTCATCCACCAGCAATTCTGGCGAAAGCAAACGACCAGAGAAGCCAACGACACCCGCAACCGCATCTTCACGGCGCGGCGCGACATGCAGGGACATCATTGTGCCTTGCGAGAAACCAAAGAGCACGACCTGCTCGGGCAGCACATCTTCATCCACCATCAAGGCATCTAAGAAAGCGTTGAGATCTTCAACAGCCGCGTTCATGCCGCGTTCCGCTTCTTCCTCGGATGAATTGTCGATCCAAGGGATTGGGAACCACTGATACCCCATCGGCGCGCCAGCGCAGGCCTCTGGCGCATCGGGTGCCACAAACAGAGTATCGGGAAGATGTTCGCCAAGCGGGTCAGCAAGGCCCAGCAAATCGGCTCCATTGGCGCCATAGCCGTGCAAAAAGACGACAACAGATCGCGTTTCACCAGAAAGCGGCGCGCGGCGCTCAGCGTTAAGAACTCGTGTCATCGTATACCTTCCCTAGATTTCACAATGCGGTAGTAAGCCCAAAGCACGCGCGCTGCAACCGAGCGCCAAGGCGTCCAATCGGCGGCG
>NZ_JBDWVM010000288.1:0-5752 GCF_039984035.1 Planktotalea sp. | reverse complement strand
CTTCGCCTTCGCCCACGATGGGGTGATAAAGCTGGCTGATTTGGTAGCCTTGCGGAAGATCGGGGTAGAAGTAGTTCTTGCGATCAAACGCGGAGAAGAGGTTGATTTCTGCCTTGAGGCCGAGCCCCGTGCGCACCGCTTGCTCGACGCAGAATTCGTTGATGACGGGCAGCATGCCGGGCATGGCGGCGTCAACGAAAGCGACGTTTGAGTTTGGCTCTGCACCGAAGGTTGTGGAGGCGCCAGAGAAGAGCTTGGAGTTGGAAGAGACCTGTGCGTGGACTTCCATCCCGATGACCAATTCCCAGTCGTGCTTTGCACCGGCAATGGTTTTCACTTTTGGGGCGTCGTATGTCAGATCAAGCATGTGGCAGTGTCCAAGAAATCAGGGCTTTTGAGCGTTCTAAGACAGAGGCGCGGGGGGGGCAAGAGGGCGCGTGTCTACGGCGCTGTTTCGCGGCTGACCTTGGGGCTTTTATTTATGCATCGGGCAAAGATGTAGAATTGCAAAATGCCGCGCAGGTGCACCCAAGATGTTTTATGGTCTCGGGCGCATGAACTGGCAAAGGTTTTTAGAGCTAGGGAAGCATGAAGGTAGGAACGCCGAGGGTGACGACCCATGTATCCACGGTTTTTCCGTTGTAGAGCTGGGTTTGCATCAGCGGGCCTTTGCCAAACCGGTCGCTGAACGGAATGGAATAGACTTGATTGTCAGTGGCCGCGAAAATCGTATCGGAATAGTCACTGTAAAACGTGTGTCCGGATTGCAGTGCCTTGGGTTCGGGAATCGGGTCGGTATTCCACCATGCTGCACTTGGCAAAGTTCCGTAGGCGGAGCCATCGTATTGTTTATATTCACCCGTGCCATTTTTGTAGATCGTTTTGCTGCCGACGAAGCCGCCAAGCAAACCGGTCGTGATTTCACCAATGGCGAGGCTTTGTGTGGTCGCGAATGGATGGGCAATGTCGAACCCGAGCGCGTTCATATCGGCTTCGAGCGTGTCCCATACAGCGTTGAAGGTTGTTGATCCTTTGCCAGCGCCATGCGGGTCGGCTTGACCGTAGATCGTATTGGTAAAAATATCCTCAGACGTGTTTGGGCCAGTTGTCGGAGAGATCGTTAAGACGGCACCTTTGTAGGTGGTGCCAGGTGTCGGCTTGTGCCCGTATTTGATGATCGTAGTGGTGATGTCGCCGCTTAGGGTGATGGTGTTGTCTTTGGCAAAACTGGCGACGAAGTTGAGTTCGTAGTTATAGTTTACGCTGTCTTTTGGATCTTTGGCTTTCGTATTGAACGCATTGTGGTTTTGAATTTTCGCCGTTGTGCCGTCTTTGTGGAGCGCGTTCAGATAGGCCGCGAAAGATGAGAAAGGGTTGTCGCCCGCGCCGTAAGAAGAAGGGCCGATGTAGCGCAACGCCTTTCCGTTTTCCGTCACGGTTGCTGTGGGTGCGCCGGAGGTGAGCTTGTTCAGGGCGTCGGCGAGTTTGGCCGTGCCTTTCGCCGTATTGCCATAATACCCGCGTTCTTGGAGCTGGGTTCCTTTGGTTCCGCCGTTGAAACTGCGAATGCTGATCGGGGCTGCGAAGTAGTTGATATTGGTGAGGTTTCCCTGACCGCTGTCTTCACCTTTTTTAGCCGTTATTTCAAAAGGTTGATAAGCCTTTTTGTAATTCACACCACCGCTACCAATGAAGCTCGGTTGTTCATTACCAGAGAGATCGGCATCCATGACAAAACCGCCGTGATCTTTGGTTGCGGCATAGGAGATAAAGACAACCGGCCCTTCGGCATTGGTGATCTCAAGTCCGGCTTTTCCAAGCGTGGCAAGGCTATATGACTTTGTCATCATGTCACCAGCATTTGCGCGTGCGATCGCAGTGTTGTTCGCTCCGAAACTTGCAGCAAGCGTTTGGCCGGGGTCCTGAAAGGTGACAAAGACTTGATCATCCGGAAGTCCGGTGTCGTTCACGAATTGCATGTTGAGGGTCATAAAGCTGCCTTGCTCGATATTGTTGAAATTATATCAAATGACTCTCGCATAGATTGAATTTCTTGCAAGGCGTAATGTCAAAGAGGTGATGTTCTCTCTGGGCGGCCACTGGGCAGATTAATCTTTGTCAAAAAAATAATCCGCAATCAAAGCGATAGGCGCCAAAAATATCGCAATCGAGGCGCTGCGATCAATTCTGGACGTATTTTCAGAAAACTCAAAAAACTCAAATCCGAGTAAGAAAAGTATGACCACAAGCGCTGCATAAAAAGAAAGCCCAAAAAGCAATCGCGCTCCTTTCGGAAGGCGGTTTTTGGGCGGTGGTGGCCTCGGCATAGTGGACTCCAAAAATTTTTGCTAAATCTATGGATACAAAAGCTCTATGTTTTAACAAGGATTTCTATGATCCTAGATCGGTCTTGAAACTCAAACCTCGAAAAAATTGAGCTACATAAGGGTTATTTAGCCAATCGTTATCCATCCGCCAACGACTTTCACGCCTGCTGCACATAAAGCCCTTGTGGCGTGAAAATCAGCGCGTTGCCTTTGCGCATTTGCTCGCCAAAGATGCGGACAAAGACTTGGTTCGCTTTTTCACGGCCCTGTTTAAACAGCGCATCGATAGAGGCGATACGTGCGTGATTGTCGAAACCTTCCATCGCATGGCCCCAGATCAGCGGATGCAATTCGTGCAGGTAATCAGACATGATCCACTGCGCTGCAGTTTGGATTTGCTCGAGCGCCGAGCAGGATTCCAGATCATCTGCGCAAAGATGCGCAGCGTTTGGGATGGAAACCGCTGCAAAGGAGGCAAAAAGGTTGGCGTTGTGCTGATCTTCCGAGCGCTCGAGAATATCGCGGATGCCTTCAAGGAAGAAAGGGATGTCGATGTAGCGTGCGCAATAGGGATCAACGAGCACGGCATCGAAATAGGTCCAAGTGTAAGCGCCAGCGCCCCAGATATCCTGCGTGCGTGCGGCTGTGCGGCGCGCTTCAAGTTCAAGGGTTTCGTAGCTGCCGAACCATTGGGGAAGCATGTGGTGACCGAGCGCGCGGATATGGCGTTGTTGCTCAGGTGCGAGATCAATCAAGTCTTCATAATCATCTGCAACGCGTGTCTGGGCATTTGGTGTTCCAACCAAAAGCGCACAACGTGCAGAGGTGACAAGCGGGCTGTCGAGTTCAATTCCGCAAAACGGATCAAGCACTTGGCAAGCGCGCGTGCAGTGCAGCTCAAACGCTTCAAGGTTACGGGCAGGGGTGTCACGAACCGCGTCAGTGCCGCGCCATGCCCAAGCGATATCAAGGTGCGCCATAGCAACAATTGTTGCAATTACGTGGTTGTTGGAGTGCTCACCGAGGATTTGTTCAAGCGCGGAGATTGCTTCGCTAAGCGGGCGGGCTTCTTCAGGGGTGCCGTCAATGAGCAGATGTTCGGCCAGAGCGACAACATCGGCGCGCGCGCCTTGGCACAAAAGTTCGGCAATTGGCATGCCGCCACCAGAGGCGCGGCGGTTTTGATCTTCGTCGTTCACAATTTTCGACAGATCCTCCCAGCGTTCCTGGCGCGCAAGGAACTGCCCCTTGTTGAACGCATGGCTGCGCTGTTGCTCTTCTTTTGGATCATCGGACACCGGGATCACCAAGAGCTTTTCAAGATCAGGGTTTTCAGAGGCCTTGGCCGCGATCTGCGGTACGGCACTGACTTGGCGCTGTTTGGAGCCAAGTGAGGCTTTGAGGCTCGATTTTAGGGACTGGATAAAAGACATATTCATTAACTTTCGGCGTATTCGTACGTTTGCTGAGAGTTTTATGGCGACGCAATTGGGCGCAAACGTGGCACGTAGCAGGCGGTAACAGTTTGTTTCCAAGTTCTTTGAATGGTCGGAATTTGGCTAAAATTCTTGCTTTTTGCCGCGCAAAGTGAGCAGGTTCTTCAGATGAAGATTGTAGCTTTTAGTTTAATTACCGTGACTTGTTTGGCTCTCGCCCCAAGTGCAATGCATGCGGAAATATCGCCTGTAAGTGTTAAGCGGAACGACCAAACTGTGGCACTTGCGCCGGAAGACGCGCAAATTTCGCCCCTTGCGCCAGAAACTGCAGTGCGCCCGGTGCGCCGCGATGGGGACGTTGTGCCAACCGCGCGTTGGGATCATCGCCCAGCGGGGCGCATTTGGACGCGCGCGGCGATTTCGTCGCTGAAATCACATGGGAAGCCGATCCTACAAACCGTGCCGCGTGATATCGCGGATTGGTGTCCGGCCTATCCAGACAATGATGAAGATGGGCGCGCTGCGTTTTGGGCAGGCTTTATGTCGGCACTTGCCAAACATGAAAGCACCTATCGCCAAGAAGCGGTTGGCGGGAATGGACGTTGGTATGGCTTGCTGCAAATCCTGCCAGCGACGGCGCGTGGCTATAAATGTAGTGCGCCGAGCCGTGAGGGTTTGAAACATGGGCCCTCTAACCTGAGCTGCGCCGTCCGTATTTTGACGGTTGTTATGCCCCGCGACAAAGTGATGGCGAGCAAAGACAAACGCTGGCGCGGCGTTGCGGCGGATTGGGGGCCGATGCGGGTCAGGTCCAAACGCAAGGACATTTCCGCATGGACGCGTCAACAAAGCTATTGTCGCAAGCTTAGCTCTGTACGCCCAAGGCTGCGCCCCGATGGGGTGGGCGGCTGACAATGGGTTTTGATGCGCGGCTTTTCGGTGCGGTGTCTTGATCGAAGCAAAGCGCGCGAAGCTGTGCGATTGCGGCCTCATTGTCCTGCGGTAGATAATTGACTGCGATCGGAGCCTTTGCATGGACCTCGAAAGGCGCGCGCGCTTTGTTCAGCGTTTCATGAAACAATGTGATGTCGCGCAAGCTGGGGTGGATCATCGACAACAGGTAGAAGAGTGCCGAGTTTCGCCCCTTGAGATGCACTGGCACAATCGGAAGATCAAACTTGCGCGCAAGCGTCACCGCGGACCCCATCCAAGGACGTTCGCGCAAACTTAGACCCTCGCGATAGGCGAGACGACCAGAGGGGAAAATCACGCCGAGGCGTTCCTCCCGCGTTGCCTCTGCGGTGAACTTCAGCATTCGGCGGGTTGCGCTGTGGCTGCGCTTTTCAGCGCGCCATTCGACGGGCGCAATCATGTCGCGCATTTGCGGTAGAACCCGCTCGATATCGCGGTTGGCAAAGAAATAGGTGTCAGAGCGCCGTTTGCGCAGGGCGGACCAAAGCATGATCGCATCCGCAATGCCCGTCGGGTGATTGCATACGATGAGGGCGGGTCCGCTCATCGGGATGTGCTCTATCCCCGAAACACTCAGGTTTCTGCACAGGTGGATCGCCAAGCGGTCCATAATTTGGACTGCGCTGAGCGGTTTCAATCGATCCGCGATCAGCAGCGTTTGCTCATAGCTGAGCGCCGATTGCAGGGACTTGCGCAGAAACGCGACAGGCGCTGTTTCTTGAAACAGCCAAGGGGCGCGTTCGTGGAGCAATCTGTCTATGTGTTCTGGCTCTGTCATGTCTGTTCTGTGCCAGTGCTGCGCAACAGGGACGCTACAGAGCGGTGAACTTTTTATGACATCAGGGTGAAATGGTGCCGCTCATAGGGGATGTCTTGCGCTGTCAGTGCGGCTTCAATCTCGGCCGCTTTCGGAATGCACTCATAGGGTAGGCGGACCTTGCCGCCTTGATGCGGGATCAACGTCATACGCAAAGAGAGATCAAGACGTGTATCAAGGCGCACGGATTTGAGCATCCC
>NZ_JBDWVM010000287.1:0-7424 GCF_039984035.1 Planktotalea sp. | reverse complement strand
AAGACTTCAAAGAACTCGCGAATGCTGGCGTCACATTGCTTGGCGAGGTTGGCCTCGGCACCGTGAAGGACGGTAAGACCGCACAACAAATGGTATCCTGGGCGCGCAAATACGGCATTCAGAGCACGATCCACACGGGTGGCCCTTCGATTCCCGGCTCAGGCCTGATCGATGCGGACATGGTCATGGAAACGGGCACAGACGTAATTGGCCACATCAACGGCGGCCATTCCGCCCTGCCCGATGATCAGATCATTTGCCTGTGCGAAAGCTGTAAAGCGGCGTTCGAAATCGTACACAACGGCAACGAACGCGCGGCGGTTTTGACGGTGAACACTGCGCGTGAACTGGGGAAACTGGATCAGGTGATCCTAGGTACAGATGGTCCTGCGGGATCTGGCGTTCAGCCTTTGGGTATTTTGCGGATGATTGCGATGCTCAGCGCCTTTGGCAATGTTCCAGCGGAAATCGCCTTCTGCTTTGGCAACGGTAATACCTCGCGCCAGCGCAAGCTCGACACGGGGCTGATTGAGGTCGGCATGTGCGCAGATTTTGTGCTGATGGATCAGGCACAACATGCGCCGGGTAAGAACATCCTAGAAAGCTTGCAGATGGGCAATCTTCCGGGCGTTGGCATGACGGTTATCGACGGTGTTGTGCGTTCCGAGCGGAGCCGTAACACACCGCCAGCCAATCGACTGCCACAAGTCGTTTAAGCCTCGTCGGGATAGAGATACGCGCGAATTGCAGGGCGATAGTGTTGCAATTCGTCCGCCACAGCAGGATAGCTGCTCAACCGTTTGCGATACGCCACGACAATGCTGGGCCAAGTCAGATCGATCCCAACAGCGCGCTCGATTGAGGCGAGCCATTCTAACGTCACCGCAAAGCCCGCATCGCAAAGCAAAAGATGTCGGATCGGCAAGCCATCCGTGCCAAGTAAAAGCGCCAGCGCTTCAAAATGTCGGTTCACCTCAACAAAGGCTGCTTGCAGCGCCTCAGGATCGCGGGTCTTCAATAGCGGATACATCGCGCGCAGAGCAGGCTCTAATCGCGTATCGTGAAAGCGCCCACGCTCTCGTGCCTTAGCGCGCGGCACAAGGCCAATGGGCATCATTGCAGGCTCTGGATGCTTTTCCTCAAGATATTCAGCTATCGCTTCACTATCGGAGAGCATCACATCGCCATCAATCATTGTCGGGATATTGCCGGAGGGAACAATCTTTCTATACGCCTCGGACCGGTATCCACCGGGCGGTGCAAGTTCTTCCCAAGCAAGGCCTTTGTTACGCAACACGACGCGAAGTTTGGCGGTGTAGATAGAAACGGGAATATTATAGATCGTCAGCATGGATGGCTCCTCCTACGAAAAAAGGGGACCAGAGGCCCCCTTTCCTTGTCAATAGCTTGCAACGTTTAGTTGACGGACAGGCCCCATTTATCCGCCAGCTCATCAAAGAAGCCGCGCTCTGTTTTCAGAGCGATCCATGTGTTCACATAGTTGATCCAAACTTGGTCTGCTTGCGGCAAAAGCATCGCGATAGGCGTTGGCGCGCGACCTTCGGAAACTGGAACGATCATCAGTTGGTCGTATTTCGCGATCAGCTTGTTTGCTTCCACGTTGGACGTGATGTTTGCATCCGCGCGACCGGACAGAACTTCTTGGAAGTCACGTGCTGGCGCTTCCACGATGCGGTGCTCCGCATCTGGGAAGAAACGCTTTACTTGCTGTTCTTGCGTTGTGCCAAGCGTTGCCGCAACTTTGACGTCCGCTTTGTTCATGTCGTCCCAGTCTTTGAAACGGTCAGCGTTTTTCTTTTGTGTCAAAGGCACAGTGAACAGCGCGAAGTAGCTGTCAGAATAACCCGCTGCCTTTGCGCGCGCTGGAGAAACAGATGCAGAACCAGTGATGTGGTACTGGCCAGATGTCACGCCGCTGACGAGCGTTTTCCAGTCTGTCGCAACGAACTCAAGCTCAACGCCGAGGTCTGCTGCAAGTTCTGTCATCACGTCAATGTCGTAGCCTTTGTACGTGTTTGTCGCTGGGTCACGCACGGACATTGGATCCCAATCGCCCGTCGTTCCAACCTTGAGCACACCAGCTGAAAGGATTTCGCTCAATGCGGATTGCGCGTTCGCGGCAACTGTTGAACCGGCGAGCATTGCGGCTGTGGCAACGATTTTAAAAAATTTCATGGTCTTTCCTCGACTAAGTAAGTTGCGCCCTAGATCACACTGACAAGTGACAATACGCAAGTCGATAGTCCTTGTCTTGCGCATCGCTTCCTGCTTTGCGTGGAGCGAATGATGGAGTGTGTTATGCAAACTGGCTCGGGTGATCCGATAATCAAGATGAATAACGTATCAAAATTTTTTGGTACTTTCCAGGCGTTGAAAGACGTCACTTTGGAGGTCGCAGAAGGCGAACGCCTTGTTGTTTGCGGCCCTTCAGGGTCAGGAAAATCAACACTTATCCGCTGTATCAACCGTCTTGAGAAACACGAGACCGGCGAGATCGATGTCGAAGGCATTCGCTTGGACGATAGCCCTGCTGCGCTAGACGCCATCCGCAAGAATGTCGGCATGGTGTTTCAGCAGTTCAATCTGTTCCCTCACTTATCCGTGATCGAGAACCTGACGTTAGGGCCAATCCGTGCTTATGGCCTGAGCAAGGAAGAGGCCAACGCCCGCGCCATGACATATCTCGAACGTGTACGCATTCCTGATCAGGCCGAAAAGCTCCCACGTCAATTGTCTGGCGGGCAACAGCAGCGCGTCGCAATTGCAAGATCGCTTTGCATGGAGCCTCGCATTTTACTCTTTGATGAACCGACGTCGGCCCTTGATCCTGAAATGATCAACGAGGTGCTCGATGTGATGGTTGAGCTGGCCGATACAGGCATGACCATGATTGTGGTCACCCATGAGATGGGCTTTGCCCGTAAGGTTGCCGACCGTATGGTGTTTATGGATGAGGGTGAAATCGTCGAGGTCGCTGAGCCCGAACAGTTCTTCACCGCGCCGAAATCTGAACGCTGCCGTGACTTCCTTCAGAAAATTATCAACCACTAGGGGACTGATATGAAACGTTTCTTCCTATTCGCCCTCATGGCGCTCACGCTTGCAGGTTGCTCTGAAGGGAACTGGGGTTGGTATGTTGTTGATCCGCGCACGACGGGCGGGATGAACAATCTCAAGTTCCTTATGTCCGGTGCTTGGAACACGATATTACTGTCGCTGACGGCCATCGCAATTTCTGTCGTTGTCGGGCTGCTCGTCGCCCTTCCTGGTCTGTCCGAGCGCAAGGGACTGCGCGCCTTTAACCGTATCTACGTGGAATGCGTTCGTGCTGTTCCGATCCTCGTTTTGATCCTCTGGGTCTACTACGGCCTGCCTGCGCTTTCGGGCATCACGCTTAACGTGTTCTGGGCGGGGGTCTTGGCCTTGGCGCTTTCAGATAGCGCTTTCCAAGCGGAGATCTTCCGTGCTGGCATTCAAAGCATTGGACGTGGTCAATACGAGGCCGCGCAATCGGTCGCGCTGAATTATCGTGATACGATGCGTTATATCATTTTGCCCCAAGCTATTCGGCGCATCCTACCCGCGCTGGGCAATCAATTGGTCTATATGCTGAAAATGTCGTCTCTTGTGTCGGTAATCGGCATGCAAGAGCTGACACGAAAGGCCAATGAGTTGGTCGTGACAGAGTATCGTCCTTTGGAAATCTACACGATCTTGGTTTTGGAATATCTAGTTCTGATCCTGATTGTCTCACAAGGGGTGCGTTGGCTAGAGCGGCGCATGAACACCGCCGAAGGGTAAAAGAGGTTTCCGATCTTCATGATCGGACCGGAGCGAGGGGCCAACCTCTCGCGCTCCTCGGGGTATTTAAAAAAGGTGAAGATCAATGGCGGCAACACGAGACTTTGATCTGACCAAAGGGTCAATGGCGGGTCATTTCAGAATGCTCGCAATTCCAGCGGCACTGGGGATGTTGTTCACAACGCTTTACAATGTGGTCGATGTTTACTTTGCAGGCCAGATCGGAACACAGGCGCAAGCTGGTTTAGCCATTGGATTTCAAGCGTTTTTCGTTTTGATCGCCGTCGCATTTGGGCTGTCATCAGCGATGTCCGCTTTGGTTGGCAATGCCCGCGGTGCAAAAGATGATCGAAGCGCGCGCAGGATTGCGGCGCAAGGATTGGCGTTTGCCTTCATCGCCACGATTTCATTGATGATCTTTGCACTCTGGTTCGGTCCGAAGGCGATCACTTTGATCTCAGAACCCGGGGCCTACCGCGATGCAGCGCTGGGATATTTCTATTGGCTTATCGCTGCTTTGCCGGGCTTTATGCTCGCATTTTCTGCCAATGGCATCCTTCAGGCTCATGGTGATAGCGTCACGATGCAACGTGGTCAGATGGCCGCGTTCTTTGCCAACATCATTCTGAACCCTCTTTGCATTTACGGCATTCCCGGCCTGATCGATGGGTTCGGCTTTAACGGCATCGCCCTCGCGACGATCCTGAGCCAAACAGGTGTCATGCTCTGGGTTCTGCGTGCGGTAATGCGCCTTGATATCATGAAGGGCGTTGCGCTGCGCCACATCCGCTTGGAACTTGCGACCGTCAAAGAAATCACCGCGCAGATGCTCCCGACGACAACAGCAATGATGGTGATGTTTGTCTCTGGGTTTGTGCTCCAATACGCGCTTAAGGGTTTTGGCGAAGAAGCTATCGCCGCCTATGGCATCGCGCTGCGGATTGAGCAGATCCTCTTGCTGCCCGTGCTCGGAATGACGGGCGCACTGTTACCAATCGCTGCGCAAAACTACGGCGCCGGGGATCACGCGCGTGTACGCGAAGCTCTTTGGTTTTGCTGGAAACTGGGTTTTGTCATGACTGCCCTAGCCGCGCCGATCCTTTGGTTTGGCGGCGGCTATGCTATGCGACTTTTCACACAGGATGCGGCTGTTGTGCCCATCGGGCAGAGTTACCTGCGCGTCGATGGGTTCTTGTTTCCGATCTATATGATGCTGTTTGCAATTAATTCCTTCCTGCAAGCCTTGAAGAAACCAGTCTACACGCTTTGGATTAGCCTTTACCGACAAGGGTTTGGTGTAGCGTTCTTCATCTGGCTGCTCGTCGGCATGATCGGTATGGATGTTTGGGGTGTCTGGCTTGGGATCGCTACTGCCGTTAGCACGGGTTGGATTATTGCCCTGTGGATCACCATCCGTATTGCGCGCGAAAAGATTGGTGGCTTGCGCGGTTAAATCCGCCAGCTTCCCGATCTTTGTTAGTTTTGCGTTAATAAATTCTTCGAGCACGAATTTGCAGCATGCGCTTCATTGACCTGATCCGCGTGGAGATGCCAACCTAACTCCAAGCATTTGAGCGGAGTTATTATGACAAGATCTTTTAAAACCAAGGGATGGAACGGTTATCTTGATTGGGAAGCACAGAGCGCAGGCGCATATGACACCAATGCGCCAGAGCTTTGGGAACCGGTTTTTGTTAGAAGTGTGGATGCCCTCATCAGCACACAGGATTTTTTCGCCAGCGTCAATGCACAGGCCGATTACGCGTTTGATCCTTTTGAAGAAGATTACAACGCCCGCTTTCGTGAAACAGGGAAACCTGTTGAAGCCATCTTGCTTCGCAAACACGTAGGCACACGCCCGAGCACTGGTTTTGAAGCGACTATCCAAGTGCTCCATGTCGGCGCATTGAGCCCAAAACGCGATACCACGCGCACGGCCCCAACCTTTGATATTCACGCCAATTCGGTGCCTGCAGCAATCGGGATTATCGACAGTGGTATCGGATATCTTCACCCCAATTTCTGGGACGCAAACCAGGATACCCGATTTGCAGGGATATTGCGGCAATCCCTCCCCGCCCATGACACCGCAGATGAAATTTCATCGGGCGAAGCGTTAACCCCCGCTGAGATCAACGCGGACATCGCGCGCCTCGCAAGCGCATCAGAGGATGAAATCTACAGCGAACGGAATGCCGAACTCCACGGCCCGCTCACGCGCCACGAAATGCGCCAATTGGTAACGCATGGCACCGCAATGCTTGATCTGGCTGCGGGCATGGACCCAACGGGCAATGATCTAAAAGGCATGCGCAACATTCCAATCCTTGCCGTTTCATTGCCACCAGAGGCTTTTGAAGACACTTCAGGCGTGCGGATGCAAATTCATGTCATCCAAGGTCTGCGCTGGATGATCTACCGCGCCTTTGCGGAGAACCTTTGCGATGAGTTGGTCGTCAACATCAGTCTCGGTGTTGTTGCGGGCCCCAAGAACGGTGGCTCGTTCCTAGAGCAGCAGATGAAGCGTGAGATTGAACGGGTGACCGCGCATTTCAACGGTGTGAAAACGCTCGAACTCGTTTTCGCCTTTGGCAATGCGCACGAAGATCGCCTAGTCGCGCGCGCGGCTCTTGCGGGATCACAAAGCAACGAGGTGCAATTGTGCCTGCAACCGGATGACCGCACTGCCAACTATGTTGAATTGCGCCTCACCGATTTGAGCGAACAAAGCAAACCTAAACGCATTGAAGTAACGTTGACCGCGCCTGATGGCAGCAGCCAAACTCAGACCGTGCGAAAAGGGCGTCACAAGACGCTCTTCGGGACGGAAGAGGCGCCGATTGCGCGCCTTTACAATACCCCCGCGCGCGAAATTTGGGACGGTGTCGATGAACCTGCCCATCTCACCCTCGCCTTTGCGCCGACGAATGCGAAAAACGGCCCGAGCGCGGTGAGCGGGCGCTGGACAATCAGCTGCCGTAATGCATCTGCAAAAACAATGGACCTTACGTTGCAGGTTCAGCGCGACGATAGTCCGTTTGCTCGCAACACTGGCGCACGGCAGGCCTATTTTGAGGACGCGAAAGTCCGTGGATGGAACCAACACTATCGCGACTATTCGGCGCTTGATACCTCGAGCTTGGTGACTCATGAGGGCACAAATTCAGCCTTTAGTACGGTGGCCCATGACAATGCGCATCGGATCGGTGCTGCACGGGTACGCCTTGGTGAAAGCAGCCCCGCGGAATACACCGCGCAGGGTGCAGATTGGTCAGGCGGCGCGCCTGATGCCAGCGCAATTTCTGAAGCCGAATGGCGCTCATCGGGCGTATCTGCGGCAGGAACGTTCGCAGCAGCCAATGCGCGTTTGAGCGGAACCAGTGCCGCTGCGGCGACATACACACGCCATTTGGTCAAACCGGAAACGACAGTGCCCGTGGTCACAGATTTTGATCGATTGGGGACAGTTACAGTGATCGACAATCCGTCGATCCGTCGTCAAAGGCGGTAAAACCCGCCTTTGACTATTTTCTTTTAGGCTGAGGTCGTCATTTCGCCGACCGCAGCTTTCCACACATCCTTGAGAAGCTCGTCGCGCGCGG
>NZ_JBDWVM010000286.1:0-7900 GCF_039984035.1 Planktotalea sp. | reverse complement strand
ATCATCTCGATAGACGCTTGTACAATTTGACGGATCGGCTGACGGATCGTCGTGAGGTTGATGTTCTCCCACCCTGACATTTCCATATCGTTCAATCCGATGATCCCGATGTCTTCGGGCACTTTCAAACCAGCGTCCTGAATGCCGCTCAAAGCGCCAATCGACAGAACATCATCGCCGCAGAAATAAGCCTGCGCAGGATCAGCTTTGAGCAGCTGTAACATTGATTTGCGCCCCGCCTCAAAAGAGTACTCATCCGCAAAAGAAATGCGCGCCGTCATTCCTGCCGCGCCAAGTTCGCTGACAAAGCCTTGCATCCGGTCTTGTGTCGAGGTTGCGCTTTCTGGTCCACCCAGAAATGCAACGTCAGTATAGCCGCGTTCGATCAAAGTGCGCGCAGCCATGCGCCCGCATTCCACGTTGTCGATGCCAATCACATGTACATCTGGCGAACTGGAATACCGTCCAAACGTATTCACAACCGGCATGCGCGCATCACGGAACGCTTTGGAAAACGCCGGCGGCAATGTCGAAGACGTGACCACCACCCCATCAACCGAATACTGTCGCAACATTTGAACGCTACTTTCGGGATCGGTTTCATCGGTCAAATTCACCAGCAAGGGGCGCAAACCGCGATCCTGCAAACCACGCGTAAACAAATCAAACACAGTCAAAAAGACGGGGTTGTGAAAGTTGTTTGAGATCAGGCCAATCATTTTGGTGCGCCGGGTCGTCAAACTCCGCGCAAGGAAATTGGGGCTATAACCAAGCTCATCTGCTGCCTTAAGAACTTTTCGGCGCATTTTATCTGAAACAGACGCACCGTCGGTGAATGTCCGCGATACAGCCGAACTCGACACCCCCGCCCGTGCAGCCACGTCTTTTAAAGTTGCAGTCATAAGACCCTTCTCGGATTTAACGGTTACTTATTACCTTAAGCAAAAAGCGGATGCAGTACAAAAATCTTCTTCATTTTTGCAACCGGTTGCAAATTGAAAAGAATCGTGTTTAATTACCCTCGAAGCTCGGGCGTATTCCTCGTTTTGAGCTCGAACAGCTTATTACTTTTGGGAGGAACTAATGAGAACTATCATGAAGAAGAGTATTCTTGCGACGGCCGTAGCGGTCACAGCATTGATGGGTGCAACAGCTGCATCCGCTGAAGGCGAAAAGTACATTCTGGTCAGCCATGCACCGGATTCTGACAGCTGGTGGAACACGATCAAGAACGGCATCGCCCTTGCAGGCAGCCAAGTGGGCGCAGACGTTGAGTATCGCAACCCACCGACAGGCGACATCGCTGACATGGCGCGCATCATCGAACAAGCGGCGGCCTCTGGCCCAGATGGCATCATCACAACGCTTGCCGATTATGACGTTCTGAAAGGCCCAATCATGGCGGCCGTCGATCAAGGTATCGATGTGATCATCATGAACACAGGCACACCTGAGCAAGCCCGTGAAGTCGGCGCGCTTATGTATGTTGGCCAGCCAGAGTATGACGCAGGCTTCGCAGCTGGCGTTCGTGCCAAGGGTGAAGGCGTTACGAACTTCCTCTGTGTAAACCACGCAATCCAGCAGCCAACAGTGGCTGAGCGTTGCCGCGGTTATGCAGAAGGTCTTGGCATCGAGCTTGGTAGCGCGATGATGGACAGCGGCACAGACCCTGCAGAAATCAAGAACAAAGTTCTCGCTTACCTCTCTGCAAACCCTGACGTTGACGGCATCCTGACACTTGGTCCGGTTTCTGCCGATCCAACAATTGCTGCACTGCAAGAGAACGGCATGGCAGGCGATATCCACTTTGGTACATTCGATCTTGGTGAAGAGATCGTTAAAGGCATCAAGGGCGATATCATCAACTGGGGCATCGACCAGCAGCCATTCCTGCAGGCCTATATGCCAGTTATCATCTTGGCGAACTGGGACCGCTACGGCGTTCTTCCAGGCAACAACATCAACTCTGGCCCAGGTTTCGTGACAAAAGACGGCCTGACCAAAGTTGAAGAATTCGCTGGTGAATACCGCTAAGTAAACGCAACATGATTTGGGCGGCCTGACACAAATAGGCCGCCCTTTTTTTCTCAATTTTCTAGGAGACCTCTGATGGCTGAAACTGCGCAATCAGACGAACGGATCAAGGATATATCCCCCTTGCGCCGTGCATTGATCCGGCCCGAACTCGGCGGCATCGTCGGCACGGTAGCTGTATTCACATTATTCGCGCTTTTTGCTTTCGATAGCGGAATGTTCAACAGCCAAGGCGTCATGAACTGGTCCGTCGTCTCCGCTCAATTTATGATTATCGCAGTCGGTGCATGCCTGTTGATGATCGCAGGTGAGTTTGATCTCTCTGTTGGCTCCATGATCGGCTTTGCCGGCATGATGGTCGCTGTTTTTGGCGTGGTGCTTGCATGGCCCATGTGGCTTGCCATCATCATCACTTTCGCCATCTGCTTGGCTCTTGGCGCGCTCAATGGCTGGATCGTTGTGCGCACGGGCCTGCCCAGCTTTATTGTGACGCTTGCCTTTCTCTTCATTCTGCGTGGCTTTACGATCTACATCCCCCAAACCGTTGAAAACAAAACAATCATTGGCGGCATCCGCGATGCAGCCGAAGGCGATTGGTTAGCACCCGTCTTTGGCGGTGAAATTGGCCGACCCATCTTTCAGTGGCTTGGCGAGCAAGGCATAATCTCTGTTTTTGAGCGCGGCTCTCGCGCAGGTCAGCCTGTTGTTGACGGCATTCCAATGCTGATCGTCTGGGCGCTCGTCCTTGTTGTATTAGGTCACATCCTGCTGACGCGCACACGCTTTGGGAATTGGGTTTTTGCCTCTGGCGGCGATCCTGATGCGGCGCGCAACTCTGGTGTTCCCGTGAACCGCGTGAAAATTCTCATGTTCATGTTCACAGCCTTCTGCGCCACAGTTCTGGCAGTCTGCCAAGTGATGGAGTTCGGTTCAGCCGGTGCTGATCGCGGTCTTCTCAAAGAGTTCGAAGCGATCATCGCAGTTGTCATCGGCGGCGCGCTTTTGACGGGGGGCTATGGCTCTGTCATCGGTGCTGCGCTTGGCGCGTTGATCTTTGGCGTTGTGCAGCAAGGTCTGTTCTTTGCTGGTGTCGAAAGTTCCCTGTTCCGCGTGTTCTTGGGCGTTATCCTCCTTTGCGCGGTGATCTTGAACACCTACATCCGCCGCATCATCACAGGAGAACGTTGATATGACTGCTCCAATTATTCAGATGAAGAACATCGAAAAGCACTTTGGGTCAGTGATTGCTCTGGCCGGCGTATCTGTCGATATCTATCCTGGTGAATGTCATTGCCTTCTCGGCGACAACGGCGCTGGTAAATCGACCTTCATCAAAACGATGTCTGGCGTGCACAAACCAACCCACGGCGAAATCGTTTTTGAGGGCAAGCCCCTGGATTTCAACCGTCCGCGCGATGCGATGGCAGCGGGGATTGCAACGGTGCACCAGCACCTCGCGATGATCCCTTTGATGTCCGTCAGCCGCAACTTCTTTATGGGCAATGAACCCATCAAGAAGAAATTCGGCATCTCGTTTTTTGATCATGAGCTGGCCAATGAGGTCACGATGAGCAAAATGCGCGAGATGGGGATCAATCTGCGTGGCCCTGACCAAGCGGTTGGTACGCTTTCAGGCGGTGAGCGCCAAACGGTGGCGATTTCACGTGCTGTGCACTTTGGGGCCAAGGTTCTGATCCTCGATGAACCGACATCCGCGCTTGGTGTACGTCAAACGTCCAACGTTCTTGCAACAGTGGACCGTGTGCGCAAGCAAGGCATCGCCGTTGTGTTCATCACCCATAACGTACGCCACGCGATGGCTGTGGGTGATCGCTTCACGGTTCTAAACCGCGGCAAGACCTTTGGCACGGCAAGCAAGGGTGAAATCAGCCCGGAAGAGCTGCAAGATATGATGGCCGGTGGTCAAGAGCTTGCGACGCTCGAAGGATCGCTTGGCGGTACGGTTTGAAAGCCTACGCGCCAAAGCGCTCCCTTTGAATGAACGCGGACAGGTCCTCCCTCTTCTCGCGGCGTTCAAAGGGAGGCTAATGAACTAGCTCGTTGGCTCTGGGAAATCACACCCAAAGCCAACGAGATCCTCAAAAAGCGTTTCAAGCTTTTGGATATCTGCCTCCGGTAGCGGACCACTCGCAATCGATGCGACGTTGCTCTGTAGATGCCCAAGATCGCCCGTCCCAAACAAAATAACATCGCAGAACGCTTTGTGCCGCACATAGCGGTAGGCCGCGTCGATCAAAGTTGCTGCGCCTTCGGGATGCAGTAAGAAATCGAGCGGATTATCGACCTCTGCCATCCACGCTGGCAGCTCTCCCGCATCGACACGTGTTTTCACATCCCTTTGCAAACGCCCCGGAATGCTGAACACCGCGCGCACCGCGAACATGATCACTGTCCCGATGCCCCGCTCATGCGCCTTGGGCAGAATGTGACGCCCCGCATGTTGGTTCATCATATTGTATGCGATTGCGATGGCCCCGAATTCGGGTGCTTCAATCGCGCGGGTCAGCATGTCGTGGTTCAGATCGCGCGGTGAAGATTCAGTGATCCCGATATGACGAATTTTACCCTTCTCCTGCTCGCGCAGAAGCGTCGGCAACACATGATCTTGGATCAAATCATATTCGCGGCCAACGACCGCATGCAAGTTAAACACATCAATGTAATCAGTGCGCAGGGCGTTCAACGAATGATCAACAGCAGCGATGGTTTCCGCCGCAGTCAGCACATTGCTCCCGCGTGCCCCTTTGAACTTCGACGAAATCACAACTTGATCGCGCGGTATATGCTCTAGCGCTTGTCCGACGATTGGCTCGGTCCCGTAGACTTGCGCCGTATCAAAGAAATTCACGCCTGCATCAAAGGCAGCACGGACGAGCGATACGCTATGATCGACCGATTTACCCGCAGATTGCCCAAGCCGACTAGAGCCACCGCACCCCAAGCCAGCAACGCTGACTTGGAGATCGGTTTTGCCAAACGGAACACTGTCCATGCGCGCCCTTAAACGAGATCGCTGGGCAGCAGCGCGTCAGGCACGTTTTGATAACACACAGGACGCAAGAAACGGCGGATCGAGAGCGTGCCAACAGAAGTCGCGCCAAAGTTGGTTGAGGCGGGATAAGGACCGCCGTGTACCATCGTATCGCTGACCTCAACGCCTGTTGGGAAACCATTCACGAGCACGCGGCCTGCCTTGCGCTCTAGGATCGGCATCAGGCCGCGCGCCGCATCCGTATCGCTATCATCCATCTGAATTGTGCAGGTCAATTGACCAACGAAGGATTTCGCGACCGCTGTACGTTCGACGTCATCTTTCACACGCACGATGATGCCCAAGGGGCCAAAGACCTCTTCGGACAGTGCATCATTGGCGAGCCAGTTTTCCGCGCTTGTGTTGAACAGATAGGGCGTCGCGGTACGTCCAGAACATGTGCTTTCAAACAGTGCTTCAACGCCATTTGCGCCGCTCACTTCTGATACGCCCGCTTGATAGGCCGATGCGATCCCTTCCGTCAGCATGACCTGACCTGCGACGTCTCCCAATGCAGCTACTGCCGCGTTCGCAAAGGCGTCCGCCTCCGCACCCTCTTGAACAATCGCAAGTCCGGGGTTCGTGCAAAACTGCCCTGCCCCCATAGTGAGCGATCCCGCCCAACCCGCGCCAATTTCAGCGCCGCGATCTTTGAGAGCGTTCTCAAGGACAAACATCGGATTAACTGAACCGAGTTCGCCAAAGAACGGAATAGGTTCAGGGCGCGCTGCGCACAGATCAAACAAGGCACGGCCACCTGCGAGCGAGCCTGTGAAACCAACCGCTTTGATCAAAGGTTGCTCAACAACAGCCGTGCCAACAGCGCGATTGCCGCCTTGGATTTGGCTGAACACACCGGGCGCGACACCGCAGTCTGCAATAGCCGCTGCTATGGCCTGTGCGACAATATCCGAAACGCCAGGGTGCGCAGAGTGACCTTTGACCACCACAGGGCAACCCGCCGCGAGCGCTGCCGCCGTGTCACCGCCAGCCGTGGAAAACGCCAAGGGGAAGTTGGAGGCGCCAAACACCGCAACAGGCCCAATCGGGCGCTGCACCATTTTCAAATCAGGGCGCGGCAACGGCGCACGATCTGGCAAAGCTCCGTCATGACGGCGGTCTAGGTAATCACCGGCTTCGATGTGATCCGCAAACAAGCGTAGCTGCCCAACCGTGCGGCCACGTTCGCCTTGCAAACGCGCCTCAGGTAGGCCCGTTTCCTTGACACCCATCGCCGTAATGTCATCGCCGCGCGCATCGATATGATCTGCGATGGACCGCAAGAAAGTCGCCCGCTCGGCGCGGCTACTATAGCCATAGCTCTCAAATGCAGTTTCAGCCGCCTTTGCCGCGCGATCAACCAATGCGACGGAGCCAACCGCGAAACTATCCGCTTCGCCGCTCACAGGCGCATTGGTAAACGTACCATCGCCGTCCACCCATTCGCCTGCGATCAAGTGTTTTCCTTTAAGCATGCTCAAATCCCTCAATCGCCAGTCGGGATTTCGCCCGCTTTTTTCGGAACGTGATAGCCCTTTTGCACGGCGTCGCGCGCGAGCAAGCGTTTGTACCAAGCGCGCACATTCGGGAACTGATCAAGGTCCGCTTTGTGCCACTCGTACCGCGAGACCCACGGCCAGCAAGCCATGTCTGCGATAGAATACTCGTCACAAATAAACTCGCGCCCTTCGAGGCGGCGATCCAGCACGCTATAGAGACGGGCAACTTCTGCCTTCAAACGCTCCTCTGCGAACGGCGCTTCACCGGGGTTAAAGTGTAGGTATGCATGCGCTTGACCGCAGATCGGGCCGAGACCCGCCATTTGCCACATCAGCCATTCCATGACTTCTGTGCGCTTGGCGTTATCTTTTGGCAGGAACTTCCCATATTTATCAGCGAGATAGATCATGATCGCGCCGGATTCCATGACGGACTGACCTGTATCCTGATCCACGATTACAGGGATCTTATTGTTCGGCCCGATTTTCAGGAACTCAGGCTCGCGCTGCATGCCTTTTGAAAATTCAATCGGATGCACGTTATATTCGACACCAAGCTCCTCGAGCATAATCGAAATCTTGCGCCCGTTCGGCGTGGTCCATGTGTAAAGATCAATCATAGCAGTCTCTCGTCTTTAAGAAGAAGGGTTGGCCATATCCAAAGCAGGATCATCGACGCCCCATGGGCTAAACGATGCGGGGATCAGGATTTTGTTTTCTTGTGCGATCTGCAGCTCGCGCACTTTCGGAACGTAAGCGAGCCAACGTGGATCAGCGCCCAGAATTGCGCGGCGCTCTTCGCGCTCCGCGTAATCTTTGTAGGCCCACATATGCACAATCTGGTGCAAGGCCCCGATATCGCTTGAGAAATACCCGACCATGCGGCCGAGGATTTCACGCTGAACGGCAAGTCCTTCGGCCTCATAAAGCGCTAGGTACTTTGGCGCGGCGCCAATCTGAAGTGTGTAGGTACGTTGCTCAACAATCATAGTCAGGTCTTCTTTTCTAAAGTCGCGTGTCCTTGCGCAGTCGCCTGAGCAAGGGTTTGAGTAGGCGTCAACGCTTGCGTGTCGACCACCAACTCTATCAAATAACCGCCTTTTGCAGCGCGCGCACGTTGCAGCGCCGCAGGGAAGTCTTCGGTTTTGGTGACCTTTTCGCCGCCAATCCCAAATGATCCTGCATAAGCCACGAAGTCGGGATTAAAGAGGTCAGTTGCGATTTTGCGATCAGGATGATGACGTTCTTGGTGCATGCGGATCGTGCCAAGCATGCCGTTGTTCACAACCAGATAGATCACATCAAGATCATAGAG
>NZ_JBDWVM010000285.1:0-3808 GCF_039984035.1 Planktotalea sp. | reverse complement strand
TCTTCAAGCCACCGATCAGCGCATGGTGGTCGATGATCGCTTGCACGTCAGCGTCGTTGATAGAGGCTGGCAATTCCGCTGGGTTGTTGGTGTCAACAATCACACAGGGCGCGCCCGCGTCTACGTCCGCGATGATCGCAGGTTTGTCCAGATTCCAACGCTCCAACATGAAGGCTGCTTCTGTGTTTGGCTCGCCGAGCAATTTCGCTTCGGCAGGAATGCCTTTGATTTCAGAAAGATACCAAGCCCAGATCAGGGGAGAACCGGTGGAGTCTGTGTCGGGGGATTTGTGGCCAAAAACCTGAGTTGTCATTGCATTATTCCTGCATCAAATGTGTGTTCGCGCGCCTTATAATCAGGCGCGCATCCGTTGTCACCCGTGCCAATTTGGCTCAGATGGTTTGGTCATAATCGCCGACCAAAGGCTCGGTGCGAATGACGGCGTTAATATCCGCAAATATCGCACGCATTTCAGCGTCGCTTTCAGAGCTTTCGCACACCACGACAAGGTTGGGCGTGTTCGAACTTGCGCGCACCAAACCCCAAGACCCGTTGTCCAGAATAACACGCGCGCCATTCACGGTAACAACCGTTTCTATCTTGCGCCCCGCGAGCGTTTCACCCACTTCAAACATTGCGCTCAACTTTGCGACGATCCGTTCCAGAACGTCATATTTTTCACCATCGGCACAATAGGGCGACATCGTTGGCGTAGCATATGTGACAGGCAGCGCTTTGCGCAAATCCGACATCGACAATTCAGGATTGCGGTCCATCAGCTTGCAAATTTCGACAGCTACACGAAGCCCGCAGTCATATCCGCGTCCAACAGGCTCAGCTAGGAAATAGTGACCAGACTTTTCAAACCCCGCTAAAGCGCCGAGCTCCTTCACCCGTCGTTTCATGTGGCTGTGACCGGTTTTCCAATAATCCGCTTTCACGCCGTTCTTCAAAAGCTCAGGATCGGAGGCAAACAGCCCTGTTGATTTCACATCTGCCACGAAAGTGGCGTTCGGGTGCAGTTTGCTCAGATCACGCGCCATGATGACACCGACCTTATCAGCGAAAATTTCTTCACCTTCGTCGTCAACCACGCCGCAACGATCGCCATCCCCATCAAAGCCAAGCGCGAAATCAGCGCCAGAGGCTTTGACGGATGCAGACATGTCATGCAGCATTTCCATCGCTTCGGGGTTCGGATTGTAGTTGGGGAAATTGTAATCAAGCTCATTGTGGCTTGGCACCACTTCAACACCGATGCGTTCGAATAACTCAGGGGCAAAAGCACTCGCGGTGCCATTCCCTGTCGCGCACACGACCTTTAACTTGCGGTTCATTTTGAAGTCACCCGCGAGATCATCCAAATAGGCTTCGCGTACGCCATGCACGAATTCATATCCACCGCCCGCTTGCGGTTTGCCCTCACCGTTTAACACGATATCGCGCAGCTCGCTCATTTCTTCGTGGCCATGGGTCAGGGGGCGTTCAAATCCCATTTTCACACCCGTCCAACCATTCGGATTGTGGCTCGCCGTGATCATCGCAACCGCGGGCGCATCCAAATGGAACTGGGCGAAGTAGGCCATGGGTGATACCGCAGGGCCGATGTCTTTCACATGGATACCAGCCTGCATCAGCCCCAACATCAACGCGTTTTTCACAGACAGCGAATATTCGCGGTAATCATTGCCAACGGCGATAACCGGCTCAATCCCGCGGCGTTGCATCTGCGTACCAAGCCCAAGGCCAAGCGCTGTAATGCCGGGCAAGTTGATATCGTCGGGGAACTTCCAACGGGCATCATATTCGCGAAAACCCGTGGGCGCTATCATCGCGTCACGCAAGAATTCCCAAGTGTTTTGAGAAACGGTCGGGGCAGGTTTTGTCATGGCAAGTGGCTCAAAGTTCGAGAGGGTTGGACTTAGCCACCGCATCAAGTTGCATCAGCACTTTCAAAAGCGCCGGCATTTTGTCGAGGTAGATCATGTTCGGGCCATCACTTGGCGATTTATCTGGATCTTCATGGGTTTCGATGAAGATCGCAGCAACACCAATCGCCGCCGCTGCGCGCGCCATAAGCGGTGCAAATTCCCGTTGTCCACCTGTCGATCCACCAAGGCCCGCAGGTTGCTGAACGGAATGCGTGGCATCCATGACGACTGGATAACCTGACTGCCCCATTTGCGGCAGCGAACGCATATCCGTGACGAGAGTATTGTACCCGAAGGACGTTCCGCGTTCGGTCAGCAGAATATTGGTGTTGCCAGTTGATTCGATCTTAGTTGCGATATTTGCCATGTCCCAAGGAGCAAGGAATTGCCCCTTTTTCACGTTAATCGCCACGCCGGTTTCTGCTGCGGCGAGGATCAGATCGGTTTGGCGACACAGCAATGCAGGAATTTGCAAAACGTCAACAACATCCGCAACCGCTTCGCATTGCTCTGGCCAATGAATATCCGTCAGAACGGGTACGCCAATCTCTGACTTAACGCTCTCAAGCATTTTAAGACCGTCTTCCATACCGGGACCACGAACGCCTTTTATAGATGTGCGATTTGCCTTATCGAACGATGCTTTGAAGATATATTGTGCACCAACGGCGTCACAGGCTTCTTTCATCGTGCCTGCAATCATCTGCGCATGATCCGCGCTTTCAAGCTGGCACGGCCCCGCAATAATTGTGAGCGGCGCCGTGTTACCAACCTTAAGGCCAGCGATGTCGAGAGTTTTCATATTAGGAAGATACCTGTTCGCGAAGGATCGATGCTGTAAGCGAGATCATGAGATAAATACCAGCAAACACCAAAAACGCCAAAATGGTGTTCTCGAATTTACGTGGATAAGAGGGGTCTTGGCTTGGCAAAGGTTCAACGCTGGTCGTCAAATAGCGTGCCTGTGCTGCAGCGTCGCGGCGCGATTGCTCAAGCTGCTCCAAAGCAGAGGCTAGCATCAGATCGCGCGTTGCGACATCGGCCTGAGCCAATTGAATTTGCGCAGCCAGTTCAGCAAGCGACCCTTCCCCCTGACGTTCGTTGATCATGCGATCGTTGAGCTGCGCCAGTAGGTTCGAAAGGCGACGCACATCCCCTTGCGCACCCTCAACTTTGGCACGGTTCGGACGCGCGTTGTCTTGGAGCGCTGCTAGTTCGAGTTCTTTCTCTTGCAGTTGAACTTCGATGTTGTTGATCTGACTGCGAAGCGAGGCAATCTTTGCTTCTGGATCAAGAACAGAGCCCTCTTGTTGCAAACGCACCAATCGCTCTTGCGCGGCGCGGCGTTGGTCATCTGCTAACTGAAAACCCAACTCAGCATCGGAAACTTGGTTCTCACGTTTGCGAAGCGACAGGTTATCAACGCGTTCTTCCGCGTAGCCGATCAACTTCTTTGAGAAATCACTGCTGACATTCGGGTCGGCAGCAATGACTTCCATTTTGATGACGCCATCCGCTGGATCATAGCCAATTTCAATGTTTTTCTTAAAGACCTTATAGGCGTCTTCGTTCGACGGGTTCTCAACAAGGCGTTGCACAGGATCAATCGATTGATCGGCGAAATGCGCCATAAAACCCGCGTCTTCGTTCAGTCGAAGCATCGCATCCTTGGATGTCAGGTAGGACTGAACAGCGATCGCATCTTGGTTCGTCGCAAACTGTGTTCCCGTCAGCAGTCCACCAACACCACCTCCCGAAGACTCGGCTTTGAGGATCAAGAACTCCGACTTGGTCGAATACATGGGCGTTGCCATGAAGTAGTAATACCAGCCAACAACAATCGTTGGCAGGAAGACAAAAAAGCCAAGTCGCGTCAT
>NZ_JBDWVM010000284.1:0-15740 GCF_039984035.1 Planktotalea sp. | reverse complement strand
CGCATGAGTTACCCGATTTGGTCCAAGCCGTGATGGAAGGCGTCGCTTTTGCCTTCGCCGATTGCTGCGCGGCACTAGAGCAATGTGGTTCTTTACCTGACGCGGTTTGGGTCGCGGGAGGCGGCAGTCAGTCGGAAACTTGGCTGCGCATTATTGCCTCTGCCACGGGCCTCACATTGAAGGTTCCTACCAGCGGCGCGCAGGGCGCGGCGCTTGGCGCGGCCCGATTGGCCATGTTGGCAACAGGTGATTTACCTGCATCTGAGGTGCTCAGCACCCCGACAACCGACGTGGTTCACGAAGCAGACCCAACACTCGCAGCAGCTTACAAGGCGCGATATGCCGATTATCGCGCAGCTTGGAACAGCACCAAAACCTAGACAACACCAAATCACAAAGGGTTGGACGATGGCCGGATACAGTCTCAACAAAGATCATGAAGTCACAACCGAAGCTGCCTTGCGCGACTTGTTTCCGCCAACCCATGATTTGGCTACCAAAAAAGTTCAACAGAAACTGGATAAGCATGCGCAAGACTTCATCACGCGCGCCCCGTTTGTTTGTCTTGGGACACAAGACGCAAAGGGCAAAGCTGATGTCAGCCCGCGCGGTGATCCCATCGGCTTCGTCAAAATTCTTGATGAGCACACGCTCGCCATCCCAGATCGCCCCGGCAACAATCGCCTCGATAGCCTAACCAACATTTTGTCGAACCCGAGTGTCGGCCTGCTGTTCATTATCCCCGGATTTGACGACACGATGCGGGTCAATGGTAGAGCGAGCCTGACGCGTGATCCGGACCTTCTTGAGCAACTAAGCGTTCACGAACGCGCGCCAAGGCTCGCCATCGTGGTCAAAGTTGACACAGTCTTCATTCATTGTGCCAAGGCGTTCCGACGTTCCAAATTATGGGATCCAGAGCATTTCCAAGATCGCAACACTGTGCCGTCCTTGATGAAAATTGTTTTGGACTTAACCGACGGTGCGCCCGTCGATAGCGCAGAACAAGACCAACTGGATGAAGCCCTAGAGGCGGAATACCAAGCAACGCTTTACTAATTTGCAACTTTCCCCGATCTTATCACGCATACCCACGACGCTTCACAGCTCTGAGAGGTGGCGATACAAGCGGATTTTTTATGTCTAGGGTGAGAGCATATTTAGGAGAACCCCAATGAAAAGATTCGTACTATCAGCCGTTTTCGCCCTTGCTGCCACCGCAGCGCTTGCTGGTCCGCAATATGAAGACAACACAGGTTTCGCTGCATCAGGCTATGACGTTGTTGCCTATTTTAGCCTGCCACAGTCCCAAATCGGCTCGGCCCAACAAAGCGCCGTACCCGGCAGCCGCGCCATCACAGCAAGCTACAATGGCTCTACATTCGCATTTTCATCCGCTGAAAACCGCGACCTGTTTACTGCGAACCCAGAAAAGTATGCGCCACAGTTTGATGGCCACTGCGCATATGGTGTAGCCCAAGGTGGTAAGGTGCCCGGCAACCCGAACCTATGGCGCATTGTTGATGACAAACTTTACCTCAACATCACAAAGAACGTTGTAGGCTTCTGGGAAGAAGACATTCCAGGCAACATTTCCAAAGCAGGTAACAACTGGACCAGCCTTGAGCCAGCAGCCGCGTCTACGCGTGCGATCCCAAGCTTCACATCTCCTGCGCCATCAAACTAAGTGACGCAGATTAGATGAAAAAACTATCTCGGCGAACGCTGATTACAGGCGCTCTCGCTACCGCAACTCTGAGCGGCGCTTACGTGCTCTATCCCGCACGTGTGGTCGCAAATGGCGATCTCCTCGTGAGCCCACAACGGGCGAACGAGTTGATCCGTCAGTCAGAAGTTCTGCTGATCGATGTACGTCGCCCAGATGAATGGGCGCGTACAGGGATCGCAAAGGGCGCTGTCCCAATTGATCTGCGTCGCCGAGATTTCATTGAAGCTGTTAAAGCAGCTCAAGAAGCCACAGGCGGCCTACCACTTGCCGTGATATGCGCGCGCGGGGTCCGCTCGCGCAGGATGGCCGCTGCTATGACCAAAGCGGGTCTAGGCGATATCATCGACATTCCAGAAGGCATGCTTGGGTCCTCCGCGGGGCCCGGTTGGCTGGCGCGCGGCCTCCCTACCCAAAAATGGACGAAATAAGGGTCTCACATGACATCTCAACGATTGTTAACACTCGTCAGCGCGGCGCTGTCGGGTGTCGTTTCGTTTGCGAGCAGCGCAAGCGCGTGTTCGACAACCACGCCCTGTTTGGTCGAAACGGGCGAATACAACATTGCAAAACCTGATGCAGACACAGAGGCCGCAGTGATCTTTATTCACGGTTTTGGCGGCTCTGGCTCAGGCGTCTTTCGCAACCAAAGCTTAACCAACTCGGTTTTAGAGCGCGGTTATGCGCTCGTGGCGCCTACGGGCTTGGTCCCCGAAGGACGAAATGGCGGATCATGGTCCTTCCATCCCAATCGCGAACAACGGCGCGATGAAATCAGCTTCATCAAATCCGTGCGTGATGATCTCATTGAAACCCATGGTATCGATCCAGACAAAATTCTGCTGACAGGCTTCTCCATTGGCGGTTCCATGACGTCCTACCTCGCTTGCGCAGAACCGGACGCCTTCAAAGCCTACGCCCCGCTTGGGGGTAGCTTCTGGCGGCCGCATCCCACGACATGCGCAGGTAGTGTAAGCCTGTTGCACACCCATGGCTGGACCGATGGAACCGTCCCTTTAGAAGGGCGCATGGTGCGTGGCATCGATGTGAAGGACCCGAATTCCTTCGTGCAAGGCGATGTCTTTCACGCAATGAGCATTTGGCGCGAAGCCAACCAATGCAACAACCTCAAAGCGGACCGCTTTGACACCTCTGGTCCCTTTATGCGCCGCAGCTGGGAGCGATGCGCGCCCGGCTCAAATTTAGAACTCGCGATATTTCCTGCGGGTCACATCATTCCAAAAGGTTGGGCAGAAATGGCGATTGAGTGGTTCGAAAACCTCTAATCACTCGGCCGCAATGGCTTTGATATGAACTGGAGCATCCAAGCGCGATTGCATTTGCGCTTGGTCCGCCAAGGCCCGTGTGACGATACGTGGCTGGCGAAGGGATTGAGGGCTATCCAAACGCATCCATCCCATTTTCAATTTACTGATGTTCACAGCGCTCAGCTGCGAAAGCGGCGCTGCAAATAAGAGCGGCAAAGCAACCGGCAGGACCATCAATGGCACGGTCCCATTTATTGCCGCGGCAACCAATACCAAGCCTAGCAAGGTTTCGACTAAATGAAAGCGCAAGACAGTGGCAAAGGAATATCCGTCCCCAACTCCGCGTTCCTGCGCGCCCCATGCGCCGCCCCGTCCGAGCAACGCCAAAACAACGGCAATCGTTTGCTGCACCATCATGATCGGCGCGTAGACAATGGCGCAGAAAATCTCGAACACAGTCGCTGCGAAAAATGGCACGCTTCCCCCATAGGTTTGCGCCACATCACGGCGCATACCGAGGGCGATAGCGCCAATACATTTGGGCAGCAAAAGCATCGTGTAAATCAGCGCTAGGAATATCCATCCTTGATCCTGATTAAGGCCGGACCAGATCGGATAAAGCGGATCAGAAGGTTCAAAAAACTGCGGTGTCTCAGGCGATGGGCTTGGCATCATGCCAAGCGCAGCCCACGTCAGCATAAGCGCGAACCAGAAGGGCGACATCAGAAATGCCAGCGCGCCTTGCAACAGATGGTAGCGAGACATCGGATGGAAACCGCGCACAAAGAGCAAGCGCAGATGTTGCAGATTACCGCGACACCAACGACGATCACGCAAGGCATAATCAATTAAGGTTTGCGGCGTTTGCTCAAAACTGCCGCCGACACGCGGAAGAAAGCGAACACGCCATCCCGCGCGGCGCAACATGCCCGCCTCAACAAAATCATGGCTCAGGATCAGCTTGTTCTTGCCGCGAAGGCTACGTAGGTACGGCAGGCGCGCGCTTTGCGCAAAAGCCTGTGTGCGAATGATCGCATTGTGACCCCAATAGTTCCCCTCACCCTGCGCCCAAAGCGCCATGCCCTCTGATAAGAGCCAGCCGTATACGGCGTTCGAAAATTCCTGCATGCGCCCAAATAGTGAATGCGCACCGACAAGCACAGGAACGGATTGGATGAGACCGACATCGGGTTCTGCAGATAACTCACCCGCAAGGCGACGGATCGCAGCGCCGCTCATCAGGCTGTCGGCATCCAGCACCAACATCGCATCGTAATCACCGCCCCAATTTTCGATCCAGTCGGTCAGGTTACCAACCTTCTTATCGGTATTTTGCGCACGCCGGCGATAGTAGATATCGATCCGCGGCGAGGCCATGTCACGCAGTTCCGAAAACGCGCGTTCCTCCAGTTCTGCGATTTCGGGATCAGTCGTATCGCTGAGAACAAAAAAGGTGAACGTGTCGTGCTGCGGGCCTTGTGCCAATTCGTGCAGCATTGCGGAGGCATTGCCAAAAACACTGGCCGGATCTTCATTGTAAATCGGAACAAGCAGCGCAACGGTTTGAGGATCACCAACTGTTGTGCGCGTCAAACGACAGGGGCGGAAAATGCGTTGCACCAGCCCCATCAACACCGTCGTGACCGAAATGGAAATCCAGATGAACGTCAGACCAACCAGCACCACAACAGCGCGTTCAAGCCAAGACACTCCGCCCAAAGCAAACCAATTGGTGATCGCAAAACTTAGGAAAATCGTGAACGCTATCGCCGGGCCGAAGGCCACCAAACGCCACAGCAACGCAGAGCGTTCAGCGCGCGTGCGCACACGCTGCTTGGGTCGCTTGTTGAAGGCTTGCGCATCCATAGGCAGCGGTGCACGCGCAGGCATTATTTCTGCGGCGTAACGCATTAGGCGGTCCACCTGTAGAGCCACGTTTCGCTCAAAGGTTTGCCATCGACGCGCAGCTCAGCGCGAAACTCGATCAGGCCCGCCTCTTCAGGATGGAATTTGAAGGCAAGCCGCGGGCCACCGGTCTCAGGATTGCGTTGCAAAACGCCGCCGGACACCTTGCCAGCACTTGCACTGATGAGCTTTTCAATTTGGTCCAAGTCCTCTGGCACACCAGCCCCGTCCTCGAAATCAATCGCAACGATAATGCCATCTTCAAACGCCTTGCCGATGCGCGTGTTGAGAACGCGCAAACCATTGCCGAAATCGCTGTCTTGGCCCCATGTCAGGCGATAGGATAGCGCGTGTTCGCTCCCCGCGGCCATTGGTTCAGCAGGACGCCACATGGTGACAATGTTGTCGTAGATTTCACGATCAGTGGGGATTTCAAACAGCGTCACGGCGCCCTTGCCCCATTCCCCTTTTGGTTCAATCCAAACACCGGGACGTTTGTGATAGTGCGCTTGAAGATCCGCAAAATCGCTAAACTTGCGTGCCCGTTGCATCAGACCAAACCCTTTGGGGTTCTCATCGCCAAACGCGCTAACTTGCAAAGCCTTGGGGTTCGCCAATGGCCGCCAGAGTGTCTCCCCCGCGCCATTGTGGATCAGTAAACCGTCTGAATCATGCACCGCAGGGCGAAAGTCGGAAAAGCGATCACGGTTGGTTTCATCGAACTGGAACATTGATGTTAACGGCGCGATGCCAACTGCATCAAGTTCAGTACGTGGGAAAAGCGTTGCCTCGACTTCCATCACGAGCGGAGCGCCTGGTGTAATCTCGAAACGATAAGCCCCAGTGATGCTTGGCCCGTCCATCAAGGCGTGCACAATAAAAGTGGTCTCGCCTTTCTTCGGTTTTTCTAACCAAAAGGCACGGAAATCAGGGAATTCTTCGCCATCAGGGTCGCCTGTATCAATCGCAACTCCGCGCGCTGATAGCCCGTAGATGTCACCATTGCCAACCGCGCGAAAATAGCTGGCACCTTGGAAGACGGTGAACTCTTGATAGATGCCCGCCTTTTCCAACTCCGCGCGCAGACGCAGTCCCGAATAGCCAAGGTTAGACCCTGTAGGCAGCTTAGGGAACTTGTCAGTCTTATCGAAGACGTCAAAATCGAAGAGAAGTGGACGCGTTTGCCCATCTTCAATAACCGCAATATCGACAGGGCGCGGGAAATAAAGCCCCGGCGCAAACACGTCCAATCGCAGAGGTGTATCCGGTTCGTCCGTCCAAAGCGCGTTGCGTGTGTCAAACCAGATCGACACGTATTGCTCATAGGTCAGCTCGGTCCATTCTTTTGGCACGTCTGGCACCGCTTGAAAGGGCGTCTGGCTGAGCTTGCGAGCCATATCAACAATGTCGCTTGCATCAAACGGAGAGCCATCGCCAAGCATCAAAATCGCATCAGGGGCGTCATCAGCAGGCGCTGTTGTTGCCTGCGCCAAAGCGGGTGAAGAAGCGAGGGCCAGTAGACCCGTTAGAACATCACGTCTCAGCATTATTTTTCACTCCGCTTGGTTTTCCAAGGTTGGCTTTTGAACCATGCCGCGCCGTAAGCGACGCCGATAATCACAGTAAAGCCAAAGGCGTTGACGAGGGCCATGTTCATCCACGTGCGACCGATGATATCGAAGATCACACCGAGGATACGCGCGAAGAACATCGACGCGATGAAGACTGCCAGTGATTGCTGACCCACCTTCATGATGACGCTCAGCACGACATTCCAAATGCGCGACAACGTTGTGCTCATGCCTTTGGTCAACAAACGCTCACCGCGCGGTCCGACGAGCATCCAAGCCACATAGGCTGTTGCAAGGAAGTGCACATAGCGCAAAATGCCAAAGTTGGATTTGTTGATCAGGAAAGACCAATCACGGCGCCATTCCAGAAAGACTGGAAAGGTATTGTAGAGCCTGAAATAGGCGAAAGGCAAAGTGATCAAGATGATCGTTACAGCGAGCGCAAACAGTGCACGGCTACGCGGCGGCGCAGGGAGCCAACCAGACATCCAAGCGAAACCCGTGAAGAACACCAACTGCCATGCGAATGGATTGAAGAACCAAGAGCGTTCTGACCAAGGCTCAGCAGGCAGGCTCCAGCCGAAGAGTTGCACCGCAAACCATAGGCCCACAGAAGCCGCTGCAGCCAATGCGAAATTCACTTGAGCGAGCGCGATAAAGATCGGCATCATCGCAAGGATCACTAGATACATGGGCAGAATGTCAAAGTAGTTCGGCACATAGGTCAGCGTCAGCAAACCCATCAGATTTTCCTGCGTTCGGTTGAAAAACGGATGCAGGTTCAATTGACTTACATAGTTCCGCCCATCGGGAAGCACTGTGTTGAGCCACGCCATCGTGGCGGCGATCGCAAAGAACAATGCAATATGTGCCCAGTAAACTTGCCAAACGCGGAAACCTACGCGCGCAGTTCCCATGAAGACGCCGCGTTCGCGGAACACGCGGCCAAAGGCGATTGCGCTAGCCATGCCAGAGCAGAAAACAAAGGTCTCTGTAGCATCGGAAAAGCCAAAGCGCGCAGGAATCCAAAGCGTCAACCAATTGCTCGGAACATGAGCAATCAGGATAATAAACATCGCTATACCGCGAAAAAAGTCGAGCCGAGGATCACGCGTTGTCGTTGCGCTTATAGAAGTCGATTGCGCGTTGGAGCGCGCATGCAGGCTTGTGTCTGCCAAAGTCATAATAGTGCCGGCCTTCTTTTATTCTGCAGCGATGGAACGCTGGGAGCGACGCGCGCTTTCGATCTGGCTCATGCGTCGCGCGGCGAAAGTATCTTCATGACCACCTCGCAGCGCTGTGCGTTCGTCAAGCAACGTCTTTGTTTCATCTAGGCGGCCTGCTCGCAGGCCTGCCTCGATTGTAAGGCGCTCAAATACGTCACGTTGCGCATGGCTGCCACCCAAAGATTGAAATTTCGTATGCCCAGCAGACAGACCAGCAAAGGCGCGCTGATAGTCACCTTCACCAAAGGCCGCCAAGCCTTCTGCCGCTGCCACGCCCGGTGCCTTCATGACTTGCGCCATGTCACCAGGCCCAGTTGCGTCACGCGCGATCCGGGCTGTCATCAAAGCTGCCGCATCAGTGCGTTTGTCACCTGCAAGCGCCAGCATGTAGTGCAAATCGGCAAAGACGAGACAACCGTCATCGACACGCGCCTCTGACAAATCAGCGAGTTCTTCCCAACGGTGACCAACGTCGACGCCATCCAATTGCAGACGCACCAAAAGCGACGTCGCATTAGAAATATCACGGAAATCGTCGGTCTTGTCATCGCGGATTTTCGTGTCGTACAAATCAAGCGCTTTGGCTACATCGCCTTGATCAAGATGCAGCAACGCTTTGTGCCACCAAACGTGAAAACGGAAGTTGTTGCAGTGCCCCCACGCAGCCGCGTTTTGATCGATCAGCGCGATCCCATCATCGACGCGGTGCGTCATATCGTAAACATGCGCGACAGCATGCAGGCCCCAAGCATCATTGACAGCAAGCTCGAGCCCCATAAGTCCGGTGCGCTCTGCGTCCGCGTAGCTACCGGTTTCTTCCATTGCAAAGGCCAGACACCCTAACACATATCCACGAAGCGGATGATCAACGCCATGGGCTGGCAAGACACGCTCAACAGAGCGGCGCATACCGTGGTTGTCACCCAACATGAAACGGATGCCATGAGACATCTTCATGCTGATCGTATCCGCTGGGTTCAAACGAAGCGCGGCTTCCATACGTTCCACCGAACGTGTGGGTGCGCCGTTGATCCAGTCATTCAAAGCAGAACACCAAAGCGCTTCCCGCGCAGTTGCACCGCCAGCTTTCAATGCGGCTTGCGCAGATTTGTTAGCTTCCACAGCAACGGGGAGAACTTCGCGGCGCGCCAGCATTAAAACAGCAAGGCCTTTGATCGCATGACCCATTGCAAACTCAGGCGCCGTTTCCAGAAGCGTATTCAAATGCACAGGTGCGTTTTGACCATGCGCCAGTATTTCGAGCACCACGCCATTCCAAGCCTCTAAAGCAGACGCGTCTGTTAGGCTTATCTCACACTTGCAAATATCAACGTTCATCGGTCACTCCATATACCGTGGCCCACTTCCGTTTCGGCCCTTACCTAATGGCTTAAAGGCTCAGGAGTGCACTCTCACCTCACGAGTTAAGGAGCACGCGGGAATGTGATGAGAGTTAAAATTTTCGTGATCAGGTTATTTAGGAAGCGTTTTCACCCAAAGCCGATAAGAGCGTATCGAGCACAACAGTATCGTTGCCAAAACGTGGCGGCGGCATGCGATAACGCACAGGTGTTTGCGAAAATTTCAACGGATTCCCCAACAAATCAACGCGTCCTGCGCTTGTTTGATTGTGTTCCATCGAAACGACAGCAGCGCGCGCCTTGGCTTGTTCCGAAGTCAGCGCCTGTGAAAGCGTGTTAATCGGACCACAGGGGACGCCCACTGCATCCAAAGACTGTAACACATCATCACGGTCCAACTTGGCCAATGTGACAGTTATTTCAGCCGTAAGGAGAGTCCGGTTTGCAATGCGATCGGGATTTGTTTGGTAACGCGAATCTTGAGCTAAATCAGAACGTTCGATAGCAATGCAAAACCGTTGGAATTGGGAATCGTTTCCAACCGCAATGATCACGTGGTCGTTTTGCGTCGCAAACACATCATAAGGAACGATGTTTGGGTGCGCGTTTCCACGACGTTCAGGGTTCTTTCCCGATGTCAGGAAATTTGTCCCCTCATTAATCAACCAAGCCATTTGCGCATCAACCAAAGCAAGATCGATATGCTGCCCCTGCCCAGTTTGATCGCGATGGCGCAGCGCCGCCAAAATGCCGACGCTCGCGTACATTCCGCACATAACATCTGCGATGCCAACGCCAACTTTCATAGGTGGTCCTTCGGGCGCGCCTGTCAGCGACATAATCCCGCCGTAGGCCTGTGCCATCAAATCATATCCGGCCTTGTCTTTGTTCGGACCGGTCTGGCCGTATCCAGAAATGGAACAATAAACCAGGCTCGGGTGTTTGGCGCACATGGCCGCATGATCAAGGCCATATTTCTTGAGGCTATCAGGTTTAAAGTTTTCAACGACGATATCCGCGTGCTGCGCAATTTTGTGAACAATCGCTTGCCCTTCGGGCGTCGAAAGATCGGCAGAAATCGAGTATTTGTTGCGATTAGCCGCCATGAAATAGGCGCTCAAATCGCTCTCGCCATCGATGGTTTCCGCATAAGGCGGTCCCCAACTGCGGGTATCGTCGCCGCCTGTTTTTGGGTTTTCAATCTTGAAAACGGTCGCGCCCATGTCGCCTAGCAATTGCGTTGCGGTTGGACCTGCAAGAATACGGCTTAGGTCAAGAACAACGACACCTTCAAGCGCGCCTTTGGTCTCAGAGTTTTCCATCGTAGGCCTTGCGATCAAATTCTGCTGCGATCAGGGTGAAACTGTCTGCGGATTGCGCCGCTTTCAACGCAGCTTCCAGCTCGGGCTTCGTTGTAACGCGATGCCCCTGCCCGCCAAACCCGCGCGCAATTGCTGCAAAGTCTGTATGGGCGAAATCAACGCCGCGGTTTTTCATCTGACGTTGCCGTTGCTTCAATTCGATCAATGCAAGGGATGCATCAACGAACACAACAAAAATCGTTTTCAATCCCATCTCAGCGGCTGTCGCGAGTTCGCCCGCTACCATCAAAAAGCCTGCATCACCGGAGAAGGACACGACGGTACGGTCTGGTTCAGCTATTTGCGTCCCCATCGCCAATGGCACGGCAACGCCCATCGTGCAAAGACCAGTGGATTGGGTCAAAGCGCGCGGAAATTTGCACTGCCACATCTGGCTAAGAAGAATTCGGTGCGCACCGCTATCCACGGTCGCGAGCGTATCGTCAGGCAAAGTATCTTGGCAGGTCTGAATGATTTGATCCGGCCCCCAAGTGCCATCAGCCGCGAAGGCTGTGATCAGCTCTTCTTTCACTCTAGCTGCTTCGCTATTTTCCCAAACAGGGCCTAGCGCACTTGGCAAGATCGCCGCGACGCTGGCTGCACAATCGCCAATGATGCTGAGGGTGGATTGATGCATATAGTGATGGTTCGGCTCAGCAGTAATGTCGATCACCATTTGCGCCTTTGGGTCCCACACATCCTGCCAACCTGCGCGCATCTCAATCGGATCATAGCCAATCGCGAGAATAACATCGGCCGCCTTCACAAACGGTACGAGCATCGCATCCGCCTTGGGTGATAGTCCGGCACCGCCCAGTGAAAGCGGGTGATTTTCTGGCAAAATTCCTTTGGCTTTGTATGTCGTTATGACAGGTGCGCCCAAACGGGTTGCCGCCTCTTGCACAGCTGCAGCGCCGCCTTCAGATATCGCATCGAGCCCGACGATGATCACGGGGCGCTTCGCATTGGCGAGCGCCGTTTTCGCCTGCTCCGCGATTGTGCCAACAGGGGCAACGGGCGCAGCAACCGCGCGCAATATTTCGCCGCCTTGGGAAGGGGCATCAGCCACCGAAATCGGCACATCAATATGCACCGGACCCGGGCGCCCCTCTGTAGCGATGCCTACCGCTTTGTCCGCGATGACATGGGCCATGCCTGCCGTCAGCGTAAACGTTTCCTTGGTGATTGGACGAAAAACTTGGGTCTGATCGACCACCTGATGGGTGTAAACATGGCTGGTGTCAGCATCAACGCAGCCCGTCAAAACGATCAAAGGCACACGATCTTCGCGCGCGTTCTCGACAGAGTTGATACCGTTCAAGGCACCCGGTCCCACCGTCGCCACCAAGATACCGGGCGCGCCAGTGCGGTGATACGTACCTTCCGCCATGAAGCCTGCCGCGTTCTCGTGCTTGCATAAAACAAACGTAATGCCAGCCTCTTCGAGAGCGTCGATCAAGGTCAACACCTCTCCACCGGGCATGCCAAATGCCCAACGGCATCCAGCCGCATATAACCGTTTTGCGAGTACGTCAGCTGCGCGCATAATTCTATTCCATCTTCGTGTTCATAGTGGATTTGCGCGACAACGCCTTGATTTGCAAAACAACTCCTCGTGTGGATTTTGTAACGTTATGCTGGGTCTCGCCGCTTAAACGTATTCAACTCAACATAACTTTAACTTTATCTGCACACCCTTTCTTAGGACATAATGCTCCATTAGAATTTTCCAGACTTTGAACGAGCACAGCTCGACCCGAGCTGGTTTGTTCTGCGAAGCACGCCAAAGACGACGAAAGACTAACAGATGCGCAGACTCTTCCGAACGAAAGCACTCCTTGGGGCTTTGCTGCTTTCCCTCTCAACGCCGTTGCAGGCTGCTGATTTTGTTTCGCCAGAAATTCTAATCTTGGGCGATAGTCAAATTTCCTTCGGTTCTGGCCCCGCTTTCCTTGAGTTCTTCACCGATATCAAAACCCACTGCAACGCGAACAAACAGCAACGACACGATCTCAAGAAGCTCGGCAAAATGCGTGTTGGTGTGATTGGTGTGCGGTCCAGTTCGATCCATTCATGGACCGCCCGCAGCGGACGTTCAAAAGACACCATCTGTAAAGAAGACAAGAAATGGCGCGTGAATGCCGGAACCTATGGTTTCATAAACATGTCAGGCAACAAATACGTCCAGATTGGCAAAGGCAAAGAATACCAGTTTTGCGCGCCCAAGAAGTCTGCGTTCGAGCATATGTTTCGGGATGACTACTACGATCCAAAATTGCTGCTTTTGTCCTTCCTAGGGAACTCTGCCAAACGCTGGGCCGAGAGCGAAGAAGCGGCAATCGCTGATGTTGAAAAGATGATGGCGCAACTGCCTAAGGGTATGCCTTGCGTCTTTATGACGACAGCGCCCGCCTATTCCAAAAAGATCGTCGACCTTAGGCTGCGGGCGCAAAAGAACCTCAACACCGCATTCGCCAAGACGGGCAGTCGCTGTAGCTTTGTACCTGGTGCCACGCCGCAAACCGTTTTGGCCAACCAAGGCAACACAAGCTATTTCCGCCTGAACAAGAATGGCCGCGTAAAGGATCCATACCACCCGAATGAACGCGCAGCGAAGAACTTCTTTGCGCTTGAAATGGGCGGGATTTGTAACGCGATTTTTGATCAGATCGGCAGCAATGCCCCGTCCATTGATCAGCTTATGTACGATCCGAGGTAGGACAAAGCAAAAGGGCCGCTTCAACAAAGCGGCCCTTTCGTTCGTTTAGATCAGCTTAGTGATGGAACTTTTTGATCTCACCAGAGCCGAGGCGCTGTGTGTAAGATACCAGCTCTGCGCGAACGATCTTCATCAAGAAGTAGAGGCAGAAGATGTTCACAACAGCCATCGCAAAGATTGCCGCATCGGAGAAGTCGATCACTGGACCAAGGCTCGCCGCAGCACCGATGATGATGAAGATGCAGAAGATGATCTTGAACGTCAGCTCAGACGCTTTGCCTTCACCAAACAGGTAGGTCCAAGCTTTCAGGCCGTAATAGGACCACGAAATCATGGTAGAGAAAGCAAAAAGGATCACAGCAATTGCCAAGACATATGGGAACCAGCTGATAGCTGATCCGAACGCCGCTGCCGTCAGGGCCACACCTGAATTGCCGTCAACAGTCGCAATCGCGCTGCCGGCTTCATTCAGCATGTAGTTGCCCGTAGCTTCGTCGATCAGCAATTGCTGGGAAATCACGATGACCAACGCGGTCATTGTACAGATCACAACAGTATCGATCAGTGGTTCAAGCAGCGATACAAAACCTTCAGTGATGGGTTCTTTCGTCTTAACCGCAGAGTGTGCGATTGCCGCAGAACCAACGCCCGCTTCATTCGAAAACGCAGCGCGTTTGAAGCCTTGGATCAACGCACCGACCATACCACCAGCGACGCCGAGACCTGTGAAAGCACCTGCGAAGATCTGACCAAAAGCCCAACCGATCATGTTGTAGTTTACAATCAACACGACCAGCGCCGCACCGACGTACAAAATACCCATGAAAGGTACGATCTTTTCAGTCACTTTCGCGATGGATTTAACACCACCCACGATCACTGCAAAAACAACAGCGGCAAAGATAAAGCCAGTGATGAGGCCAGAGAAATCACCTGTGATACCTGTGATCGCAACATGCGCTTGGTTCGCTTGGAACATGTTTCCGCCGCCAAATGCACCAAGGATACAGAAGATGGAAAACAGAACTGCGAGGATTTTGCCACCTGGCAAGCCGAGTTCATCGAAGCCCTTGGAAATGTAATACATCGGACCACCAGACACGGTGCCATCCGGGTATTCATTGCGGTATTTCACGCCCAGCGTACATTCGGTGAACTTAGACGCCATGCCAAGCAAGCCAGCAAGGATCATCCAAAACGTCGCGCCTGGACCACCGATGCCAACAGCAACGGCAACGCCCGCGATATTACCAAGACCGACAGTGCCAGAAAGCGCCGTTGCCAACGCCTGAAAGTGGCTGACTTCGCCCGCATCGTTCGGGTCAGTGTAATCTCCTTTGACCAACGAAATCGCGTGGCCGAAGAAACGAAATTGAACAAATGCAAAGTAGAGCGTGAAAACCGTCGCGCCGATGACAAGCCACATCACAATCCATGGGAAAGACGTGCCGGGGATTGGCGCGAAGATAAAGCTCACGAAAGGACCCGTGAAGTTTGCAAAAGCTTCGTTGACCTTCGCATCTAAGGATTTAGCAGCCTCCTGCGCAGAGGCGGGAACAGCGATCGCGAAAAAGGTCGCGACCGTCAGAAAAAATCGAATTAGTGAGTTCATGAGTTCAATCCTTATGCAACAACAGTGACTGGAACGCTGGCGTTCATCACAAGATTTGCTGTTGAGCTGCCGAAGATACGCGATGTCAAACCACCGGCGCTGGAGCGCGCAACAATGATTTGCCCTGCAGTTTCAGCTTTGGCGATATCATCAATCGTATCCGCAACATCGCCGTGACGCACGATGGCGCGCGCGTTTAGGCCAACGGCCTTTAGCGATGCCACAGCAGGATTTAGGACACGTTCCATCGCAATAGAAATTTCTTCTTCACGACGCTTATGGCGCTGCGCATTTTCTTCTGCGGTTTGGAAGGAAAATGGAGACCACTCAATGACGTAAACGACGATGAGTTCGCAACTTTCCATACTTCCAGCGAGCGATTTAGCGAAATTCAACGCTTTCTCGCCTGAACTTTGGCCATCAAGGCCGACTACTAATTTCATTATTTTTGTCCCTATGATCTTTTTTCGAACGCATCTTTAGGGCTATTTTTAAGGTGCCCTTGGGGAATCGGTTCACCTAAAAAGCTATGGACCTAAAACAAGTGCGTCAACGCGAACAACAATCTGAAACAATTTACGCGCGGCAATTTTCAATCTAAGGTTGAGAAAAGCATGCCAACAAAAACTCGTAATCGCCGTTTTCGGCAACATGCGAGACAAAAGCACTGTTTTTAGCGCCAAAATAAGGAAGAAAGCCCGTGCGAAAATGACTTCTCAAGGCAAATTGGTAGGGCAAAAAACCCTAATTCGCCAAGTTCTGATCCGCTTTTGAAGTAGAAAACCCGCTGTCGCGGAGGAAAAGTGAGCACCTCTTCAATCCAATTAGCTTAACCAACCACAGCTTTGGTCACTTTTTACGCAGTGGACAAACTAGGGGTGTCGACAAAACGTTAGTTTAGTTTGGGAAAGAAACAGCGCCATGTTCTGCCCAATGTTGACATTATTATGGTATACTTACTAAAAACGTCCAACATTTTTGTATATGTGGA
>NZ_JBDWVM010000283.1:0-9257 GCF_039984035.1 Planktotalea sp. | reverse complement strand
GTGAAGAGGATAAAAGCGAAGAACGCAACAGCAATGGCGGACTGAACCGCCAGAACACGGGCGCGCAATGTGGGTGGTAGGTTTGAGCCAAACCAAGCAGCGCAGGCGCCAAATAAGGTGACGATCAAGACCCACAACAGCATCGAGCCTTCGTGATTGCCCCAAACACCGCTGATTTTATAGAGCATCGGCTTGGCCGAATGCGAATTCAGCCATACGAGCCTCAGAGAAAAGTCAGAGGTAACAAAAGCATAGGTAAGTGCGGCAAAAGAAAAGGCGGTGAACAGAAACTGCATTTTGGCAGCGGGTTCGGCCAAAGCCATCCAACCGTACCACAGCTTGTGCGCGCCAATAAGCGGGATGATTGCCTGAACAATCGCGATGAGAAACGCTAGGATCAGCGCAAAGTGACCGAGTTCTGTAACCATACCCGTGGGTATAGAGCGCCGCCCGCCCTTGGCCAACGGTTTTTAAGGGTATCCGCGGTTCACATTGTCGCGGGGGGCGTGGTGCGTGCAATCACGCACTCAACGGGCAACGCTGTAAGGTGTGTGGTTTCACGCACCGCGCGCCCAGTCTTGCAGAGCAGCGTTTTCAGGAAAATCTGAATGCGAGGGTTGAGACAACGGCGGTTCAGCACGAACTGGTTTTACAGGCAGCTGCGGTTCAACCGCTTGCGGGGCTGCGATGTCATTGAGCGTTTCGATATTCCGCATCACGGTTGGCGCAAGCGCGACGCTGGCAGCAATTTGCTTTTGGAACTGTTGGTTTTTGAGCTGATGTCTTGCGCCGAAGTAAAACGACACAATCGCACCAAGGAGCCACCACAGCGGTTCTGGCACCAGTGCGATCCCTTGCATGCGGCTTGCGAACCAAATCGGATCAACCATCGCAGCGCCGAACAAGCCGAGTGTACCAAGCGCCATCGCGGGTCTGGGAATGCGATTGAGCGCATCCATGAACCGATCAAACAGCCCCCGATTGGCCGCCTGAAATTCACCCGAGAACTGCGTCAGTGCGCCAGCGCGCATCGCTGCTTCGCGCACTGCCCCTTTTTCCGCGTTTTCGACAAAGACTTCTGCGGTGTCACGAATGATGTTTCCACCATTGCCAAACAACGTTCCGAAGATGCGATCAATCAGGCCCATTTTGCGATCCTTTGTTGAAATTGCGCTGCTGTCAGGTGGTATTTCGCGGCCATGAAATGTTCCGCCCGCGTGATCCAACCGCCTCTTCCACCAGAACGCGTGCGCGCGTATTTCCGGCTCGCCGCGCGCTTGTCCGCGAGGCGGAAATAATAGTTGCGCCGCTCAATCGCATAAGCATCGGCAAAAAACTGAGGCGCCGCATCAAAGGCGCGGGTCGCGGCAGCAATCGTCATAGGGCCTATCGCGCCATCAACTGAGCACTCAAATCCCATCTTCGTGCAAAGGCGCTGTAAAATCTTAACCGCGTTGTTACCCGCGTTCACATACATATCGAACACACTGGATTGGATCGCTTTAGGCAATTGCGCGATCTTAGGCTCAACGAAATAGTGTTTCAGAAAGATGTCCACGGCTTGCTCGCGCGTCAAACGACGCACGTCACTGGCAGTGATCGCCCCGTCCCCTGTCAGATCAAGGCCGAGCCGGCGCATCGTATGAATGGTCACACCGAAATTCGTCGCACCGCCCGGATCATCAGGATCGTTGACGTAGCCCCCTTCGCGCTGAACGATTTCATGCGCGATTTGCGTCACGCTGTCATTCGTCTCAAATGCCATTGTTTTCTCCAACACAACTTGAATGTCGGTAAAACTGGCGCGCGGCGGTTAAGAACGGCCTAGCTGATCGTTCTTAACTTTCCTCAGGTTCTTGATACACACCTTGCTCTTTCAAAGTGTCTACGACCTCTTTAGGCATATAAGTTTCGTCATGTTTCGCAAGGATTTCAGAAGCTTCAAAGGTGCCGTTGATGTAGCGACCTGTGCCGATCATACCTTGTTCTTCCTCAAACAAGTCAGGCAAAACCCCAGTAAAGGTCACTGGTACGCTGGCCAAACCATCGCGCACGACAAAGCGAATTTGCTCGCCGTCGCCGCGCTGAATTGATCCTTCTTGTACCAAACCGCCCATGCGAAACACTTCGCTTTGCGCGGGCGGTTGCTCCAAAACTTGGCTCGGCGAGCGATAGAGATTGATCCCGTCACGCATCGCATAGCCAATTAAACCCGTCGACAAAACCAAAGCAACAGCAGTCAACGCAACGATCTGAATGCGTCGCTTTTTCTTGAGCCCTGTCATTGCCATAGTGTTATCTCCGTCAGCTTACGGGAAGCACGGCGCCAACATCAGCCCCGCTGTCTCCTCCAGACCTAACATGAGATTGGCATTCTGCAAGGCTTGGCCACTGCTACCTTTTGTCAGGTTATCCAGCGCCGCTACAACGATTGCGCGCCCTTCGATCCGATCACCCGTCACGCCGATATGACAAAAGTTCGAGCCGCGCACGTGATGAGTGCTTGGCGTTTCACCAAGGGGCAGAACTTCGATAAATGGCTCGTCTTTGTACTGCGCAACCAAAGCATCGTGGATCGCCTGCGCCTCGCCCGACACATAAGTCGTCGCCAGAATACCCCGGTTCGCAGGTATCAAGTGCGGCGTAAATTGAATGCGCACGTCTTTGCCAGCGAGCTTGGAAAACTCCTGATCAAATTCGCCCAAGTGGCGATGTGTGCCGCCCACGGCGTAGGCGTTCGTGCCCTCTGACAGCTCCGCATGCAGCAGATTTTCCTTAAGGCTCCGCCCCGCTCCAGACACGGCGCATTTCAGATCGAGGATGATATCCTCCAATCCGATCACACCTGCTGCAATAAGCGGACGCAGCACAAACTGGCCCGTTGCCGCATTACAGCCAGTGCCGGCCACGAGCCGCGCATTTGCGATCTCCTCACGGTAGAATTCAGTCAGGCCGTAGATTGCCTCACCTTGAATATCGACCGCACTGTGCGGGTTGCCATACCATTTTTCATACTCATCCGGGTCCCGCAGCCGGAAGTCAGCGGACAGATCAACGATCTTCAGATCACGCGGCAGCGCTGCAATGACCTCTTGGCTCGTCTTATGGGGCAGCGCGCAAAACGCCAGATCGATATCCGCAAAATCGATATCCGCAATTTTCACCAGATCGGGCATATCCAAGTGACGCAAATGCGGGAAAACCTGCGCGAGCGGCTGACCTGCTTTTCGCTCGCCTGACAGCGCTTTGATGGTCATAGACGGATGCGTGGCGATCAGCCGGATCAATTCAGCGCCTGTGTAACCGGACGCACCAAGGATTGCGATATTCTGTGTCATGTCATTGTCTTTCTATAGAAATTTCTTTTGCTTAGGCTTTTTCAAAAGAGATTTCTCGTCGCATAAATTGTGTCGCCCGCGTGCTCACATGCGCAGGATCACCTGTTGTGAAATAGCGGTGCGTTTTGCCGGAGCCCATGAAATCAGGCCGCCGCGTGATATAGTCAGCAAGGCTTTCGGCCACGAGGCTGGCTTGCGAATAAACGCTCACATCCGCGCCTAATGCGGCCTGAAACTGCTCCTGCATCAATGGATAATGCGTGCAGCCAAGGATCGCCGCTTGCGGTTTCGGCATCTTACGCTTGAGCGCATCAACATGGCTGCTCACCAAGGCTTCAGCCAAGATCATATCGCCATCTTCAATGGCATCAACAACGCCGCCGCAGGCCTGCGCCTCGACGTCAACGCCAACCGCGCGGAACGCGAGTTCACGTTGGAAGGCACGGCTGGCCACAGTAGCAGGCGTCGCGAACAGCGCAACAGAAGAGACAGCGACTTCGCGCGGCGGTGAATTATCGCCCCACTGACGCTCTGTCAGTGCTTCAATAAGCGGCACGAAAACGCCAAGCACGCGCTTGCCCTCGGGCACGCCCGCCTCTTGCATGCGGCGCAGCGCAGCAGCAGATGCTGTGTTGCAGGCCAGAACCACAAGGTCGCAGCCGTTTTCCCAGAGGTATTCCACTGCTGATTTGGTCAGCTGATAAATGTCTTCGGAATCGCGCACACCGTAAGGGGCATGGCCGCTGTCCGCATAATAGACAAAAGGCACGTCCGGCATACGGGCGCGCACAGCATCCAAAACGGTTAAACCGCCAAGACCACTATCGAAAATCCCTACTGCCATGTCTGCTTCCTTTACCTAAACGGCGCAGGTTACAGTCCTACGCACGATGCTTTTCTTCAAACTCAAACCCATAACGCGTCGCGTCAAGGGGCCTTGGGGATAGCTCATAAGTGGATTGTCGCAAGAAATCCATCATTGCGCGCGCATCTTTTGATCGTGCGTCAATTTCTGCCGGATCAATAGGCGCGCCGATAGCAACGCGTACTGGTTCATCGACGCGTTTACGAAATTCTTTGATCAACAACCCAAGGCGTAACGTGTTGTGCAAATGGCTCGCGATTTGGAACATGCGGCTGGTGTGCCCATCAAAGTAAAGCGGAACAACCTGCGCATTTGATTTCGCAATCAAACGGGCCGTAAACGCACGCCAACCGGGATCAAGCGGCATCCCAAGCGGGCGTGCAGCCGTCGAAACCGTACCGCCCGGGAAAATACCAACCGCGCCGCCCTGCCCGAGATATTCAAGCGCCGTTTTGCGGGTTTGCAAGTTCAGCTTCATCGCCTCTTTCGTTTCATCGAACGAAATAGGCAGTGTGATGCGATCCAGCTCTTCCGCCTTTTGGAAAACGCTATTCGCCATAATGCGAAAATCTCCGCGCGCCCGTGACAGGATCAACCCCATCATCATACCATCCAAAATGCCGTAAGGATGATTAGCGATCAAAATCACAGGACCGGTCTTGGGAATATTGCTCAACGATCCAGACATGACATCTAAGGTCAGACCATAGCGCTGGGTCATCACTTCCCAGAAATCAAGGCCATTGGCCACGTCCAGCTCATAGCCTTTGGCGCGGCGGATAAGTCCAATCCGACCTGTCGAATTTTCCATGACCCGCACCATCGCGCGCCCCGCGCGTGTCTTGGCGGAATGCGCATAGGTGATTTCTTTTGCGACATGATTGCGCATGGGACGGCCCTGTTTCGAATACTGCTAGCGCTGATGTAATGGCACAGTTTTGTAAACGCAACGTAACCGCCCTGCTAAAGTGTCGGGGCGTTACTCTGCCGCAGCTGCCATGTCGGTTCCCCCCGCGCGAATGACGCTCAGCAACTCTTCCCGTCGCTTCGCAGCTTTCGCTTCATTCGCCTCTTTCACAGGTCCGAAGCCACGGATCGACAGTGGCAATTCAGCCAGTGCAACGACCGCATCTTTAGTTGCCGCGTCCAGCTTACCCAGCACCTCTTTCATGTCGCTTTCAAATTGCGTGATCAAAGCGCGTTCCATTTTGCGTTCAGCCGTGCGCCCGAAGGGGTCAAACGGTGTACCGCGCAAGCCCTTCAGTTTTGCCAGCATTTTGAAGCCGCGTAGCATGCCCGGTCCGAATTGCTTTTTCATCGGACGCCCGTTTGAACCCATTTTTGAAAGCATTGGCGGCGCAAGATGGTAGCTTAGCTTCAGATCACCTTCAAAGGCTTCAGCCGCTTTTGCAGCCGTATCGAGATGCAACCGTGCGACCTCATATTCATCCTTATAACTCAGAAGTTTATGATAGCCTTTCGCGACTGCCTCTTTCACAGCTTCATCCTGAATAGCATCAACAACTGCGCGGTATCGTTTCGCCAAATTCGCGTTTTGATAGGCTGTCAAATGATCCGCGCGGAAGGCAATCTTCTCTTCCAAACTCTTTGGCAGATGAACAACCGAAGGCGCGCTGACGTTGTTTGCTTCTTCTGGGAAGAGCACGGCCCAACGACCCACTTCAAAGGCGTAGAGGTTCTTCTCAACAGCCGCGCCATTCAGACGAATAGCCTCCTGCAGCGACTCAAGCGTCAAAGGCAGCAATCCACGCTGCCAAGCCGCACCAAAGACCAACATGTTAGAGAAAATCGCATCGCCCAGCACCACGCGCGCCAGATCAGAGGCATCAAACAAATCAACCGCATCACGCAGGCGCGCAGTGAGCGCCAGTTCCAACTGTTCAGAAGGCAGTTTGAATTCTGTATCGCGGGTAAAGTCACCGGTGATAATTTCGTGATTGTTCACGACTGCGCCTGTCTGACCCTCTTTCGTTAATCCCAAAGTAGAAGACCCTGCACTGACGACCAGATCACCACCAATCAACGCATGTGCTTCACCCGTTGCAACGCGGATCGCGGAGATGTCTTCAGGCTTGTTCGCCAAGCGGCAATGAATATGCACAGCGCCGCCCTTTTGCGCGAGACCCGCCATTTCCATCATGCCAGCGCCCTTGCCATCAAGCTGCGCCGCCTGCGCCAAAAGCGCGCCGATTGTGACAACGCCCGTACCGCCAACGCCCGTGATCACGACGTTATGGGTGCCATTGATTGTCGGCAGTTCTGGCAGTGGCAGGTCAGGCAGGTTCAACGTTGCTGTCGCCGCCTTGCGCGGTGTTGCCCCCTCAACCGTCACAAAGGACGGGCAGAATCCATTCACACAGGAAAAATCCTTGTTGCAGCTGGATTGATCAATCGCGCGTTTGCGGCCCAATTCCGTTTCATGGGGAACGATGGAGACACAGTTGCTTTGCACACCGCAATCACCACAGCCTTCGCAGACATCAGGGTTGATGAACACACGCTTATCAGGATCAGGGAATAGTCCGCGTTTACGACGGCGACGTTTCTCCGCCGCGCAGGTTTGAATGTAGAGGATGATAGAGACGCCTTCGACCTTGGCAAACTCTTCCTGAACACGCTGCATTTCTGCGCGCTCGTACATTGGCATGCTTTTTGGAAAGGCGCCGAGCGCGACATCTTCCTTCTCATCATAGACAATGGCCATGTTTTTGATGCCCATCGCATCAATCTCGCGGGCGATGCGCACCGCATCAAGCCCACCTTCGTTGCCCTGACCACCTGTCATCGCAACCGCATCATTGTACAGGATTTTATAGGTCATCGTGGTGCCAGCCGCGACAGCTGCGCGTATGGCTTGGATGCCACTGTGGTTATAGGTGCCATCGCCAAGGTTTTGGAAAACGTGCTCCCGCTTGGAAAATGGCGCTTCACCAATCCAGTTCGCGCCCTCACCGCCCATGTGAGTAAACCCAAGGGTATCGCGGTCCATCCACTGCACCATGAAGTGACAGCCAATACCGGCATAGGCGCGGCTGCCCTCGGGCACTTTGGTTGATGAGTTATGCGGACAGCCAGAGCAGAAATACGGCAAACGCGCAGCGAGTTGCGGAGCGTTGTCTGCGCGGCGCGCTTCTTCAAGCTTCGCTAGCCCTGCCTTCGCACCGCTGGTGCCGCAGCCCTCGTCCTCAAGAATTTTACCTAGGTTTTCTGCGATGTTCACCGGATCGAGCGCACCGCGTGTCGGGAACAGTTCTTTGCCTTCAATGCGTTCGCCATAAACACGGCGCCCACGACGATCATCAAAGAGCGCTTCTTTAATCTGAACCTCGATCAACTTGCGCTTTTCTTCAACGACGACGACAACATCGAGCCCTTCCGCCCATTCGTTGAAGCTCTTCATATCAAGAGGCCAAGTCTGGCCAACCTTATAGGTCGTCAGGCCAATGCGCTCTGCTTCGGCTTCGTCAATATTGAGCAACGACAGTGCATGGGTGAGATCAAGCCAGTTCTTACCAGCGGCCACAAAACCAACCTTAGCGCCCGGTTTGCCCCAAACCCGCTTGTCCATCTTATTGGCACGGCTGAATGCCTCTGCCGCATGACGCTTGTAATCAAGCAAACGCGTTTCTTGTTCGTGGCGGTCATCCACAAGGCGAATGTTCAAACCACCCTCTGGCATTTCAAACTCAGGCTCAACAAAATCCAAACGATAGGGATCGCCATCTACAACCGACGTCACCTCAACCGTGTCTTTCATCGTCTTGAGACCGACCCAGACGCCAGCAAACCGCGACAGGGCAAAGGCGTAGAGACCATAGTCCATCATTTCCTGCACGCCAGCGGGGCTGACCACAGGCATGTAGGAATCGATCATTGCGAATTCGGATTGGTGCAAAACAGTGCTGGATTCACCTGTGTGGTCATCGCCCATCGCCATGACAACGCCGCCATGTTTGGACGAGCCTGCCATATTGGCATGTCGCATCACATCGCCGGTGCGATCCACGCCCGGACCCTTGCCGTACCAAAGCCCAAAGACACCATCAAAGCGCCCTTCCCCGCGAAGCTCTGCCTGTTGCGATCCCCAAAGCGCGGTCGCGGCGAGGTCTTCGTTCAAACCATATTCAAACTTCACATCGACCTTGGAGAGGAATTTTTCAGCGCGGCTCATTTGGAGATCAACGGCGCCAAGCGGCGATCCGCGGTAACCGGTGACATATCCCGCCGTGTTCAGACCAGCCTTCGTATCGCGTGCCTTCTGCATCAACATAAGACGCACAAGCGCCTGTGTACCGTTCATCAGGATCGGCGATTTCTCAATATCGAACTTATCGTTCAATGATGTTTTTTGCTGGCTCATATCTGTTCCTCCCAAGGCGCGCGATTGCACTAGCTGACGCAACAATAGGTCATAAAAGCTGACCTGTATAGAAGAATTTTCCCCGCGCCATGACGTTGATGTGTAAGCTGCTCTCATGTAGGGCTGAAAACCCTATAATATATTAACCACAGGAACCTGCCGAAATGGACTGGGATAAGCTTAGAATTTTCCACGCAGTCGCCGATGTCGGCAGTTTGACCCATGCTGGTGACACCCTGCATCTGTCTCAATCTGCGGTTTCCCGACAGATTCGCGGCTTGGAAGAAAGCCTGAACACCACCCTCTTTCATCGCCATGCGCGCGGGTTGATTCTGACCGAACAGGGCGAGCTGTTATTTGACGCCACGACAGCCATGATCAAACGTCTTGATGCGGCCGAAGCGCGGATCAAAGACAGCGAAGAAGAAGTCTTTGGCGAACTGCGCGTTACCACGACGACCGGCTTTGGCTCCCTCTGGCTCGCGCCGCGCTTGCCGCACCTTTATGACAAGTATCCCGATCTCAAGATTGATCTGATGCTTGAGGAAAAGGTCCTCGACCTGCCCATGCGCGAGGCCGATGTGGCCATCCGCATGAAAGAACCAAGTCAAGCTGACCTCATCCGAAAACGTCTAATGACCGTTCACATGCAGCTTTATGCCTCCCCTGCCTA
>NZ_JBDWVM010000282.1:0-8236 GCF_039984035.1 Planktotalea sp. | reverse complement strand
TTTAGCCATGATAAATTGATCGGCCTTGGCCCAGACAGTTGGCGCACGACAAAGGCCTTCGCCCCCGCTGCCGGTATGACGCAGATGGGCATCCACCTCACTGATCTGTTGATCTCATTCTTCGGTAAAGTCTCGTCCTTGCACGCCTTTACCGCGGATCGCAGTTTGGGGTGGGAAACCGGTGATGTCGTGACCGTGCAATTGCAATTTGAGGAAGGCATGACAGCGACGCTTCAAGCGATCCTGCACACACCGCATTTCATCCGCACACATGTGTTTGGCAGCGATATGTGGGTCGAGGTGCGCAATGCGACCCATCCAGACACGCCGGGTGGCAAGGTCACAATGGAATGCTACAAAAGCATCGATGACACGAAGACAGATGTGATTGAGTGGACCGACAGCGTCACGGCAAATCTGGAAGCCTTTGGCGCAGCTATTCGCGGCGAAGCGAGCTATCCCTATTCAGATTTTGAATTGATCCATAACATTGAAGTATTAGACGCAATCGTGCGCTCTGCTGAAACGGGCGAAGCGGTCAAGCTTTGATCGAAGCGCCGATGCTTTGAAATGGGCATCGGCACACGTTTTTAGGCAGGCACCACTAGTCGCATATCCGCGGGCACATCGAGCGGCGTGTTTTCCCCATCAAGGAATTCAACCGTCGTGAAGGCAAGCGGCGTATCCCCAACATTTTCAACGGCGTGGAGCATGTAGTCACCTTCGCCATAGTTAAAATGCTTGGTTTCACCGACATAATGCACAGTATCGCGCACTTCACCGGAAGAGAAATAGCCGCGCGCTGTTCCCGCATTCAAAGCGGTCCAGAAATACGGGTTCACATGACGATGGAACCCGCATCTGCTGCCTACTGGAATATGTAGATGCCAAACGCGCACGCGGTCTGTTTCAGAAACAAGTAATGAGCCGACGTTGCCATTGTCATGGCTCGCCAGCATTTCTTCATAAAGTCCCTCCGGCCAATGCGCGAATGCAGCGGGATCAGGGTTGGTTTCAATATGATGTGGTCCGTGTTGGCTCATGCTGTTTCCTCCCAAAACGCATCAATATCTGCGCGAAGATCTGCGCGCTGTTGGTCCGACAATGGCATCAAGGGCGGTGCCATGCGGGTCCAGTTGTCATCGCCGCTGCGCCACGCTTCCATTTGTTTCATCCCCGCCATGAGGGGGTATTTGCTCGCCATTGCGCGGGCCGCTTTGACCTTTGCCATCGCAGCGTCGCGCTCTGCACCCTCAGGTGCATTAAGCGCCGTTTGTGCCAAGGCGCCAAAACCATTGGTCGACCCTGAAATCACGCCCGCGCTGCCCATCGACAAACCATCCCAAAGCATCGCCTCGGATGATGGGTACACGTCAAAATCCGCATCAACGCCGCCCGTTGCCTCAATGAAGGCTGCGGATTGTGAGAAATCCCCACTGCTATCTTTGAGCCCAGCCATGATCGCGCCAAAGTCTTTCTTGAGGCGCAGAACCAGATCGACCGACAAAGGAACGGCCGACATTTGCGGGAAATGGTAGACGTAGATCCGCAAATCATCGCGCGCCACGCTTTCGATAAGTCGGGCATAGTATGCGTAAAGACCATCATCGCTGGGGGTCTTGTAATAATAGGGCGGCAGAACCAGAACATTGGTGAAGCCTGCATCACAAGACGCTTTTGTGAGCGCCACGCTATCACCCGATGCAGGTGCGCCGGTGCCAAAGATCACACGATCGGTTTCGATGCCCGCTTTGGCAAAGGCCGCTGGCATCGCGATGCGATCAGACAACGTGACAGATGTACCCTCTCCCGTCGTGCCAGTGGGCGCTACACCGTCGCATCCGCCATCGCTCAGCAAATGCTGACAGTAGGCGATATGCGCCGCTGTGTTAACAGTTCCATCCGCGTTGAACGGCGTCACCGCCGCCGCGTAAATTCCGCGTCTTGCCTTCATTCTTTATCACCTTTGCTGTTGCCGCGTCCGCGCATGGACACCACGACTTTGATTGCATCATCTACTCTTTCCCGTGCATAGCGCAGCGCTTCGGGCAAGTCCTCAAGTGGGAATGTATGCGTATGAATGACCGAAGCATCAAATCGTTTCTCTGCCATAAACGCCATTGCACGATGGGTCGCTGAACGTCCTTCACCGCGGATACCGTAAAGATAGATGTTGTTCACCGCGAGATACCCAAGATCAAAATTCACGGGGTTCTTGGGGAAGGCGGCTAGGCAGACCTTACCACCGCGATTGGTCATGTGGACGGCATCATTCACCGTTGTTTCATTGCCTGCGCAATCAACGACATAATCAGCGCCTTTACCCGTGATTTCCATCACGCGCGCGACAACGTCCTCATTGCGGCCATCGATCACGATATCTGCGCCCAATTGGCGGCCAATCTCATTGCGATTTTCACGTGTCCCCACAAGGATCACCGGAGAGGCACCCAGCGCTTTGGCAACGGCAACGGCCAGCAAACCAATTGGCCCCGGTCCAATCACAACGGCGCTTTCCCCTGCAACCAATCCACCGAGCTCCGTCAGTCCGTACATCGACGTGCCCGCGGTCACGACCAATGTCGCTTCTTCATCAGACATATCGTCGGGGACTTTGATCATCGTGTTGATATTGTTCACCGCATATTCGGCGAAGCCACCATTGGTGGTGAACCCATTGGCGCGGTGGCCCTTGTTTTTGTCCCCGTAGTTCAGCCCATAGTTATGACAGGACGTATACATGCCCATGCGACAGCGTTTGCATTGCCCGCATCCTGCGTGGATTTCCACGGTGACGCGATCGCCAATTTCAAATTCGTCAACGCCCGGCCCAAGCGCAGCAATTGTGCCCATATATTCGTGCCCAGGCGTCCAATTCTTGTTGAACGGTTTACCCCCTTCAACCATGGCCGGTGTGCCATAGGAAATGACCTCTAAATCCGTCGCACAAATGGCAACGGCATCGATGCGCACCAAAGCTTCGGCTTTGCCCGGGACGGGCAAGGGCTTAGCGATGAGATTCAATTCATCAGGATCCCCAAGCACCCATGCTTTCATCGTGTCCGGCAAATTGGTGGTCTCTGTTGATGTCATGTCAGCCTCCGATAAGATCACAATTGGTCAACCAATCATCGAATCGAATTTTCCGTTCAAATCGACGTGTTCTCGAACGCTAGCACGGCATTGCAGACTTGCAAATATGAAGCTTACCACCAATATTGGCACAACCGAGGAAAATGACATCAGGTTTCAAGAGATGCAAAATGGTCAACCAATTTCAGATCAAAACTTAGACCATTTGCGCGCATGGATTGCTGAGACCTATCCAGACGCCGGCAGCCGCTTGCCGTCGGAACGTGACTTGGCCAAAACCCTTGAACTCTCACGCCCTGAACTTCGCAAGTCGCTTGCAGCGCTTGAAATCGAGGGGCGAATTATTCGGCAGGTTGGGCGCGGCACCTTCACGGCGGAGCCGCCCAGCATGACGCAAACCGCCGCTTCGCTCGCAGCGCTTGCTGAACGCACAGCTCCCCACGACGCAATGATCGCGCGCCTCAGCCTCGAACCCGAGCTGGCCCGCATGGCCGCGCTCCACGCATCTCCGTTTCAGGTCAAAACGATGCAAGATTTAGGCGCGCGCATTCGCGCCTCTCGCAGCTGGGCCGACTATGAAGAATTGGACTTTGAACTCCATGACCTTATCGCAAAAAGCGCGGGCAATGTTCTCTTGTATGAGTTGCACAAGATCATGAATGCTGTGCGCCAAGTGGTTGTCTGGCGCAAATTAACCAGCGATATCAAAAGGCCCTCACCCGACTATCATTCCTTTGACGAACACGACGCCATCATTACCGCGATTGCCAGCCGAGACTGCAGCGCAGCCAAGGACAACATGCGCGCCCATCTGCAAGCCACGCTTGATACGCTCACAACTTAAACTGACCTTTACACATAAGGACCCGACAATGATTGATCTTTACACATGGACCACGCCTAATGGCCGCAAGGTGTCTATCTTGCTCGAAGAATTGGGCGTGCCCTACACGGTGCACCCCATCGACATCTCCAAAGATGAGCAATTCGCGCCCGATTTCCTGAAGATCGCGCCTAACAACCGCATCCCCGCTATTGTCGATCACGAGACGGGTGTTCAGATGATGGAAACGGGGGCGATCATGCTCTACCTCGCCAACAAGTATGGAAAATTTCAGTGCGACGGCGATGAGTATTGGAAGATGGTGGAATGGTTGATGTGGCAAATGGGCGGTCTTGGCCCGATGCTCGGCCAAGTGCATCATTTCGTGAAGTATAACAAAGGCAAATCTGAATACGGTGAAGAACGCTACTCAAAAGAAGGCGCGCGTCTTTATCGTGTGTTGAACGAACGTCTTGAAGGACGCGATTACATCGCAGGCACAGGTCGGGGTGAATATACCATTGCGGATATGGCATGCTGGCCATGGATTTCCCGCTTTGAATGGCAGGAAAACGATCTGAACGATTATCCAAACATCAAAGCATGGTATCTGCGCATTGCTGAACGTCCGGCCGTGCAAAAGGGATATTCTGTTCCGAAATTCACAACAGACGTGCCAATGCCGTGACATAAGGTATCTTTCCGCCCCTCGCTCAAACGCGGGGGGGGGCGGTGGTTTCCCTAATGCATCCGCAAACGGCGCGCGAGCAAATCGCGCGGCTGTGAAATATTCGAAAGCGGCTCGCCCGTCACCCGCCCCCACATGTCCTCAGCATGGGCGTTTGAAAGGACCGCATCCGCCTTCAACACGGATAAATCCGCCTTAATTAACGCCTTCTCCGCCTGCGTTAGCGGCGCATCACGGAGCCAATCCGTCAGCGGGCGCACGTCAATGCCAAGCCCTTCTATATTTGAGGCAACATCGAAGTGCTCTGGTGCAAAGTTGTAGTAATGCGCCCCGTCGCTGCGAGGCACCGAGCCAAGGAACCGCGCAGCGGCGTGCACGTCAATCATACGAAATGCAAAACCTTCAGGGATCGCGCGCATTTCGGCACAAGCCTTCACTATGATCTCATAAATATCTTTACCGTTCGGCGCTTCCAGATCATAAAGCGAAGGCAGTCGCACAATTGCAGCAGGCACGCCCGAGGCAGCGATCAAGGCTTCCGCTTCAATCTTAGCAGCGCCATAACCTGAACAATGCGCATAGGCGCTCGTAGCAGTCTCTGCGTATGGGCCACCGATATCGGCAAATACCGCAGAGGACGATGAGAACCTTAAGTCCGCATTCGATGCTGTGCAGAACTTCAGAACATTTGTGATGCCCGCGCGCGACCAATCTAGCATGTGCTCGGGATCGACCGCGAGGTTCACCATCGCAGCGCAGTGAATAACACTGCGTACTTTCTGTGCGAGCGCGTGATAATCCCCATCGCTCAGATTGAAATTCGCGTCCTCAATAGCGGCAGGCACCGCAATCAAACGCGCAGCGTCGATGCCTTGCGCCTCGGCCACCGCCTCCAGACGCGCGACATGATCGCGGCGTTTAGAGCGCACCAAACAGTAAACCGCCTCGCCCGCCGGCAGGGTGTCCAACAGAGCGGCAACAACGCGACTGCCGAGAAAACCCGTCACACCCGTCAGCAAGATACCTGTACGCTCAAACGTGCCTTGAACCTTTGGCGCAGCATCGGTTTCGCGCAAGATTTCATCCAACCGCCCGAGCGGAACATTCAAAGCAAAATCGAAATCAACGCGGGCGTCATAAGCCGCTTCGAGCGCACCTAGTAAATCCACGGCCATCAGAGAGTCGCCCCCCTGATCATGAAACGACAGCGCAGGATCAAGCAAGGCGGGGTCACAGCCCATCACCTTTGCTGCATGAACAACCGTCAAAAGATTGTCTTGGTCGCCCACGCTTTCTTCGGCGCGATGCGAGATATCAGGCAAGCGCTTGTGGTCACATTTTCCAGACACTGCATTGACAGGAATTTCATCGAGTTGGACCAAATAACTTGGGATGCAATAAGCAGGCAATTCAGAGCGCAGCGCCTTTGACAAAGCCAATGGCATCCGGCTCTCACCCTGCTCGAGCGCCCACGTTTCGCCGTTCACGCGCTGCTGTTCATCATCAGTGCAATAATAAAACACCAAGGCATCGCCCTGCCCCGTCACCGATTTGATCCAAGGCACCGCTTGCGTAAAGCCAATGTAACTGCGCAAAGACTCCATTAGTTCACGCGTTTGGATACTATGACCGCGCAGTTTCAGCATATGCGCAATGCGACCCATCACATGAACCGAACCATCCTCGGCGACGTACCCCTGATCACCCGTATCATAGAGCCGCGCCTGCACCCCGTTCACTTCCAATTCGCGAAAGCGCAGCGCAGTTTCTTCTTCGCGGTTGATATAACCAGGACCGAGCATTTGCGGCCCTTCAAAATGCAACAAGCCAGGTTCGCCCACATTGCAAAGATTGTCATTGTCATCCAGAACAACGGCCCTCAGGTGCGGCATTGGAATGCCGACCGACCCTGCCTTTGCAGCGGGTTGATCCACCATGATTTCGGTCATGGAAATATCGTGGGTCTCGCAAATGCTATAGAGGTTCCACAATTTCACGTTTGGAAGCTTGTCGCGCACTGCCGCGATCAACTCCGCGCTGACGACCTCGCCGTTCAAGATGATGCGCTTCAAGACAACATCCCGCGCCAGAGCTGCGTCGCAAGTACGCAACGTTGTTTCTAGCGCAGAAGGTGTGAACAGCATTTCAGTTACAGCATGACGTTTTAAAAAAGCCATCAAACCATCGGGGTTCATCAATTCGCTAAAGCGGGGGAAGCAAACCTTCGCGCCATCCCGCAAGGGGCGGAACATTTCCCAGATTGCAAAGATATAGACACCCACGGTCTCACTTGGATCATAGGGCGTGTAGGCATAGCGCCATTCATAGGACAGGTAGGCAGATTGTTGCGATACGGGAATGCACTTGGGCTTGCCGGTCGAACCAGAGGTCGCAACGATATAGATCGGTGCGTCAGGCGCAACGCGAGGCGCTTCAATCGGTGCATGGGGGGCAGTCTCAGCCTGCGCCACGATTTGCATGACATCGATACAGTGGCACTGCGTCGGCAATTGCCCGTCTTGCGGCGCTTCACATTGGAAAATCGTTTCTACATTCAACTCATCAATAATGTTGGTCAAGACATCCGCTGGCATTGCAGGATCGAGATGAACAAACGGTTGGCCGAGTACAACACAGGCAAATGCCCCGACAGCGAAAGTCACCGACGGCTTGCCGAAGACCGCAACCGCGCCGTTTTCTGGTAAAGAGGGCTGCAACTGCTCAACACAGTGAGCCAATTGACCGTAGCTCAATTCGAGCTCGCCATCCACAAGCGCAGGCAAATCGGCATGAACATTGAGCGCTTTTGCTAATTGAGCGGGAATACTCTGCGTTGGAGACAAGACTTGCTCTACCACGTCATTCATTTTCGAGCGCCATTTCCATACTGTTAAGGCAATCCGCTTGATATCAAACCCGTGCTCACAAAGGTCAAGCCGATAGGCGGACAGCGCGTCAATTGACCCTAGGTAAGCACAATGAAGCAGCAATTTTGACGATTTACCCACTTGAGAGTTAACACGCGTAAAATTGATTCTAAACGTGAGTAAATTTTCACCCTTTAGCGTCGAAAATAGGCGACTTTTAGTGACCGCTACCGACCAAAATAGCCCTTGCTGACACGGAAAAAGCGTCGTTTTTTTTGAAATATGGCAGCTTTTTCGACCCAAAACGCAGGGTTCCGCAACGACAACTCACGTCAACTCCAGCCTCCCGAAAATCCCGTAACATATTGATTTCAAACAGGTGGAACCGTCGAGAATCGCGCTGTCAAGCCCTTTTCACAGGCATGTGTCGGGGAATGGAATTTTCTGCTTCCCATAAAACGCCCTCACAATTTCGCCTAAATTCAACTCATCAAAATTTTCCATTTGGGGGATAACACGATGAAGACCGACAAAACGACAACGCACTCTGCCAACGCGTTTCCAACGATTCACTCTGATCTATTGGAGTCACTCACGACCAAAGCAGAACGTCTTCTCGAAAAGCCTCCAGTCGATAAAAAACCTCGCACGGGCTTTTTTCGCCGCTTTGCAGCGTAAAAAGAAATGATGCTCTGCCGCCATGTGGCGGCAGGTGTAACCAGTACCTTTGCAGGATGCGACTGGAGCTTTTCGAAAGCGCGTCAA
>NZ_JBDWVM010000281.1:0-3474 GCF_039984035.1 Planktotalea sp. | reverse complement strand
ATTCGCGCGCAAGCTCCGCGATTTCACTGCCATCCGCGCCACTCGACATCTTCGCTTCGAGAAACTCGAATCGCTGAGTGATTTGCATGAGGCGGTCCATTGGAACCATGGTGATAACTCCCGAAAAACGCACGAATTTGGCGCAATGCCTTGCTTATGATATACTTAGCCCCATGAGAAAAGTCCTGACAGCATTTGTATTGACGCTTCCCATTGCATCCATGGCCGATGTCACCAGCCCGAGTGGGAAAACCGTCGATTGTTATTGCACCGATAAAGCCGGATCGCGCGTTGAACTCGGTCAGATGAGTTGCTTGCACGTAGATGGGCGTATGTTCATGGCCCAGTGTCAGATGAGCCTGAATGTCCCGATGTGGCGCGAAGTGGCCCCTGCGTGTCTCTCTTCAGAGCTGAGCGAGCCAAGCGTCGATACGTTTGCCGTTAACGCCCAGATCTGAGCGGCCAAAGCGCAAACGCCCGTAGATCATTGTTTTACCATCAACGGTCTGCACCGTGACGTAGTCAGGGAAGCCAATGAGCTTGGTGCGCGCGATGTAGGTCACATGCCCCTCTGCAGCGCTTCCTGCGAGCACGCGTGCACCGCTTTGTTGCACAACCTTGTCCAAGGCGGTGATGCCCACATCGATTGAGCGGATCACGCCACCGGCAAATGTCTTTTCCGTTTTACCAACAAGCGAGACATGCCAGCGCGCAGCGTCGCTTGGCGCAAGACGAATATAGGCAAGCAGTACGATCAGACAGACAAGAACAATCCAAAAAAACATCTTCACTTCCTTTTGCTCGCCTCCGCGCCGTCACCTTCGACGACGTGGCGCAGAACATTTACACGTCAATAGTCTGACTATCGATATGCCACGTTTGGAAGAACGCACAAGAGCTCGTACACCAAATTCGCCGCTGTAAGCGCCGTGTTACCCGACGTATCATAGGGTGGACTGACTTCGACCAGATCGCAGCCGACGATATTGAGTCCTCGCAAGCCGCGGATCAGCTCCATCGCTTGCATGCTTGTCAGACCGCCAATTTCGGGCGTGCCGGTGCCAGGCGCATAGGCTGGATCAAGGCTGTCAATATCATAGCTGATGTAGACAGGTTGATCGCCAATTTTCTGTTTGATGTCAGTGGCAAGCGGTGCAAGGCTCTTGTGCCACAGGTCAGGGGCAAGGAATTGATTAAAGCCCCAACCAGCGGCTTCAGTGAAATCATCCGCGCCATATCCGGTACCGCGTAGACCGATTTGAAAGACCTTATCTGCTTGTAAACAGCCGTCTTCATAAGCTCGTCGAAACACTGTGCCGTGGGTTTCGCGCTCACCAAACATATGCTCATTCACGTCCGCATGGGCATCGACATGGATCAAAGCGACAGGTCCATGTTTCTTGGCCATACTCCGCAGAATGGGTAGAGTTAAAGAATGATCACCGCCGAGCGCGACCGGCAGCGCATCAGACTTCAGAAGATCATCGTAATATTCTGTAATCGTTGACAGGCTTTTCTCTAGCGAAAACGTGTTGATCGGCACATCGCCAATATCGCCCACGTTCAAACTATCAAAAGGCGCAGCGCCTGTTTGAAGGTTATAGGGGCGTATCATCGCGCTTTGTTCGCGGATTTGCTTAGGGCCAAACCGCGTGCCAGAGCGCCAACTTGTCCCTATGTCCATCGGAATACCCAAGATCGCGACATCAAGACCGTCTGGCCCATCATGCGCAGGAAGCCGCATAAAGGTTTGCGGGCCAGAAAAACGCGCAAGCTCGTTACCGCCCAACGGTTGATTGGTCATTTTCCTTTTCCCAAATGATTCCAGCCCCATAGAGACAGAAGCTCCACCGCCACATGCGCGCCAGCGATGGCCGTTGCGCCGCTGGTATCAAAAGGCGGTGAGACTTCTACGATGTCGCCGCCGACCATGTTGATCCCAGCCAAATCGCGCAGGATGGCAGCCGCCTGCCACGACGCAAGACCGCCCCAAACAGGTGTTCCAGTACCAGGTGCGAAGGCAGGATCAAGGCAGTCGATATCAAAGGTCACATAAGTCTGATGATCGCCCACGATCTCTTTTGCGCGCTTGGCAACAGCTGCCGCACCATGTTCATGCACCCATCGCGCATCAAGGATGTTAACCCCCATTGTATCAGGATTATCCGTGCGAACACCGATAGATACAGAGCGTTCTGGATCGATTAATCCAAGCTTAATCGCCTTGTAAAACATGGTGCCGTGGTCGATCCGGTCCATATTGTCATCTTCCCACGTATCCGTGTGGGCATCGAATTGGATTAAACTTAAGGGGCCATATTTCTCAGCATAGGCCTTGAGGATCGGGAAACTAATATAGTGATCCCCACCTAAACAGATGCTGGCAGCGCCGGCATCCAAGATGCCCTTGATATGGGCCTGCAAGGTGTCTGGAAATGCGCTGACCATCGCGTAATCAAAGGCCAAGTCGCCATAATCGACGATATTAAGCTCGCTCAGCGGATCATAACCCCAGCCATAGGGCGCATCAGGAGATTGCAGGCTGGACGCTTCGCGAATGGCACGTGGGCCAAGGCGCGTGCCTGTGCGATTTGTTGTCGCTTGATCAAAAGGAATGCCCGTGATCGCCAGATCAACACCGGTGAGGTCTTTGCTATAGCGACGACGCAGGAACGAGGTCGCACCACCAAAGGTGTTTTCGTTGCTCAAACCACGCAAACTCTCACGTGTAAAGGCATGATCTACTTGTGTTTTTGCATCTTCCAATGCCATCGCTATGCACCCTTCAAAGGCTGGGATCGTTCAACGAGACGCGCAAAGAAACTGGCGCCGACGGGGGCAACCTCATCATTGAAGTTGTATTCAGGGTGATGGAGCCCTGCGCTTTCCCCCTGACCTAGAAATAGATAAGCGCCGGGGCGTTTCTCCAACATATAGGCGAAATCTTCGGCACCCATTTCGCGGCCCGAGTCTCGAACAACATTCTCTATTCCTGATATTTCTTCAGCAATATCAGATGCATGCGACGCTTCCTTTGCGTGATTAATCGTGGCGGGATAGCCGCGCTCGTAGTTGAGCTCAGCGCTCACCCCATAGGAGGCGGCTTGCCCTGCGACGATCTCACCCAAGCGGCGCTCGACCATGTCCTGCACTTTAGGATCAAAGGTGCGCACAGTGCCGTTCATATAGGCGCTGTCTGGAATGACGTTATCAACAGTGCCCGTATGAATCTGCGTCAAGGACACTACAAGATCATCAAGCGCGTAGTGATTGCGCGACGCGATGGTTTGGATCGCCTGCCCAATGCCACAAGCCGCTATAACAGGATCGCAGGTTTCATGGGGCATCGCACCGTGCCCGCCAACGCCCTTAATATCGATATGGAAGGTATCCACCGCTGCCATGATTGCGCCCGGCGTTGTGTAAAACCCCCCCGCGACAAAACCCGGCGCGTTGTGAATGCCGTAAACCTGC
>NZ_JBDWVM010000280.1:0-9220 GCF_039984035.1 Planktotalea sp. | reverse complement strand
CATGACCATCTCTGGCATATCATCGGACAGTTGCGGCGGACCATTGGCCGCCTCATTCACAAGGTAAACGCCGACGGAAGACCCTTCGCTATTCGGCTTCACCACATAAGGCGCGTCCATCACATGACGCGTGCGCACTTCTGCGGCAGGGGCGATAATGCTTTCCATGATCGGCAGGCCGGCTTGACGAAATACTTCCTTGCTGCGCTGCTTATCCATCGCGAGAGCCGAGGCCAAAACGCCAGAATGCGTGTACGGAATACCAAGCCACTCAAGCATACCTTGAACGCAGCCATCTTCGCCCCAACGCCCATGCAAGGCATTGAAAACAACGTCAGGTGCAAGATCGACCAAACGCGCCGCCAAATCAGCGCCCGCATCAATCTCTACAACTTCATATCCGTGTTCCCGCAGTGCTGCGACGCATTCACGCCCTGACGCCAAAGACACTTCGCGTTCAGCCGAAGGTCCGCCCATCAATACAGCCACTTTACGGGGTTGCCTGCTCGACATTCCCAACTCGTGCCTCAATTTTTACGAAGAGCTGCCCGCTCTTTTTTCACCTGCGGGGCCTGTTCATCAGGCTCCCTTTATTACTGCGGGACCGGTTCGCCGATCCTCAACACTTCCCAGTGTAACTCTATTGATTGTGTTTGGAAAACCTTTTTTCGCACCATCTCGCCCAAACCCTCTAAATCTGCGGCAGTTGCGCCACCCGTGTTGATCAGAAAGTTCGGATGTTTGGTGCTCATTTGCGCCCCGCCAAGGGTCGCGCCCCGCATTCCGGCCTCGTCAATGACCTTCCACGCTTTCAGCTCATGGGTGTCATCCGCCTGCCCTGTTGACGAAAATCCGGCAGGATTGCGGAAGGTCGAGCCTGCCGTGCGATCCTTCGTGGGCTGCGTTTCATCGCGTTTGCGTAGCTGTTCTTCCATCTTGGCATGCAGTGCCTCGGGATCGCCTGCCTCTGCGCACAGCACGGCCTCTGTGATAACCCAACCCTCGGGCAAGCTGCTGCGACGATAGGCAAATTCCAGCTCATCAGCGGTCAATGTCACCACCTCGCCCGCCCGCGTCAGGGCCGTCGCGCTCACGAAATGATCCGCAACATAGCTGCCATAACACCCCGCGTTCATCCGCACCGCACCCCCAATCGCGCCAGGGATCGTGCGCAAAAAGGTGAGGTCCAGCCCCTGATCCGCCGCCTTACGCGCCACATGCGCATCGAGCGCCGCAACCCCGCAGCGCACCAGATCGCCGTCAAACTCAATATGGTTAAAGCCGCGCCCCATCCGGATCACCGCGCCTTTAATCCCCCCATCGCGCACAATCAGGTTCGATCCAACCCCCATCGGGAAGATCGGCATATCGAGCGGCGCAGTCTTAAGGAAGGCTGCAAGATCATCCACATCCGCAGGCTGAAAAAACATCTGCGCAGGCCCGCCGACGCGAAGCCAAGTGAGATCGGCAAGTGGACGATCCATCGTAATCTTGCCGCGAATATGGGAAAAGTCAGTCATAGGATGCTCGTTCTTGTGTTTTCGAACATCTAAACCTGAAAAATGGTTTTGGAAAGCACAGCGCTTCACAACATGCGAACATTCGGTTTGAAGCTCACATGCAATCCTCGAACCCATTGAATTACGCTCAAACGTGCATAATTGCCCCTTAGCCAAACGCGTTCTAAAATCCGATTCCCGTTTAGCGCACCAAAGCCATAAGGACGCCTGAAATGACAAAACAGACAAGAATAACGATATTGGCTATCGTTCTTGTCTGCGCTTCGGCAACCCTACATTTCTCGACAATTCGCCACCAGACAGAAGCCTTCAACTCGATTGTAGATCAAGCAGAAAGTTCGCGAATAGGTCGCAATCTAGCGCTCAAAGATTGATAACTTTACTTCGTTCAACACCTCAACAATTCGCTCCAGCAACCCATCCATCTACTTGCCTTCGCAAAAGACAGCCCCGCGCCCGAACCGAGGGGTGCAAGCGAAGCGCCCCCCCCGTGGGGGCGGTTTGGGCGCTGGCCGACTAGTCGGCCATTTTCTAAATTTGAATTGTAACTCTGTTTACTTACTTTAGGAATTAAAGCGATTTCGAAGTTTCTCAAATATCTTATTTTGTATCTGCCAAAACCAACTATTTGGCACCGATTGATTTGCCATTTCAGTATTGGCAAACCTCAGGGGCTCTCCCCCATTCTCAAAGCGCGTGACAACCCTTGTTAAAACGTCAGCAAAAATCCGAGCTTCCTCGTACCAAACGTCATCAGGAACAACGGCTATTTCTGTGAGCAACGCTTCCGGCAACAATTCCCCTTTGATCGAGCTCTCCCACCAACTCATCCAAAAATCCCACGCACTCCGATCCGCTTGAATATTTTGGCGAACACTTGTCATGGCCTCATCAAACCAGCGCGGCGCCGTATCGTGCCATAGAGCCAAGGTCATAACATCCTCACCGGCTTCAAGCATCACCCCATCAAGCTGAATTTGCTTCCAAATGGTGTCAGCATCATTGGCAAATGGGCCGTAACGAATGTCGGACACCGCATCGCAAGCTTGGTTAACAGGGTCGATAGCAGCCTCAGCTGCCGAAGCCGCTTTAAATGCCATGCAAAAGGCGCGGTCGAAAGCCCTGCTACCAGAGGATGCTACTTTTCCTTCAGTAGCCAAGTAGGCAAAGTGCACTGCGTCTCCAGCAACTGAAACTGCAATATTTTTAATTTCTGGTCGCAGACATTGACTGGAAACCCCGGAGATCAAAAACACCGAAGAAAGGGCAGCGCGGACAAATCATGTTCAATAGCTTCTTTTCCAGAAAACCATTTCCAAACCAATGGAAAGCCCTGCAAAGCAATGCGATGGGTAATGCTGATTGCAACCTTTGCAGCAGCATCTTCATCCATATCTTTTGACTTAGGCCACTCCGTAAGCCACTGCCACAAGGAGTCTTCATCGTCGATATCTTTTGCGGCGATCATCTGTGCAACTTGGGGGATAGTTGCCTGCGTCACAAGGGGATTAATACGTCGTTAACCCACATCGACCTTAACTACCTGTTAACAAACAACAAATGTTTCGCTCGCGAAACAATCAGCGGAAGAAACCCTTCATCCAGCGCGTCAGGTAAATCACCGGCCAGCGCAGGATCGACATGGCGGCGACCAGTACCAGCAGCGCCACCCAAAACCCGTTTTGCGCCCAGACCCAGCCGAGCAAGGGCACACCAATCGCGATCAGCACATAGGCGTTGCGCCAGTGGTGGTCTTTGGACGGGAACATCGCGATCACGTTGGCCGTGACGAGCCAGAACAGCGCAAGGACCAAAGACAGGCTCATTCCGGCAACTCCGGACGTTCCCCCTTCGCCACGCGCCACAGGTAGCGCAGCGGGTTGCGGAACATCGACAGGAAGGCAAACATGCCAAGCACGAACCAAATCCAGCCGTGTTGATATCCGATGAAACCCAGCAAGACGGGGGCCAGCAATAGCATGATCCCAGCGGGCCAATACTGGCGGCGGATCGGTAGCAAGGCCACCACCGCCGCGCAGAGCACATAGATCGCTCCGAAGATCAGTGACAGGCTCATTTCGGTTTCCTTCTAAAATATGCCGATGTTGCATAAATTGCAGATGCGCAGGCGACCGAAAGCACAGCAGCGCAAAAAACGACAAATACTACAAGCGCATGATCTTCTCGATCGACCCAGTTGCGATTCAACCTGAAATCTGGATCATTCAGTTCCGCATGCATGAAAATGTTCATCGCGCAGGTTACGGACAATAATAAGATCGCCCAGACGACGAAGCTGCGCCAAAACCCTTTCAAACCGAAATAGACCGCGCAGATGGGAAACGAAAAGATTGCGCCAGTCAAAATAATGAAAGCTGAATTAGACACAGCGTTATCGTCCCTATTTAACACGCCTTTCGATTTTCACTTTAAACGGTGAGGTGCCCAGGCAGTCCGTTGGCCCAAGTGGAGATCGTACCCGCCCCGAGGCAGACGACCATATCGCCGGATTGCGCTTGTTCTTTGACCAGTTTGATCAGGTCTTCCTCGGTCGTGATCGCGCGCGCATGGCGGTGGCCATGGCGGATCAAGCCTGCGACCAAATCATCGCGTGATGCGCCTTCAATCGGCTCTTCGCCCGCCGCATAGATTTCGGTGATCGCGACCACGTCCGCCTCGTTGAAGCAGGAGCAGAAGTCATCGAAGTGATGGTGCAAGCGTGTGAAACGGTGCGGCTGGTGGATCGCGATTACGCGCCCCTCAGACGCTTGACGCGCGGCTTTGAGCACGGCTGCGATTTCTGTCGGGTGGTGGCCATAGTCGTCGATGATCGTCACGCCATTGACTTCGCCCACTTTGGTAAAGCGACGGTTCACACCGCCGAACGCCGCGAGCGCCGCGCGAATGTCATCGCCCGACATGCCCAAGTGGCGCGCAGCCGCGACAGCGGACAAAGCGTTGGAGACGTTGTGATCCCCCGGCATCGGCAAAGAGCAGCCTTCGATCACTTGATCCTCATTCTGCAAATGGATGTCGAACATGGCAACGCCGCCCTTGTAGTGCAGGCCAACCGCGCGCACGTCGGCTTGAGCGTTGAACCCATAGGTGATGACGCGGCGGTCGGTCAGTTTACCAACCAGCGTTTGTACATCGGTATCGTCAGTACAGCAGATCGCAACGCCATAGAACGGGATGTTGGAGACGAAATCGAGGAAACCTTGGTGCAGGTTTTCCTCGGTACCCCAATGCTCCATGTGTTCAGGATCGATATTGGTGACGATGGCGATTGTCGCGGGCAGACGGTTAAAGGTCCCGTCGCTTTCATCGGCCTCCACAACCATCCATTCGCCCTGCCCCATGCGTGCGTTAGAGCCATAGGCATGAATGATACCGCCGTTCACAACCGTCGGATCGAATTTGCCCGCATCAAGCAAAGTCGCGACCATTGTGGTGGTGGTCGTCTTCCCATGGGTGCCCGCAACGGCGATGTTGAGTTTGAGGCGCATGAGTTCGGCGAGCATTTCAGCGCGGCGTACAACGGGCAGTCCGCGACGGCGCGCTTCGTCAAGTTCAGGATTGCCCGGTTTGATCGCCGAGGAAATCACAACAACTTCGGCGCTTGCCAAGTTTTCGGCGCTTTGCCCGACGAAAATCTTGCCCCCCAGTTTTTCAAGCCGTTCGGTGATGGGTGAACTTTTCAGATCAGAGCCCTGCACCACATAGCCGTGGTTGAGAAGAACTTCGGCAATACCAGACATTCCAATCCCGCCGATACCGACAAAATGGATCGGGCCCACGTCACCGGGCAGTTTCGTGGGCGGGTTCAAAGTTTGTGCTGCACTCATCACTTCGTCTTTCATGTCTTCTTTTGCGTCGCGAGGTATTCCACCATGTCGACAAGTTGTTCTGTTGCATCCGGTTTGCCGCAATCGAGCGCGGCATTCGCCATTTGCTGCGCGCCATCGGGGTTGCTCAAAACCGTGTTCAATTGCTCGGTCAAGGCATCCACATCAAAAGCGCTTTCAGGCATGAGGATCGCAGCCCCCGCTTCGGTCAGCCCACGTGCGTTGGCGCTTTGGTGGTCTGCTGTTGCTGCTGCGAAGGGCACCAAGATAGATGGTCGGCCAATGATCGAAATGTCGGCAACGGAGGATGCCCCCGCGCGGGAGATCACCAATTGTGCCTCGCTCATACGATTAGGCACATCGTTGAAGAAGGGCTGCACGTCGGCGTTGATGCCCTGCTCCGCGTAATAATCCGCAACGCGCTGACCATCTTCATCGCGCGCTTGATGGCTGACGCGCAGGTTCCGCAGAATATCCATTGGCAAGGCGGCAATCGCGGGTGGCACAACGTCCGACAAAATACGCGCACCTTGGGAGCCGCCCATGACGAGCAAGCTCATCGGGTAATCACCGGGCGCGATGTATCCAGCGCCAGCACGTTCTAGAACGGTGCTGCGCACTGGGTTGCCCGTGTGATGCGAAGTGACGCCCTCGGGCAATTCGGTGGGCCATGTACCGCAAGCAATCGCATCGACGCGTTTGGCGAAGATTTGGTTCACGCGACCAAGTACGCCGTTTTGTTCATGGATCATGCGCGGGCGGCGCAGGATTGTTGCCGCTGCCAATGCGGGAATGCTTGGATAGCCGCCAAAGCCAACAACGATGTCAGGCTTGTCGCCGAGCATCTTGAAGGTTGAGCCAATAACGCCGCCCAAAATGCGCGGGATCACTGCGAGTTTCGCAAGGAGACCACCGCGCGCGAAGGTGGCGCTGGCGATTTGTTCGATCTCTACCGTGTGAGGAAAGCCGCCCGTATACCGCGCGCCGCGCGCATCGGTGCTGAGTTTCACGCGCCAACCTTTGCGCAACATTGCTTCGGCCAACGCTTGGGCAGGAAACATATGCCCCCCCGTGCCCCCAGCCGCGATAACCAAGAGCGGCGCTTTCTCACTCATCTTAAACGTCCTCGTAACAGATCACCAATTTCGCCTTGTGGGCGGGTACGGGTAAATGCCAAAAGCATGCCAACTGCAATACCGCCTGCGATCAGTGACGAGCCACCGTAGCTCACAAATGGCAAAGTCATGCCTTTCGCAGGGAGCAAACGCACCGCAACGCCCATGTTGATCATCGCCTGCACGGCGAACATGCAGGCAAGGCCGGTGCCCGCGAGGCGGATAAACGGATCACGCTCACGCATCAGGCGAAGGAGCGAGCGGACGATAATGCTCGCGTAGATCAGAATAATGCAGAGCACGAGGAAGAGACCGTATTCTTCTGCGGCAACAGCGATGATGAAATCTGTATGCGCATCGGGCAAAGACCACTTCACTTCCCCCTCGCCCACGCCGACGCCAAAGAAACCGCCCTCACGGATCGCATTGGTCGCATAGCCAAGCTGTGTGGTCGGATCGACGTCCGTTGACAGAAACCCATCAATGCGGCGCGCGAAGTGTTCGGAATTGTTGTAAGCGACAAAGCCACCCGCGACGACCAACCCTGCGATGCAGAGCAGCAAGGTCATTGGCGCACCAGCCACGAAATACATCACGCCCCAACCAAAGAGGATCAGGCAAGCCTGACCAAAATCTGGCTGCATCGCGAGGATTAGAACGATTGTGACGGTGAGCATGAAAGACCAAAGACGCCCGGGCGGGCCACCAATCTCTTGCGAAGCGGCCATCATCCAAGCGGCGACAACGATGAAACCGGGTTTGAGGAATTCGGAAGGTTGCACGGATGCAAAGCCAAGCGAATACCAACGCGTCGCGCCTTTGCCGAAGTCCGTTCCGAAGAAGGGTAGCAGGATCAGCGCGATGAAGGAGACGAGAAAGCCAAGAACCGCCAAACGGCGCACAACAACGGGATTGAACATCGAGGTGATCAACATCGCTGTGAGTGCGAGGCCGCCAAAAAAGGCTTGTCGCTGAACATAGTGGAAGGGTTCGAACCCGTTTTTTGCGGCCAAAGGTGGCGACGCTGCCAAGCCAAGCAAAATTCCGATCCCGAATAGGATCAGAATGCAGGACATTGACCATTTATCGACTGTACGCCACCATTTGGGTAGCACCGGCTCGCCATCCCGTACGGGGACGCTGCCATAAACCATTTCCGTCATAGATCACCGCTGATCGTTGCCTCGAACATGTCCTGTTATTCAGGATCTGCTTGCAATGTAGCGAATCAGCGAATCGATTGCCAGTCTTCTTTGCAATCAAGCGGAATGCCGCGAGACGGCATGCTTTATGAGCATGGCCTTGGGGCCATGCGGTTTGCCTCCGGCGGGGATATTTGTAGAGAGAGGAAAGAGGATTCTTTTTAAGGGCCGGTGACGAGCATGGATTTTGACACGATTATTATCGGTGCAGGTGCGGCAGGCATGATGTGCGCGGCCTATTCTGGCGGGCGCACGCTTGTGATTGATCACGCCAAGGCCGCAGGTGAGAAAATCCGCATTTCCGGGGGCGGACGTTGTAATTTTACAAATTTAGGCGCTTCTTCGGCAAATTTCATCTCGGAAAACCCGCATTTTTGCAAGTCCGCTCTGAAGCGATATACGCAATGGGACTTCATTGATTTGATTACGAAGTACAAAATTGCCTATCATGAGAAGACGCTTGGGCAACTCTTTTGTGATGAGAGCGCCAAGCAGATTGTTGCGATGCTGTTGAGCGAAATGGACAAGGCGGGCGCGGAGCTTTGGCTTAAGACTTCGGTTAGATCTGTGCGCTATGAGGCCGGGCTGTATCACATTGCAAGTGAACGTGACGGCAAGCAGGTTGCTTTGCGCGCGAAAAACCTTGTTCTGGCAAGTGGCGGCAAGTCGATCCCAAAGATGGGCGCGACGGGGTTTGCCTATGACATTGCACAGCAATTCGGGTTGGCGCTGACGGACATTCGCCCTGCCCTTGTTCCGCTGACGTTTGCAGATCAACGCTATGCGCCCATTTCAGGTGTGGCGACGCCAGCGCGCGCGACGGCCAATAGTGTCGCGTTTGAAGAGGCTGTTTTGTTCACCCATCGCGGTCTGTCGGGGCCTGCGATTTTGCAGGCGTCCTCTTATTGGAAAGAGGGAGATGTGGTGTCGCTGGATATTGATCCGAGCAGAACGTTGTTTGATACGCTGCGCCTTGCACGCCGCGAGCAAGGCAAGCGGGATGTGAGCACTATTTTAGCCCAGCAGATTCCTGCGAGATTGGCGCAGCATGTGGTCGAAGAATTCGCGATCACAGGGCGGATTGGTGATCAGTCTGACAAGGCCCTTGAGGCGCTTTGTAATCGCCTGCGCCATTGGGAGCAGCGACCAACGGGCAGCGAAGGATATCGCACGGCTGAAGTGACCTTGGGTGGGATTGATACGGACGGCGTGTCGTCGAAAACGATGGAGGCTAAGGCCCAAAAAGGGCTTTATGTGATAGGTGAAGCAATTGACGTAACCGGTTGGCTTGGTGGATATAATTTCCAATGGGCGTGGTCCAGCGGCTGGGCCGCTGGCACAGCGATTGCCGCCGACTTAAATCAGACCTGAGGATCGGGATTGACGGTATGTCCGTCTACCGCAACCACCTGACCTGAGACCAACCTAGCGCCCTTACTTGCGAGGAAGACAGCCATATTTGCGATGTCCTCTGCTGTGACAAACGAGCCCATTGAGGTGCCGCTGGCATAACCATTGTAGACTTCATCACGCGTCAT
>NZ_JBDWVM010000279.1:0-6864 GCF_039984035.1 Planktotalea sp. | reverse complement strand
AATCCGTGACGCACACGGATTTTCACTATGAAATGGTTCTGCCCAATTCGCGCCGTATCTTATGTGTTGGCGTGAACTTCCCCGACCGAAATGCTGAATACAAAGATGGATCTGAACAGCCAAAATTCATGTCGCTTTTCCCACGTTTCGCGAGTGGGTTTACAGGGCATGATAGCCCTTTGATCCGCCCACCAGAAAGCCCGCAATTGGACTATGAGGGCGAAGTTGCAATCGTGATCGGCAAAGGTGGTCGCCGTATTGCACAAGCAGATGCCTATGATCACATCGCAGCCCTAACGATCTGTAACGAAGGGACGATCCGCGATTGGGTCCGTCATGCGAAATTCAACGTGACACAAGGCAAGAACTGGGACAACTCAGCAGCGATGGGTCCATGGCTCGTGCCGTTCACGGATGCGGCGCAATTGGACGATGCGCGCATCATCACCCGCGTGAATGGGGCGGTGCGTCAGGACGATGTGCTCTCTCGCATGATGCATCCAATCCGTCGCGAAATCGAATATATCTCTACTTTCATGACGCTTCAGCCAGGGGATATCATTGTCACCGGCACGCCTACAGGTTCAGGCGCGCGCCTTGATCCTCCCCAGTTCCTCAAACCCGGCGATGTTGTCGAGGTCGAAGTCAACGGTATCGGCACGTTGCGCAATTCTATCGCAGACGAAGTGATCTCATGACACCGCAGGATCATATCAAAGCAGCCCAAGATTTGCTCGCTGCCGAGGTTTCGGGTGATCAAATCGGCCTGCTCACGAAGCGCCATCCTGAGATGGGGATGGACGATGCCTATGCCATTCAAAACGCGATCTATGAGGCCAAGCTGGCGCAAGGTCGCTCTGTCGTTGGTTGGAAGATTGGCCTGACCTCCAAAGCGATGCAATACGCACTCAACATTGATATCCCGGACAGTGGGATATTGTTCGACGACATGGTGTTTGATCACGGGGCCACTGTTCCCAAAGGGCGGTTCATTCAGCCTAGGATCGAAGCCGAGATTGCCTTTGTGATGAAGTCTGCCATTGGCGGCGCAGAGGTAACGCGCGATGATGTGATTGCCGCGACCGACTATGTGGCTCCGTCGATTGAAATCCTCGATACGCGTATCTTGCGGGCCGATCCGCAAACGGGTGAAACACGTAAAATCTTTGATACGATCAGTGACAACGCGGCAAATGCCGGTGTCGTTCTGGGTACTCAGCGTCATGCAATCGATGCCTTTGATCTGCGTTGGGTTGGGGCGATTACCTCCCGCAATGGTGACGTCGAAGAAACAGGCCTCGGTGCTGGTGTCCTAAACGATCCGGTAGAAAGTGTCGTCTGGTTAGCCCGCCGTATGGCGCAATATAGTCAACGTATTGAACCGGGGCAGATTATCCTGTCTGGTAGCTTCATCAGGCCTATCGAATGCCCCTCTGGCGCGCAAATTCACGCAGATTTTGGTGCGTTCGGACACGTAGATATTAATTTCGCCTAAAGGATTTCTCATGCCTGCACCTAAAAATCCATTCAAACAGGCCATTGCCAATGGCGAACTTCAACTCGGATGTTGGTTGGGCTTGGCTGACCCTTATGTGGCTGAAATCAGTGCAAGTGCAGGGTTTGATTGGTTGCTTATTGACGGCGAACACGCGCCGAACGATTTGCGTTCAATTACCGCGCAGCTGCAGGTCCTCGCAGCGCGTTCCAGTCATGCAATTGTGCGTCCACCCATCGGTGAAACATGGCTTATCAAACAGCTCTTGGATGCTGGTGCGCAAACCTTGTTGATCCCAATGGTGGAAAGCGCTGCTGAGGCGAGAGAGTTGGTCGCGGCAGTGACTTACCCACCGCACGGGGTGCGCGGTGTTGGTGCGGCTTTAGCGCGCGCTTCGGATTTCGCAGGGATTGGCGACTACCTGACGACGGCTCGGGACGAAATATGCTTGCTGGCCCAAGTCGAAAATCTCAAGGGCATGGCAGAGTTGGATGACATTCTATCTGTCGATGGCCTGGATGGCGTCTTCATTGGTCCTTCTGATCTTGCTGCAGATATGGGTTTCATTGGTCAAGCTGGGCATGCTGAGGTGAAAGCAGCCGTCCTTGATGCGATGAAACGTATTGTTGCGTCGGGCAAAGCGGCGGGCATTTTGACGATGGACACAGAACTGCAAAAACAGTGTCGCGAATTGGGAGCGACGTTTATTGCGACGGAGATTGATGTGACGCTTTTTGCACGCAATATGCGCCAATCGAGCAAGGTAGCCAAAGCTCACTTAGGAGATATCTGAAACCGAAAGGGCTATTCATCTCGCGGCATTGATCGAGCAGAGCGATAGTGCTTAAGGTACTTAGAGTTCTCTCACCAAAGGCTTCGGCATGATAAAGAGCCAATTCACGCTCAAGCAGTTAGAAGCTTTTGTCTTCGTAGTTGATATTGGCACGTTCCGCGGCGCTGCAACGGCGCTTGGGACGACACAGCCGAACGTGTCTGCGCGCATCAAAGCGTTGGAAGAGGCGCTGGGTAAAACCATTCTTGTACGTGATGCTGGATCGGTGCGCTTGACGGAAAGCGGCGAGGTGCTGTTGCAAAAAGCGCGGGATGTGCTTTGGGCAGGTGAAGCCTTGATCGAAGAGGCCGAGCGTCAGGACTTGATCGACGAACGTTTGCGCCTTGGAGTAACGGAGCTTGTCGCTTGTAGTTGGCTGCGTGAATTTTTGCGGTTGTTGAAAGAGGCCTATCCGAACCTCAGGATCGAGCTAGAAGTTGATCTGTCCGTTGCCATTGATCTGTTGCTGCGCGAAGGCAAGCTCGATCTCGCGCTGCAAACAGAACCATTTCCGACGCAAATCTCGGGGACTGAGCACCTCGTGCATGAAAATTATTGCTGGGTGACGGTGCCGGACATCGCCCAACACCTTGGCGCCAAGCCCGCTTTGGATGACCTCTTTGAATACCCGATCCTGACCCATGCCAAACACTCATTGGCAACACGCTCATTGCATCAAATCGCTGAGGAACGTGGGCTTAATGTTGGCCGTATCGCGCATTCCAATGCTCTATCAGCCTGTGTTCCAATGGTGACCGAAGGTCTGGGAATTGCGTTACTCCCCCACGCATTGGTGCGTAGTGAAATCAAAAGCGGCGCGCTACAGGTCATTGAGACGGATTGGCTTCCCGATGCGCTATCTTTTCACGCTCGCTATCACGCGGACCGTGCCCCGCTTTATGTGCAAAAGGCGGTTGAGTTCGCGAAGCAGGCCATCAAACAAGACTCATAAGATCAATAAAAATGATCGATATGTAAATTTAAACAATTTGATACTATGAACCATCTCTGGCTCGATACGATCAAAGGGCTTGGAGTTTTACATGAACAGCACATCTATTCGTCTTGGTGTAGATATTGGCGGAACGTTCACAGACGTCGTTCTGGAAAAAGCGGGTGAGGTGTTCTCGACGAAGGTTTTGACAACTTACGCTGCTCCTGAAAACGCGATCATCGATGGCATGCATCAGGTCTGCGTCAAGGCAGGCGTTGCGCCGTCCGAGATTGGTCAAATCATTCATGGGACGACTTTGGCGACCAACGCGCTGATTGAACGACGCGGCGCAAAGACGGCGTTGATCACCACGCAAGGGTTTCGCGACGTGATTGAGATGCGCAGCGAAAGCCGGTTTGAGCAATATGATCTCAACCTGAATTTGCCTGATCCTTTGTTGGCGCGTCAGATGCGCTTCACCGTTGCGGAACGTGTGGATGCCAAGGGCGACATATTGATCGATCTGCAGCGCAGCGATGTTGAAGACGTTGTTGAGCAGATCGCAGAAGCGGGTTTTGAAAGTGTCGCGATTGGCTTGATCCATTCCTATTTGAACCCGAAGCATGAACAGATGATCCGTGAGATTTTGCTCGAAAAGCTGCCGGATGTGTCAGTTTCGATTTCTTCTGAAGTCAGCCCGCAGATGCGTGAATATGAGCGGTTCAACACGGTTGTCGCCAATGCCTATATCAAACCCTTGATGGCGTCATACCTCGGGCGTCTCGAGGCGCGCTTGGGCGACGAAGGGATTGCGTGCCGCATTTTCCTGATGCACTCAGGCGGCGGTATTATTTCTATCCAGAATGCAGCTGATTTTCCCGTACGCTTGGTTGAATCTGGCCCTGCTGGCGGCGCGGTCTTCGCGGCCCACATCGCGGCGCAATACGAGCTTGAGAAGGTGTTGTCCTTTGACATGGGCGGCACCACGGCCAAGATTTGCCTGATCAAAAATCAGACACCGAAGACTTCTCGTGTCTTTGAGGTCGCGCGCACCTATCGGTTCAAAAAGGGGTCGGGCATGCCGATCTCTATCCCCGTGATCGATATGGTCGAGATTGGTGCAGGTGGTGGCTCAATCGCGCATGTGGATGCGATGCAGCAAATTCGCGTTGGTCCGGAAAGCGCTGGATCAGAGCCGGGCCCGGCCTGTTATGGTCGCGATGGCACGCGCCCCGCTGTTACGGACGCGGACCTCGTTTTGGGCAAGTTAGACCCTGATAATTTCGCCGGTGGCTCGATAAAGCTATTTCCAGAGCACTCAGAAAACGCTCTTACGGGACATGTTGGCGAAAGGCTAGATATGGACGCGGTCGAGGCCGCATTTGGCGTCGCCGAAGTGGTCGATGAAAACATGGCGAACGCCGCGCGTGTGCATGCGGTTGAGAATGGTGAAGACCTGTCCGACTATACAATGATCGCATTCGGCGGCGCCGCGCCGCTACATGCTGGACGCCTTTGCGAAAAGCTGGGCGTTGATCGTTTGCTCGTGCCGCCAGGGGCAGGCGTGGGATCAGCCATCGGGTTCCTTCGTGCGCCCTTTAGTTTTGAGGCCAATCGCTCTGTCTACATGAAGTTGTCTGATTTCGACGGCCCTATGATCAAAAAACTACTTAAGGACCTGCAGAGCGAAGCGACGGGATTTGTGCGTACATGCGATGCCGAAAGCCCGATCATGTCAGAGTTCAAAGTCTATATGCGTTACACGGGGCAAGGTTGGGAAATTCCAATTGATCTGACCGTAGCGCAAGCCATGAACCCAGATAAAGACGTCTTTGAGGCACGGTTTATCGAAGACTATACCAAGCTCTTTGGCCGCCCTGTTGACGGTATGGATATCGAGATTACCGTATGGTCCGTGAACGCGACCACGCCCAAGGAAGAGGTGACACTGGTCTCGCAGATAGGCGCGGGAAGTGCAGCCGTTCAAGATGGCACGCGCGACGTTTTCGATGCGGCAGAGGGCTCGTTTTGCAAGGCAAGCATCGTCTTGCGCGATCAGCTCGGCGCTGGGCATCGCGTGCAAGGCCCTGCTTTGATCACCGAGGCGGAAACGACAATCATCGTACCAAGCAGCCGAGATGCGATGTGTCAGGCGGATGGGTGCGTTGATATTATGTTGAAGGGATCGAATTGATGGCGAAACAGCAATCAAGAGTGGCCTATCAGGTCATGTGGAACCGTCTGATCTCTGTCGTGGAAGAGCAGGCACAGGCATTGGTGCGCACTGCCTTTTCGACCTCCGTACGAGAGGCAGGGGACTTGTCCGCTGGGGTTTATGACGTGCAAGGCAACATGCTGGCGCAAGCGGTCACAGGAACGCCGGGCCACGTGAATGCGATGGCCGATGCTGTTGCACATTTCATCCGCCGTATTGGCCGTGAAAACATCCATGAAGGGGACGTTTACATCACCAATGACCCTTGGGAGGGGACAGGGCATTTGCACGATATCACGATGGTATCGCCTTCCTTTCATGAAGGTGCACTGGTGGGTTTCTTTGCTTGCACGGCCCATGTCGTCGATGTGGGTGGGCGTGGCTTTGGCGCGGATGCACATTCGGTTTATGAGGAAGGGATTTACATCCCGATCATGAAATTCGCGAGCAAAGGCGTAGTTGATGAGACGCTCGTGCGCATTGTTCGCGGCAACGTGCGTGAGCCGGATCAATTGATCGGCGACATCTATGCGCTCGCGACGTGCAACGAAATTGGACATCGTCGTTTGATCGATATGATGGAAGAGTTTGATCTGGATGATCTAAGCGGCATCGCAGATTTCATCCTAGACAATTCCCGTCGCGCAACGATTGAACGCATCGCCGCGTTGCCCCAAACCGCGGCGCACGGCGAGATGACCGTGGATGGCTTTGATGCGCCGATCACGCTCAAGGTGAAAGTCAGTGTCGAGGGTGATAGGATCATCTCCGATTTCACCGGTTCTTCCGGTCTGGACAAAAAGGGCATCAATTGCCCGCTGGTCTACGCAAAGGCTTATGCCTGCTACGCGCTTAAGGTCGCGATTGCGCCTGAAATTCCAAACAATGCGGCCTCACTTGCGCCTTTTGAAATTGCAGCGCCCGAAAACACCATCGTGAACGCGCTCCACCCAGCGCCGGTCGCTTTGCGCCATATCGTGGGGCATTTCGTGCCTGATGTTGTGTTCAATGCCTTTGATAAAATTGTGCCCGGTTTGGTCCCTGCGGAAGGGGCTGGTTGCTTGTGCAATTTCCAAGTCTCCTTGCGCCCGCGCACTGATGCGCCCGCGCCCGAAGATGCGCGTCGCTCTGAAGTTCTGACCTTTAACTCTGGTGGTTCGGGCGCACGTCCCGAACATGACGGTTTGAACGCAACCGCCTTTCCATCTGGCGTGATGACCATGCCGATCGAGGCGACAGAACATGCAGGACCGGTGATCATTTGGCGCAAAGAACTACGCCCTGATAGCGGCGGTGCGGGTAAGACACGCGGTGGTCTTGGCCAGTATATGGAAGTGGGTGCGCAGGAAGGGCATGAGTTTGACATCCAAGCCATGTTTGATCGCGTC
>NZ_JBDWVM010000278.1:0-7587 GCF_039984035.1 Planktotalea sp. | reverse complement strand
TGACGACGAGCGCATTCGTGGTTTGCTACAGAAATTTCTTATGCGGAATGGGTTTCTTGTCACATCAGCACGTGATGCGGCCCATGCGCGACGCATTCTATCAGGTCTCGATTTCGATCTGATCGTATTAGATGTGATGATGCCGGGCGAAGATGGCATCAGTCTGACGCGCGATCTGCGCAAGACGTCCGAAACGCCAATTATGTTGCTCACTGCCAAGGGTGAAACCGAAAACCGGATCGAAGGTTTGGAGGCAGGGGCAGATGATTATCTCGCCAAGCCGTTTGAGCCAAAAGAGCTGCTGCTCCGTATCAACGCGATCCTGCGTCGTATGCCAGAAGCGGATGCTGCTGATTCAGTACCTAAGGTGCTCCACCTCGGCCCCGTGCGCTACGACATTGATCGCGGTGAAATGTGGAATGGCGATGATCTGGTCCGCCTCACAGCGACCGAGTCACAGCTCATGCGCATTTTCTCCAAACATGTGGGCGAGCCTGTGAGCCGCGCGCAACTGGTTGAAGACCTGGGCCGTGATCGCGGCCAAGCGCAAGAGCGCGCGGTTGACGTTCAAATCACCCGCCTGCGCCGCAAGATCGAGGTCGATCCGAAGCAACCCCGCTACATGCAAACCGTGCGCGGCGCTGGGTATATGCTGGCGCCTGATTAAACCATTCGAAATTTTGGAGCCGCGATGACCACTGCCCTCATCACCCATCCCGCATGCCTTGAGCATGTGACGCCAAATGGCCACCCTGAACAGGTGGCGCGGCTTGAGTACATTTTGAAAGCGTTAGACGGCAAAGAGCTGACACGCGTCAAAGCGCCAATGGGCAGCGAGGATGACATTCTGCGTTGCCATCCAGCGACCCATATCACTGACCTGCGCAGTGCATCGCCAGATACGGGCCACCGCCAGATTGATGGCGATACGTTTATGTCCCCCGGATCGCTCGATGCTGCGTTTCGTGCGGTTGGAGCTGTCACGAAAGCGGTGGACATGGTGATGAGCGGTGAGGCAGGCAATGCCTTTGCTGCGATCCGTCCGCCGGGGCATCACGCGGAAAAAACCACGGCGATGGGGTTTTGCCTGTTTGGCAATGTCTCGATTGGCGCGAAATATGCGTTGGAGCATCATGGTCTGAAACGCGTGGCTGTCGTTGATTTCGATGTGCACCACGGTAATGGTACGCAAGATTTACTCTGGAATGAACCGCGTGCCTTGGTGATCACATCCCAGCAAATGCCGCTTTGGCCCGGTACGGGCGAGCCGAGCGATAAGGGCGGATATGACAACGTTCTGAACCTACCTATTGCACCGGAAAGCACGGGCGATCAGATGCGAGCGCTCTATACGAGCGACGTTTTCCCGCGCTTGAGGGCATTTAAACCAGACATTATCTTTATCTCTGCCGGTTTCGATGCGCATCAGGATGATCCGCTTGCGAACCTCAATTGGTCCACTGGCGATTTCAAATGGCTCACCCAAGAACTTTGCAAAATTGCAGACGAATTGTGCGAGGGGCGTGTGGTCTCTGCGCTCGAAGGGGGCTATGACTTGGACGCGCTCGCAGATGCTGTGGGCGCACATGTAGATGCTTTGATGGAGGCCAGCGGATGGGCGACACCCCAGTTACCGAAATGAGTTTTGAGCAAGCCATGGGTGAGCTTGAGCAAGTCGTCAGCCAGCTAGAGCGCGGCGATGTTCCGCTTGAGCAATCCATTTCGCTTTATGAGCGCGGCGCAGAGTTGAAGAAACGCTGTGAGGCCAAGCTCAAAGAAGCCGAAGAAAAGGTCGCGGCGATCACTTTCGATGGCGATGGCGCACCAAAAGGAACAACGCCCGTCGAGGGCATGTGACCCTTCCCTTAGAAATGAAAGACTGGTCAGCGGCTGTTGACCAGCAGTTTGAGCACGTCTTGTCAGGCTTTGCCGACGTGCCTGTTGTGCATGCGATGCGCTATGCGACGACGGGCGGTAAACGTCTGCGCGCCTTTCTAGTCCGCGAAAGCGCGCGGGTCTGCGGCGCTGATGTCGCGCGTTCTATTTGGCCCGCTTGCGCGATTGAGGCGTTGCATGCCTATTCGCTCGTGCATGACGATCTTCCTTGTATGGATGATGATGATCTGCGGCGGGGCCAACCCACGGTTCATGTGAAATGGGACGATGCGACGGCTGTGCTTTGCGGCGATGCGTTGCAAACTTTGGCGTTTGAGATGATCAGTGATCCCTTATGTCACGATGATGCAGAGGTGCGCAGCGCGCTTGCGTTATCATTGGCCAAGGCGAGCGGCGGCGCTGGAATGGTTTATGGTCAAGCGCTCGACATTGCTGCGGAAACGGCAGAAGTGCCTTTAACGTTAGAGCAGATCATCGAGCTGCAAAATGGCAAGACAGGTGCCTTGATCACATGGTCTGCAACGGCTGGTGCGCGATTGGCTGGCGCTGATTTAAGGACGTTGACGCAATACGGCGATGCGCTTGGCCTCGCCTTTCAGATTGCGGACGATATCCTCGATGTTGAAGGGGACGCCGCCACGTTGGGCAAGGCCGCGCAGAAAGATGCGGATGCTGGTAAGGCAACGTTTGTGTCGTTGCTCGGGCTAGACGGGGCAAAGCGTCGCGCCGAAACTTTGGTGGAATCGGCCTGTGATGCGTTATCATCCTATGGAGATGACGCAAATTTGTTACGCGCGACCGCGCGGTTTGTTGTAGAGCGTCGTTCGTGACCAATTACCAAAGGGACATGCCTCATGTCTGATCGCCCAATCACTCCGCTTTTGGACCGCGTACAGCGGCCCAGAGATCTCAAGCAATTTTCGGATGCTGAGCTTGTTCAAGTCGCACAAGAACTGCGCTCTGAAACGATTTCGGCGGTTTCTGAAACAGGCGGTCATTTGGGTGCAGGTCTCGGGGTTGTTGAACTTACGGTGGCTTTGCACGCGATCTTCAACACGCCAAAAGACAAGATCATTTGGGACGTGGGGCACCAATGTTACCCGCATAAAATCCTGACAGAACGCCGCGACCGCATTCGAACGTTGCGTATGAAAGACGGCCTAAGCGGTTTCACCAAACGCAGCGAAAGCGTTTATGATCCCTTTGGTGCTGCGCATAGCTCCACCTCTATCTCTGCCGCGCTTGGGTTTTCCGTCGCGCGTGATTTAGGCGGAGAATGCCCTGGTGGCTTGGGGGATGCGATTGCTGTGATCGGCGATGGATCGATCAGCGCTGGTATGGCGTTTGAGGCGATGAACAACGCGGGTCATTTGAAGAAACGCATGTTCGTGATCCTGAATGACAACGAGATGAGCATCGCGCCGCCCGTGGGCGCGTTATCCTCATACCTCAGCCGCCTTTATGCAGAAGAGCCATTTCAAGAGTTGAAATCAGCCGCCAAAGGCGCGGTGAGCTTCCTGCCCGAACCCTTCCGTGAGGGTGCAAAGCGCGCCAAGGATATGCTCAAAGGTATGGCCGTTGGCGGTACGTTGTTCGAACAGTTGGGTTTCTCTTATCTTGGTCCGATTGATGGTCACGATATGGACCAACTGTTGCCCGTGCTGCGCACCGTTCATGCGCGCGCAACTGGGCCGGTTTTGATCCACGTGCTTACGAAAAAGGGCAAAGGCTATGCCCCCGCTGAGCGCGCACGCGACAAGGGCCATGCGACGGCTAAGTTCGATGTATTGACGGGCGAGCAAAAGAAATCACCCTCCAACGCGCCAAGCTACACCAAGGTCTTCGCTGAAAGTCTTTTGAAAGAGGCAGCCGCCGACGACAAAGTTTGTGCGATTACGGCAGCGATGCCAGATGGTACAGGTCTTAACCTATTTGCCGAACGTTACCCGAGCCGCTGCTTTGATGTTGCGATTGCAGAACAACATGGCGTGACGTTCTCTGCCGCCTTGGCCGCAGGCGGGATGAAGCCATTTTGTACCATGTATTCCACGTTCTTGCAGCGCGGTTATGATCAGGTGGTGCACGACGTTGCAATCCAACGCTTGCCAGTGCGTTTTGCGATTGATCGGGCGGGGCTCGTTGGCGCAGATGGCGCAACCCATGCCGGTGCGTTTGATATTGCCTATCTTAGCAACCTGCCCGGATTTACCGTGATGGCCGCTGCGGACGAGGCAGAGCTGGTGCACATGGTTGCCACAGCGGTTGCCCATGATGACGGCCCAATTGCCTTTCGCTTCCCGCGTGGTGAGGGCGTTGGCGTGGACATTCCAGAAAAAGGCGTGCCGCTGGAGATCGGTAAGGGTCGCATGATCCGAGAGGGCAAAGGTGTTGCGATCCTGTCCTTTGGCACGCGCTTGAAGGAGGTTGAGGATGCCTGTGATGCGTTGGCAGCTAAGGGGATCACACCCACAATTGCCGATGCACGGTTCTCCAAGCCACTGGATCGTGATTTGATCCTAAAGCTCGCTGAAGAGCATGAAGCGCTGATCACGATTGAAGAGGGCGCTGTTGGCGGATTTGGCAGTCATGTAGCCCAGCTTTTGGCGGAGGAGGGTGTGTTTGATACAGGCCTCAAATACCGCTCGATGGTCTTACCTGACATCTTCGTCGATCAGTCCGATCCGCGCGATATGTATTCTGTCGCGGCGCTGAATGCGGAGGACATCGAAGCGAAGGTTCTAAGCGTTCTGGGCATTGCGCAGATTGGGCATAAATCGGCATGAGTTTCGCGCTGACAGATTTGCCTGTCGGCTTTCATGACGATCCTTACTCACATTACGCAAAGCTGCGCGAGCAGGCCCCTGTTTGCGGGCAGGCTGATGGCTCGTTCATTGTGTCGCGTTACAACGATCTCGACGCGATTTATCGTGATGGCAAGCGTTTCATTTCCGACAAAAAGAAGGTGTTTACACCCAAGTTCGGAACCGATGCCCCCCTGTTCGAACACCACACGACGTCGCTCGTGTTCAATGATCCGCCACTTCATACCCGTGTGCGAAAGATCATGGTCGGAGCGATGAACCCGCGCGCCTTGGCGTCGATGGAACCGGGGCTAGTTTCGCTTGTGGACGAGTTGCTCGATGACATGCAGGGTCAGGGCACAGTTGATCTGATTGAGAGTTTCGCTGGCGCGATCCCGATCGAGGTCATTGGTAATCTCTTCGACATCCCACGCGATCAACGTGGCCCATTGCGCGATTGGTCTTTGGCCATCTTAGGGGCGTTGGAGCCTCAGTTGACCGAAGAGCAAGAAGCGCGGGGCAATGCGGCGGTACGGGATTTCGTCGCCTTCCTGCAAAAGATCGTTGATGAGCGTCGCAAGAATCCGGGCGATCCGCAAACGGATGTTTTGACTCGCCTGATCCAAAGTGAAGAAGGGCAGTTGAGCCCTGTAGAGCTTTATCAAAACTGCATCTTCATTTTGAACGCAGGGCATGAAACCACGACCAACCTGATCGGTAACGCGCTTTGGCTTTTGCAGGATGATATGGATGCTCGGCGCTGTCTTTTGGCAGAGCCACAATTGATCAATACGGCTGTTGATGAATTCCTTCGGATGGAAAGCCCAAACCAATTTGGCAATCGCCTGACCACCGAAGATATAACGCTTCACGGTATCAAAATACCGGCGGGAACTGATCTTCATCTGTGCATTGGTGCGGCGAATCGTGATCCTGCGCAGTTTGCGGATGCGGATCGGCTAAAGCTTGATCGCCGCCCTAACAAACACCTCGCATTTGCGGGGGGCGCGCATACTTGTGTTGGCCTGACGCTCGCGCGAATGGAAGGGCGTATTGCGGTTGGTAAGTTCATAGAGCGTTTTCCGAACTACGAAATCCTAAGCGGCAGCACACGATCCGAACGCATTCGCTTTCGCGGGTTTTCAACGCTACCTGCACGTCTCAAATAAAAATTGTATTTTCTTCCAAGGATTGACCATCGACGCGCGTCCTATGATCGTGATGCGCATGAACACGGGTGATACAGAGCTGGCCTTGGCCGCTGCGGGGGGAGACGCAAAAGCGTTCTCGCTCTTGCTGGAGCGATCTTATGATCGGCTCTTTGGCTTGTGCTTTCGCCTGACTGGTTCCCGATTTGAGGCAGAAGATCTGTGCCAGGACATTTGCGCCGCCTTGCCCGCCAAACTGATGCGCTTCGAAGGCGGATCAAGCTTTTCAACATGGCTCTATCGCGTTGCAGTGAATGCGTCCCATGACCGCCGCCGCCGCGCTGCCACGCGGTCAAAGGCGGCACAGGGTTGGGGCGATTGGGAAGTGAACCGCACCGAAGCGAACAAGGAACAGGCCGAAGCGCAGAATTGGCTGATGCAGGCGATTGGCAGCTTGCCCGATGATCTGCGCGATACGGTGGCATTGGTCATGGATGATATGAACCATCGTGATGTGGGCGAAGTTTTGGGCGTTTCTGAGGGCACTATCAGTTGGCGTATGAGTGAAGTGAAGAAGCGGCTGAAAGAGATAAAGGAGCGCGAGCAATGAGCGATGATTTCGACGATCTGAAACGCGCCTTTACAAGTGCGACACCCAAACCCGATGCTGCGCGCCGCGCTGAAAACCTTGCGCTCGCGCAGAAAAATTTCGATGCACTCCAAGGATCAAGCGCTGTGCCACGTCCTATTGTAGACGCCCCAAAGAGGGGCGATTTTGCAAAAGGAATTCGTGCTATGTTTGATGCTCTTACCTCAAAAGCTGGATTAACGGCGACAACTGCTCTGGCCGCGTTTGGCTTGGTTATGTTCACGCCTGCGTTGCGCGATGCAGCACCTAAGGCACCGCTGCTAGAGGTGCCAATCGTCGTGGAAGAAGCAGTGGTCGATTTTGCGATGGAAAGCGCAGTGATGGAGGCAGCGCCCGCGCCAAGCCCTGCTCCGCAGATGATGGCAAAATCTAGTAGCCGTGAACGAATTGCGCCGTTTGCGGGCCTGGTGGCTGATGCGCCCGCTGTCATGGTTGAAGCGGATACAGAGAGCTTTGCCTCTGCGCCTGAGAATGGCTTGAAAGTGGTGAGCGAGACACCTGTCTCAACCTTCTCCGTGGATGTGGACACCGCGAGCTATGCGATCATGCGTTCGTCCCTGATGAATGGACAATTGCCGCCAGCGGCGTCTGTACGCGTGGAAGAAATGGTGAACTATTTCCCGTATGAGTATGCTGCGCCGTCAGAGGGAGCTTTCGCAACTTCGCTCGCTGTGATGCCGACGCCTTGGAACGAAAACACCCAACTTCTGCGCATCGCACTGCAGGGAGAAATGCCAGAAGTGGAGGCGCGCCCGCCGCTTAATCTTGTGTTCTTGATCGATACCTCTGGATCGATGAACCAGCCGAACAAACTGCCACTGCTTAAACAATCCTTGCGTTTGATGTTGGGTCAATTGAGGGCAGACGATCAGGTCGCCATCGTGGCTTATGCGGGCAGCGCAGGGCAGGTGTTAGAGCCGACCGCCGCGTCTGAACGCGACACGATTCTGGGCGCACTGGATCGGCTCAGCGCGGGTGGCGGCACCAATGGGCAAGCCGGTTTGCAGCAGGCCTATGCGATTGCAAAATCGATGCAGAACGATGGCGAGGTGAGCCGCGTTTTGCTGGCGACGGATGGTGATTTCAATGTGGG
>NZ_JBDWVM010000277.1:0-11411 GCF_039984035.1 Planktotalea sp. | reverse complement strand
ATCCAGAAATCGGTTGAAGATTTCGCCGCGGATGAAGGACGCCGCCCGCGCATGCTGGTCGTGAAAATGGGCCAAGACGGCCATGATCGCGGTGCAAAAGTGATTGCGACTGCTTTTGCCGACATCGGTTTTGACGTGGATGTTGGCCCGCTGTTTCAGACACCCGAAGAAGCGGCGCAAGATGCGGTCGACAATGATGTGCATGTGATCGGCATTTCCAGCCAAGCGGCTGGTCACAAGACGCTCGCACCTAAGCTGATCGAAGCGCTCAAAGAAAAGGGCGCAGAGGATATCATCGTGATTTGCGGCGGCGTCATTCCGCAGCAAGACTACGACTTCCTTAAAGATGCGGGCGTAAAAGCGATCTTCGGTCCGGGCACGAATATCCCGAACGCCGCGCAGGATATTTTGCAGATTATCCGAGACACACGCAGCTAAACGAAAAAGGGCGCACCGTTAAAAGTGCGCCCTTTTTGTATGTTCGATTTTGCGATCAGCTGTTTTTAGGCTGTCGCGGCCTCTTCAACATCGTCGCTCTTCGCGCATGCTATTTTCAGCGCGCAGTACCCGAGGATGCCTGAGATGATCGAGCCTGTCAGAACGCCAAGACGTACTTGGTTCATTGTGGCTGCGTCTGCAAAGCTGAGCCCACCAATGAAAAGCGACATCGTAAAGCCGACACCAGCCAAACAGGCGATCCCGTAGATATGCAGCCAAGTCGCACCATGAGGTAATCTTGCAAAGCCAAGTTTGACGGTCAGGAAGGTAAGCCCCATGACTCCGATTTGCTTACCAAGGATCAAGCCCAAAGCGATGCCGATGGGCAGAGGCGCCAACAGATCGGATAGGCTGAGACCCGTTAAAACAACGCCAGCATTGGCAAACGCAAAGATCGGGATGATCAGGAACAGCACGTAGGGCGTTAATGCATGTTCTAGCGCGTGCAGGGGAGACTTGCCCCATTTGTCAGTCAAAGGGATCAAGAAGGCCGTCACAACGCCTGCCAAGGTTGCATGGACGCCGGACTTCAAAACGAAGAACCACATGATCACACCGAGCAGGATCGCAGGTGCAACGCGGTGCGCGCCTTTAATGTTGAGCCAGATAAGGCCTGCCAGCGGCAAGAGTGCGAGGTAAAGATAATCGATCTTGAGCTCAGACGTGTAAAACAGCGCGATGATGATGATAGCGCCAAGGTCGTCCAAGATCGCCAAGGTGAGCAAAAACACCTTCAACGACACGGGCGCGCGGCTGCCAACAAGCGCAAGGATGCCAAGCGCAAAGGCGATGTCGGTTGCCGCTGGAATGGCCCAACCGCCTAAAGTTTCTGGTGAATTCCAGTTGAACGCTGCAAAGATCAAGGCAGGCACTGCCATGCCGCCAAGCGCGGCCATGCCGGGCAAGAGAACATCGCGCGGGTTCTTGAGCTTGCCTTCCAGCAATTCGCGTTTGAGTTCCAAACCAATCAAGAAAAAGAAGATCGCCATCAAACCATCGTTGATCCAAAGGATCAGAGGTTTTTCAAGGCCGGACCCATTTATCGTAACGGCGAGGTAGCTTCCTAAAACACCCTCGTAAACGCTAGACAATGCGGAGTTTGCGATCATCATCGCCGCTAAGGCAGATAACATGAGCAATATGCCACCCGAAGCCTCATGGCTGAAAAATTTGTCGATCGCGCGTAGTAACATTCTTGCCTCCCAAGGAATTTTGGCGCGTAATACGCCTAATTCAACGTAACATGGTGCGTGGTGTGGCGGCTTCAATACTTTTCTTGAGGTTTTCAGTGCGACATAATGGTTATTTCGCGCATAGCTCGCCTCTCAAGTGCATTTCCATAAGGTTTTTATATGATTAGCGTAAAATTAGATCATCTTGCCGTAAGCGGCGAAACCCGTGATGACGCGCGTGCGCACATCGAAGAGGCCTTGGGTATCTCGATGCAAACAGGCGGGGAACATGCGCGATTTGCGACGCACAATCATTTGATAGGTATGGAAGATGGTTTGTATTTGGAGGCGATTTCAGTCGATCCAAACGTGCCAAACCCCGATCGTCCACGATGGTTTGATCTGGATAACTTTGCCGGCGCGCCCCGTTTAACCAATTGGGTGTGCAGCGTCGATGATATCGCGCAAGCCTGCGTACATTGGAAAGATGCAGGCGAGCCGGTGTCACTGGAGCGCGGCGATTTACGGTGGCAAATGGCCGTTGCTGCGACAGGCAAGCTACCTTTCGACGGTGTCTTCCCGCCGCTCATTGAATGGGGCGGCACGTTGCATCCTGCGGCGATGTTAACGGCGGCTCCAATTTCATTGAAGATGCTAACGGTTTGCCATCCAGAAGCGGAAGCGTTGGCTCAGATGTTAGGCGACGTAATTGGCGCAGCGGTACGTTTCGAGAATGGGGAGGTGCCGGAGCTGATCGCAGAGTTCAGCACGCCTAATGGCATAAAAACGCTTCTATGATCATTCGAACGGCACACACACACGATGCGGAAGCGATCTGCAAAATCGCCAATCCATTGATTGAGAATACGACGGTGACTTTCACGACAGAGCTCAAAACTGTCGAAACCGTTGCCAATGATATCGCTGCGCGTGAGGGCGCGTTTCTTGTGGCTGAAACGGGAGGCGTTGTACTCGGGTTCGCGACTTATTTCCCTTTTCGAAGTGGTCCGGGCTATGCGGCGGCGAAAGAGCATTCGATAAACTTGGCGCCTGAAGCGCGGGGGAAAGGGGCGGGTCGTGCCCTGATGGATGCGTTGGAAGAACATGCGCGTCGCAACGGCGTTCACAGTTTCTGCGCGGCCGTCAGCGGCGAAAACCAAGATGCGATCACCTTTCATGAAAAAGTCGGTTTCAAGACCGTCGGAACGATCCCGCAATCGGGCCGCAAATTCGAGCGGTGGATCGATTTGATCTTCATGCAGAAAATCCTGCGCTGAAACGGGTGTGACGCATGGGCTTTTCTCTCCAGAGGGCCTAAAGTTGCGCCATGTCACTCTGGACTCGCATATCCGAAGCGCTCGCCGCACTTAGCCAAGGTGAAAGCCTTTCGGTTGTCTTTGATCGTTTGCGCAGCCCGCCTGAACGCACTGTTGCCTTTACGATTGCGGTCATTGCTTTGGGCGCAAAAATGGCCAAGGCGGACGGGCAGGTGACCCGCGATGAGGTGACAGCCTTTCGCGAAGTTTTCAATATTGCCGCCGCAGATGAAGCGGATGCTGCCCGTGTTTTTAACATGGCCCGCTTGGACGTTGCTGGCTTTGAAGATTACGCAACGCGCATCGCGCACATGTTTGGGTCTGAGCCTTCCACCTTGCGTGATTTGCTCGAAGGGCTGTTTTATATCGCCATGGCGGATGGGTTTTATCACCCGAATGAAAACGTGTTTCTGGAACGCGTTGCGACGATTTTCGGGCTGGACGACACCGCGTTCCGCGCGCTGCGTGCGCGGTTTGTGCCAGACGCTCAACCTGATCCCTACACGGTTCTTGGCGTTACCGCTGATATGCCCTTGGACGAGATCAAACGACGCTGGCGCGAGATGGTTCGGGAAACCCATCCTGATCGCATGATTGCACGGGGTGTTCCGCAAGAGGCGGTGCGCATGGCAGAAAAACGCATGGTCGATATCAATCGCGCATGGGAAGAGATTACCAAAGATCGGGCCGCTTAATGCGAATTGCTTGTTACAATGTCGAATGGTTCGATCGCTTATTCGACGATGATGGCACACTTCATTCAGATGATCGTTGGTCGGGGCGGCGCGATGTGACGCGGCGCGCGCAAGTCGCTGCGCTAAATACCGTGTTCAAAGCTTTGGACGCCGACGCGATTATGGTGATCGAAGCGCCTGATGATCACAAGCAACGCTCCGGTGAGCGCGCTTTGGAGAATTTCGCGAAAGCTTGCGGCTTGCGAACGAACAAGGCGTTGATCGGGTTCACCAACACCACTCAGCAAGAAATAACCTTGCTCTACGATCCCAAAAAACTGTCCGCGACGCATGATCCGATTGGCGGCGTGGAAGGGGAGTTCCCCCGTTTCGATACAGCGTTCGAGATCGATCTTGATGTGGATAGCCGCCGCGAAAGTGTAAATTTTTCCAAACCTCCTTTGGAACTGGCGATTGAAACCAGCAGCGGTACGCGCCTGCGGATGATCGGTGCGCATTTGAAAAGCAAAGCGCCGCACGGTGCGCATAACCGTGACGAGGTCATGCGTTTTTCTATTGCGAACCGACGCAAGCAATTGGCGCAGGCGGTTTGGCTGCGTGGCCGTGTAGAGACGCATTTAGAGGCTGGTGACAGCCTAATGGTGCTGGGTGATCTGAACGATGGGCCCGGGCTTGATGAATATGAAAATCTGTTTGGGCGCTCGTCCGTCGAGATCATTTTGGGCGAAGTCGGCTGTCCTTGCCTCTATGATCCCAATGCCGCGCGCGCGCTTGAGCGGAAAATCGGCGGTTCGCCCACAACATCGCGGTTCTTTCTGAAACGGGATAATCGGTTTTTGCAGGCCTTGCTTGACTACATCATGGTAAGCGATGATTTGCGTTCAAAAGCAAAATCTTGGCGCATCTGGCATCCCTTCGATGATCCAGAATGTTGGTCAAATATTGAACTGCGCGATGCGTTGCTGACAGCCTCGGATCATTTCCCTGTCACGCTTGATATCGACATTTGATCTAAAATTTACATTCAACGTGCTTATATTGGCGTTATGAAACAGATTGCTCTCTCTGCTGCTTTGGCCCTTGCACTGGCGTTGCCTGCACAGGCTGAAGAGACGACATCAGACAATGGCTTTAACCTTATGGAAGAAGGCGCGCGCCTTTTGTTCAAGGGGTTGGTGCAGGAAATGGAACCTGCGCTAAAGGAAATGGAAGAACTGTCTGATCAATTGGAACCGGCGTTGCGCGGGTTTGTTGAAAACATGGGGCCTGCGCTTGGTGATCTTCTGGGGCAGGTCGAGGATTTTTCGAAATACCATCCGCCTGAGATATTGCCGAACGGCGATATTATCTTGCGCCGCAAAACTGACGATGAGATTGCAGCGCCTGAAGGTGAAGTCGAACTTTAAGTTACGCTCGAAATATCGGATCGGGGCGAGGGAGGGCGCCAGCCCGCGCTCCTTCAAAGACATTTCGCAATGGTGGCTTTGAAGGGGTTTAGCTGTCTTTCGACGCTTTGTTGAATTTCACAATTGTCTCGGCATTCAAGGATGCCGCTAAGGAAGACAGACGCGCCTCTGCGACTTCGGAGAAGAGAGGTTTGGCGGAAAGATGTAGTCGCAGTTCAAGTTGCTTCTTCTTCGGGAACCAGCGGATTTCGCCAAGTTTTTCGTCTTTTTCCATCCAGAGCATCGCGCCAAAGCGCATGGCTTTTCCCAGAATTTCCGCTTCGCGCTGCTGGGAGTCTGTCAAAAGACCGAATAGGTCTTCAAACTGTGACCCTTTGCGTTGGTTTCGATAGCGGTGCAGCAAGGCAAGACCCAGAAAAACCCGTTCAGAGTGGCTGAGACCACCAAGGTTGGCGCGGGTTGAGTTGTCAAAACAGACTTCCGCGCGGAAATCCGGGTGCGCGCGCCATGTTACGTCGTGCAAAAGGCACGCGGCTTTGACCATGCGCTTGGTCGCGAAGGGCGCGGATTTGAACAGCGGCATGATGAAGTCATAAAGCGTTGTGCCAAAACCAGGCATGCGCGCGTTTTTTGATTCAGAAAATCGTGCGAATTCGATCAACGGATCACGGTCGCGCAGTTTCTGTGGCATTTGCTCATAGAGCATGCCCTCGCGAATACCATAGCTTGAGATCGCGATATCTTTGGGCTTGATGCGGCTGATCAGAATTTTGAGGACTTCAGTTGCGATGGGCACCAATGCCATACGTGCAGATGAAATATCGCAAGCTGCGCGCAGCTCGTCGATATCGCTCTTTTGGATGTATTTAACGGTTTCACGCACGGATTTTGGGGTCATCCGATATTCATGCAAAACGTGCAAAGGATAGCCGCGACGATGCATGTCGATCCGTGCAATGGCGCGCCAAGACCCGCCGACAAGGAACAATCGATCCTTCTGCTCACCCATTTGCTCGCAGAGATCTTTGATGACCTCTTTGGCATAGGCTTTGCGCGCCTTGGCGCCGCCTTTAAGGCTTTGTAGTTTGAGGGGGCCAAGCGAAGAGGTCACGCATTTACCAACACGGCCATCGCGAATTTCTGCCAGTTCCATTGACGCACCGCCGATATCACAGACTAGGCCATAAGAACCGGGCCATCCCAGCAAAACGCCTTGTGCAGAGAGGCGCGCCTCTTCGGGGCCGTCGATGACATGCACTTGCAAGCCGGTTTCGCGCAACACATCAGCGCAAAACTCGGGTCCGTCCTCTGCATCGCGCACCGCAGCTGTTGCAACGGCAGTCAGCGGTGAAATCCCAAGGCTTTGCGCGATGGCCTCAAAACGTGCGATTGCCGCGAGCGCGCGAACGCGCCCTTTGGGGTTCAAACGTCCCGTGTCGGAAATACCCGCGCCCAAAGCGCACATGACTTTTTCATTGTAGAAATAGTTCGGGCTACGCGCTGCGCCGTCGAAGATCACCATTCGCACCGAGTTTGAGCCGATATCAACCACGCCAACACGTGAGAGTTTGCGCACGGATGGATCGTTAAACAAAGGCCGGCCAAAGGGGCCAAAACTGGCGTCCAAATCAGCGGGTAGGTCGGGCGTGATTTCAGCGTTCATCAAGGGATCCGATGTTGGAGTCTTAACGCCAGCTTAGGCCAAGGTCGGCAAGTTTAGAATGGCAAAAATGATCTACGCGTCGTTGTCTTTGGTATGCGTGAGTTTGGGCACATCTGCCGCGCCAGCGCTACCACGCCCGGAAAGGGACGGATTTTCCATGAAAAACTTATGACAATTGAAGGCAAAACTACCTTCGGGAACCGCCTCGCGAATGAAAGACCCGTCTGGTCGCATGACCCAGCTTTGCGCGACGTCAGCGAGATTGGCAGCCATGATTTGGCTTACGATCTGGGCTTTGACGGTCGCGTTGTTGATTTCCACAAGGGTTTCGACGCGCCGGTTCAAATTTCGGCCCATCCAATCGGCGGAGCTGATGAAGACGCGCGCCTTTTTGTGGGGCAGGCCGTGGCCATTGCCAAAGCAAACAATGCGCGAGTGTTCAAGAAAACGCCCAACAATCGATTTGACGCGTATGGTTTCGCTCAGGCCCTTGATACCAGGACGCAGGCCACAAATACCGCGGATCACGAGATCAATTTTGACGCCAGCTTGCGAGGCATCATAAAGCGCATCAATCACTTCGGGATCGATGAGCGAATTCATCTTGGCCCAAATCATTGCTGGTTTGCCGGCTTTGGCATGGTCTGCTTCGCGGCCAATCAACTCAAGCAAACGTGGTTTCAGAGTCAGAGGCGAAATCGCGAGATTATCAAGGCTGTCGGGCGCAGCGTAGCCCGAGAGGTAGTTGAACACCTTCGTGGCATCGCGACCTAGCTTTGCATCGCATGTGAAAAACGAAAGATCGGTATAAATGCGCGCTGTAATCGGGTGGTAGTTGCCCGTGCCGTAATGGGTATAGGTGACGAGCTGATCGCCCTCACGGCGCACAACGGTTGAGATTTTGGCGTGGGTTTTCAGATCGAGGAAACCATAGACAACATGCGCACCCGCACGTTCCAAGCGGCGGGATTGGCGAATGTTTGCAGCTTCATCAAAGCGCGCTTTGAGTTCCACCAGAGCAGTGACGGATTTGCCGTCTTCTGCAGCCTCGCAGAGCGCGGACACAATAGGTGAGCGCTTGGAGGTGCGATAAAGCGTTTGTTTGATCGCAACGACATCTGGATCGCGCGCGGCTTGGGTCAAAAACCGCACGACCATGTCGAAGGTCTCATAAGGGTGGTGCAGCAACATATCCTTTTGACGGATCGCAGCAAACATATCGCCCTCATGGTCCTGTACGCGCTCAGGCACGCGGGGCATGAAGGTGGGCCACAAAAGGTCAGGGCGTGCATCGGTGACCAGCTCGGATAGATCGGCCATGCCAATCATGCCGGGCAGTTCGACGGTTTCCGCGTCGCTGACGCCAAGTTCGCGCATCACAAGGCTTTTGATCTTGTTTGGCGCATCGCCTGTATAGGTCAGGCGAACGACCTCACCGCGTTTGCGGCGTTTGAGCGCGACTTCAAATTCGCGAACTAGATCTTCGGCTTCGTCCTCCACTTCCAAATCGCTATCGCGCAAAACGCGAAACCCGAAATGACCACGCATTTTGTAGCCGGGAAAGAGGCGGCCAATGTTTTCAACCAACACATCTTCCAAAGGGAAGTAGCGGAGTTTGCCCTTTGGCGCTGGCAGAACGACAAACCGGTCAATCTGCGCTGGAATTGGCAAGAGCGCTTGCAGCTCGCGCTTGTCGGACTGGCGTTCGAGTTGCAATGCAAGCGAATGGCCAGTGTTCGGGATGAAAGGGAAGGGATGGGCCGGATCAATGGCCAGAGGTGACAGAACAGGAAAGACCTTGTTCAAGAAGATATCAGCGATGAAATCTTTGTCGCTTTCGCTGAGCTCAGAACGATCGATGATCGCAATATTCGCCTCAAGCATTTGCGCGCGCAGGCTTTCATAGACCCGCTGCTGGGTCATCAAAAGCGCGCGGGCATCTTCATTGATGAGCGTGAGCTGCTCTGCGGGGGATAGGCCATCAGCGGCGGGCGTCGTATTTCCCGCCTGCGCCAATTCACGCAAACCCGCGACGCGCACTGTGTAAAATTCATCCAAGTTTGTAGCGGAAATCGACAGGAACCGCAGTCGCTCCAGCAAGGGCACGCGCGGGTTTTCTGCTTCTTCAAGGACACGCCAATTGAAATTGAGCCAGCTCAACTCCCTATTCACAAAACGGCCTGGACCCGTCAGATCGACGTCTTCCAGTTCGAGTGGGTCAGGAAGGTCAGCTTGGAGAAAATCAGATTGCATCAGGTACCTTTAAGGGCGTCGGGTAAAACTAATGTGACGCCTGCGGGGGGAATTTGTCCAGCACTGCCGATGCAAATGCGCGTGTGAGCGGGCGTTTTTCTTCAAGACCTGCTTTATCGAGCGCGGCAACGATGCGCTGAACGGCAGCGAAGGAACGATCGATCCGCTTTGCCAGAAATGGAATAACATCCGGGGCAGGGTTCAACTGGCGATCTGCAAAGAGCTTCATCATGAGCGCGGTCAACAGCGTATCATCGGGCGCGTCGAGTTCTGCGATTAAAACGGCCTGCATACGGCTGGCTAGATCCGGCAGCGAGAGCGACCAACGCGGCGGCGCACTGCGCGCTGTGAGCAACACGTTTTGCCCCTCCGCCGCGGACAGATTGTGCAGATGGAACAACGCCGTTTCAATGGGGCGTTGCCCCGCGATGGCATCCACATCTTCGATCACGATAGGTGTAGCCAGCAAATCGGGAACGGCGTCTTCGGACAGATCCGCTGCAGAAATAATCTGCGCGCCGCTTTGCGCGGCCCAAACATGGGCGAGATGGGTCTTGCCCGACGCTTCGGGCCCGATCAGCAGAAGTTTTCCGTTGCTCCAGCTGTGGGGTGCATCGATGAGCGCGACAGCCAGTGCATTGGACGGAGAGACAAAGAAATCATCCCGCCCCAACGCGGCGCGCGATGGGAGATCAAAGCTAAGTTGTTCGCTCATGTCTTAGTCTTCGCTTTCCGGTTGGCCTTCTAGACCAGCATAAAGGCGGCTGCCCATATATTGTCCGATGAAGAAACGGGCGATCACGCCAAGGGCCGCTGCAACAGGGACGGCGACCAACATGCCGACAAAGCCAAAGAGCGAGCCGAAAACTGAGAGAGCCAGCAGCAACCAAACGGGGTGCAGACCGACCGATGAGCCGACCAGCTTGGGGGTAAGCACATTACCTTCCAAAACTTGGCCGACCACAAAGATACCTGCGACCAAGCCCAATGACACCCAATCGCCCCAGAACTGGAATAGCCCCAAACCAATCGCCAATGCCCCGCCGATCAAAGCGCCGATATAGGGGATGAAGGTTATCAGACCAGCGATAAACCCAACGACCAGACCAAATTGCAAACCGACCAGCATGAGCGCGATTGCATAATAGGTGCCGAGGATGAGGCAAACAGTGCCCATGCCGCGAATGAAGGCCGCGAGCGTTTGATCAATCTGTTTGGCCAGCATGCGAATTGTGGGCGCATGATCGCGCGGCAGCAACGTGTCGATGCGTGCGGTCATGTTGTCCCAATCTAGCAAGAGATAGAAAGCCACGACAGGCACGATCAAAAACAGCGTCAAGATGCTGACGATGGAGGAGGCAGAGGAGACAACCGAGCTAAATAGCTCCCCGCCCTTGGACTGAATTGTTTCACCCAAGCCAATGAGCGATTGGCGAATAGTTGAATCTTCATCCAGAATTTGCGGGAAGCGCTCTGCCAAAAAGGCCTGCAGATTTGTGAACAGTTGCGGCGCAGTTTCAACGAGCGTGACCGCCTGCGAGATCAAGGTTGGAACGACCAGCAGAACCATGACCACAAAAACGAGCACGGCGATCAGCGTAATGATCGTCGTTGCGAGCGCTCGACTGCATCCTAAATCCTCAAGCTTGTCCGCAACAGGATCGAGAAAATAAGCAATAGCGCCGCCCAGAACGAATGGCAGGATCACATCGCCGAGATACCACAAGGCCACCAAGAAAACGGCCGTGGAAATTCCCCAATATTTGAGCTGGTCTTCAACGGGATGAGCCATATGCGCCTCTGCTGATTGTGTTGTCTTAGACATCGCCTAAGCGAGGGGAGGTTTCAAGGGCCGTTGGGGGCCAGCCCCCGCCTCAGCTTTGCTGAGCCTCCCCCGAAGTTTATCTTGAAAGATGAAGACGCATGTCTTGCTGGAATTGATACAAGCGCCTAAACGGGTGAGAACCACAGATTTTTGAGGGACGTTCCATGCGCCTGAGCCGATATTTTTTGCCGATCTTGAAAGAGAACCCTGCGGATGCGCAGATCGTAAGCCACCGCTTGATGCTGCGCGCGGGGATGATCAAACAATCCTCTGCCGGTATTTATTCTTGGCTGCCTATGGGCTTCAAGGTTTTGCGCAAGATTGAAAACATTGTGCATGAAGAGCAACAGCGTGCCGGTCACATCCCGATGCTTATGCCCACGTTGCAATCTGCTGATCTGTGGCGCAAGTCCGGTCGCTATGACGCCTATGGCCCTGAAATGCTGCGCATTAAGGACCGTCAGGACCGCGAGATGCTCTATGGTCCAACGAACGAAGAGATGATCACAGACATCGTCGCGAACTTTGTCGGCAGCTACAAGGCGCTGCCTTTGACGCTTTATCACATCCAGTGGAAGTTCCG
>NZ_JBDWVM010000276.1:0-16511 GCF_039984035.1 Planktotalea sp. | reverse complement strand
AGCCACCTCGGCGCTCGACAATCTTACGGAGCGCGCCGTCATGGAGGCGGTGACCAATATCAGCGGTTCCAAGACCATCATTATGATCGCTCACCGCTTGTCGACCGTGCGCAACTGCGACACGATTTTCCTGCTCAGAGACGGTAAGGTGGCCGCAGAAGGCACCTATGATGCGCTGATCGAAATGGACAGCCAGTTCCGCGATATGGCGTCTGCTGGCTGACCCTGTCGTCAGGTCGGGCGGCGCCGCCCGATCCCGCCAAGAGCGGCCAATACGAACATCGCCGACCCTAACGAGACCACTGCACCCGGCACTGGCACACTGCTCACCGCGGCACCATCCGCCGCTGCCAATACCGCCACTGCAGAAGAACTGCCCGTCGCCGTAAAGAAGTGCAGATCGCCACTGTCGGTTGTGTTGCGGAAAATGAGGTTTTCCGTGAAGGTAAAGGACACCGGGTATGTGGGGTCTTCGATGCTTTGCAACGCATCTGCCGGGATCAGCGTGTTGATATTCAGCGTGTAGCGTACCGCCTCATAGACGCTGCCAGCGGCCAGCGCGCCATAGCAATAGTCGATGATAAATCCGCATGTATTGTCGGGCAGTTCGGTTTCATCAAAGCTGATCGGGGGCATGTCCGAGGTCAAGGTCAGCGCGCCTGCCGGGGTGCCCGTCGAAGAGAAGCTCAGCTGTGGAAAGTTGAACGTCCAGTCATGCCGCCCGGGGCCATAGAAATCCAGATCGGCGTGCCCATTGTAGCTTGATTGCACCAGTTTGCTGCCAGTGTCGCCCAGTGTGGGCCCAGAGGACAGCACAGTGCCAAAAGATGAGTACTCTGTCACTTCCATGTTGAAGAGCCATGTTGCCTCTCCTTCAAATGGCACGATGCTCGCAAGCGCGGGCAGTGGTGTTACAATGCAGGTGACGCCAGCCAAAAATGCGCATCTGGCACGGCGCGTCGTAGAATATAAAGTAACCATTGAAATATCTCCGCAGAGGATGTTTTGAGAATCAGAACTGCGGCCTGGGCCGCCATAAAAAGGGGATGACTGATCCCGAACATACAAAAGTAAACGCCTCACGCCTAGGATATTTACGTTCCGTTAACCATTTAGTCGGGAATGCGGGTGTCTACTAAAGGGGCGCGGCGACGTCGGCCACCTGTCTGTTTACTTACGGGACGCCCATATGGGCCACCTGCCCCGGAGCAACACACGTGGTCATATTTCGGAACATCCTGCGCCCGTGGCACCGCTTGAGATCCTGCGCTAAGGCTTGATACCGTTGATCGTGTGCATGGCGTCAGCCAGTTTGGTCAGATCAGCCGCGTAAAACCCAGCAGCGTTGATGCAGTTGGTCTCCAACATTTTCAGGCCCGTTTCCGTACGGCAGATGTCCATGACATATGCACGCGCGTAGTTCGGGTTCAAACGCACCATCTGTTCTGCGAAATCTGCAGCATCTTAGTCGATTTCAGACAGGTAAATCACGGGGTCTGGGTCAAGTTCACCAACAAACAGGACAACTTTGTGCCACGTGTAGGGAATTCCAAGACGATCCAAAACAACTGCTGGCTTCTCGGTGTCCTCAAACTGTTGCAGTATCCATTGCATACCATAGGTTTCTTTTTAGCATTGCGGCGATTGTGTTATTTGGTCGTCAAAAGCTATTGGATCCGCATTAGATCTCACCCCGATCGACCCGGATACGAAGCCACCCCAAAAACGCCTTGTCAGGGTTGCGCAGATGCGGCCGGCCCGTGCTTTGCCAAGTATGGCGCCACTGCGCCTCCAGTGCGTAAACATCCGCCCCTGGGCGCAACTGCCGGGCTGTCTCCAGCGTGGCCGGATCAAGCAACCCTGCCCCATGCCCAGTTTCAATCACAGGATCCGCAGCCCGCGGACGGATACATAGAATATCGCCGGGCTCTTCGCTCAGAACATAGTCTGGCAAAAGGTTCCGCGAGATTATCTCGCGGACCATGGCGCGAAACACCCGCAAAGGGCTGCGCGACCCGGCCTTCTTTGCCAGAACAGCCAAAGAGATCCGCCATTCAGGTTGGCGCCCACAATGCTTACGCGCCAGCTCATACAACCGACGTTCCAGCGGTTTGCGCAGATTGAAATATTCCCGGTTCAGCGTCAGGACACTTTTGGACAGCACCGCCCGATAAAGCCAATCGCTGAGGGTAATTTCAACACTGACCATCCGGCCACTGCGGGTCTTGCGCACGATCTCCCACGTTTCGATCAACCCAAAACCGCTCGTCGTGATTTTATCATCAGTGGCAATATTGGTGGTGATCCGGGTCCCTGCCAGCCGCTCAAACGCATCGCGCAAACGGCGATACCCGTCACCGCTTGTCTCGCGTCCTGTCGCCGTTAACAAATCATGCGCAGTTAAGGTCAGCTTGCGACTAACAGCGCGCCCCGCATTCAGCGCAGCAATCAATTGGCTGATGCAAAAGATCAAAATATCCGCGTCAAAGATCGTGGCGCGACCCTTTACGCTGGGCGTAATGGTGATCTCTGCGGCGTTATGTTCATAAGATAAGATCCGCCTGTCCGGGCGGGTCGTCAGTGCAAAAATCGGATGCTCCATACTGACCAGATCATGTTTGGGCATGGCACCCATAAAGTCGCAGACGAAAAAATCGCCAACGTGACCCTGCCCGGGCGTGACCCCCATCGCGGGTGTCAAAGACTGTCTTGTGGCCATCTGCTCGAGCCTGACAACGTTTCGTTGTTTCGTTGACACCAAAGCTATTTCCCACAGCAAACACTGTCTACCACAATATGAGATCTCAATCGTGGGTTCAGAGTCGGGTTAACGTGGGATCAGAGTCGCCCTATCGTGGGATCAGAGTCGGATGTTTAAAAAAAAATCCCGTAAGGCGTTGAAATAATTCAGGTAATATAAAAAGTCAAAGGTCCGTAACACTCTAATAACTGATATATAACAAAACTATTGGCGAAAAATCGCTCTTGGCCATAAAGAAAGCGCCTATTTTCCAGTGAAAAAGAGAGAATAAACGCAAACCTTGTAAGGTACCGTGTTTTTGGTTACTTATTGAAAAACACGGTATATCAAGGACACGAAGTCTCATGGGCACCCTACCCCCATACCTCAATATCAACCCAGATGATGTCGTAAAAACCTTACCTGAAGAGGTCAGTACAGATCACTTTGCTAAGATCTCAGAAGATTGCAGCAGAGGCGCAAACGATCTGATATCACGAGGGTTAGACGAGAGCGGCGAAAAAAAACTACGCCTGTTTTCAACCTGGGAAATCACCAAATATTTAATCCCTGTGGCCCCTCAATATTTTCGCCGAGTGCTAAGAGCCAACCCTGATTTACCTCAAGGACGCGCAGAAACGGAAGGCGGCGCAAAATGGTTTACCCTTGAACAGGTCTTGGAACTACGCGCCCATTTCAGTGCCGAAGGATCAAAAGCCAAAGAATACGCCCCCTACCGGCCTAAAGGACAGCCTGCCAAAATCACCGCTGTGGCAAACTTTAAAGGCGGGGTCGGAAAGACATCAACATGCGCGCATCTTGCAATGTCTGCCGCACTTGATGGCTACAAAGTCCTGGTGATCGATTTGGACAGCCAAGGGTCTATGACCTCGGTGTTCAATGGAAAAGCAGAAGACGAATGGCAGACCATCTTCCCTTTACTTGCCCGTCATTACGGCAGCTACCTGCGCCAAGACAATCAACGCAGAATGGACCGTGGCGACCCGCCTAACGCCATTGACGAGATGCTAACAACCGCGCTGGATATCACCGCCCAAGACATCATCCAAAGCACCCATTGGCCCAACATTGATCTCATTCCCGCGCAGCTCAATTTGTACTGGTCTGAATTCCAAATTCCCGTGTGGCGGATGGCCGGACGGGGATGGAAAATGTGGGATGCCCTGCATGATAGCCTGCAAGCAGATGGCGTGCTTGATGCGTATGATCTGGTGTTTCTGGATACGCCTCCTGCTCTGGGTTATTTGACCATCAATGGGTTGGCCGCCGCAGATATTGTATTGGTTCCCTTAGGCGCGTCCTTTCTGGAATTTGATTCAACGGGGCGGTTTTTCGATATGGTCCACGCCACCTTTGCCTCAATCGAAGAGGCCGAAAACATGGCTGCCCGTGCATTGGGGCGCGCCGAGCTCAAGTTTCGCTGGGATGCGGTGCGCGGCGTGATCACCCGATATGATGGCAGCCAGCAAGCCGAAATGGCAGGTGTAATGCATGCGTATCTAGGCCCTATGCTCAGCCCGAACCGACAAGGATTTACTGCGCTGATCGGGCAAGCCGGAGAGCAAGTCGCAGGTATCTATGAGGCTGACTACAGAGACTTCAACCGCGAAACCTATGTCCGTGGGCGCGCGACATTTGACGAGACCTATGCAGACTTCAAACGCTTGCTGCTAGGCGTTTGGCGGCGCGATGAAATCCGTGCTGAAGAGGCGGCACCATGATCGGGCATACAGATATCGCTTCAATTGTTTCGCACGCGAAACAACTAAATGATAAGCTATTGATAATATTGAAATCAGACTCTGATAAATACAGGTTTTCGCAATCTTTCACCATAGGATGCAGATGTTATGGCCAAACGTAAGCGCCTTTCACCAATGTCTATGGGCGCTGTTGGCAGCCCAACTCAAGATGTGCGTGGCCCTCGGGCCCCCATTGCGGATGTGGCGGCACAAACCGCACTGCAGGCTGCTTTTGATGAGGTGTCGCACGAACTGAGCTTGGCACGAACATCTGGGCGCATGATTTTGTCGTTACCGTTGGAGAGCGTCGATCCGCAGCATCTTGTGCGTGACCGGTTGACCGAAGACGACGAAGATATGATAGCCTTGCGCGATAGTGTGCGCGCGCGCGGTCAGCAAATGCCGATTGAAGTACTGGACTTGGGAGACGGCAAATATGGCTTGATCTCAGGATGGCGCCGCCTGAAAGCGTTGCAAGCCTTGCAAAAGGAGACATCCGACCCGCAGTTTTCCGTGGTTCAGGCATTGGTGCGACAACCTGATACGGCAGGAGATGCCTACAAGGCGATGGTCGAGGAAAACGAAATCCGGGCCAACCTGAGCTATTATGAACGGGCCCGAATTGCCGCAAAAGCCGCCGAACAGGGAGCCTTTCCTACGGCACGACATGCGGTGCGCGATTTATTCGCGTCGGCCAGCAGGGCGAAACGATCGAAAATTAATTCATTCTTGGTGCTGTACACCGCTTTCGACGATGCGCTGCGGTTTCCTGCGGCCATCACGGAACGGCAAGGGCTGGCGTTGGTCCGACGATTGTCGGAAGAGACCGATGCCGCACCCAAAATTGCCGCACAATTGCAAAAATCACCGGCAAATACCGCAGAAGAAGAACAAGACGCGCTCTCGCAGCTGATCGCCTCTGTTCAGGGCCCCGCCCAGATCAGTCGCGCACCCGTGCCGCCTACCCCGCCCCAGAAGGCGGTGACGGTTGAAGCCCGCCCAGGGTATATGTTGCTGACGGGGGCGGGTGTTGATGCGGCACTTATACGCAAGATTGAAACATTGGTATCAAAACACAAATGACATCCAACCACCCTACCCCGCCCCAATACGCTATTATTATCCCCCATTATAACGATGTGGTCCGGCTCAAGCGGTGTTTATCCGCGCTTGTCGATCAACTGGACGGGCGCGCCGAACTTGTTGTTGTTGATAATAGCTCAACCGACGATCTGGCGCCCATACACCAGGCATTCCCGGATGTTAGGTTCATCACAGAAACCCAAAAAGGGGCTGGCATCGCGCGCAATCGCGGCGTGGCTGACACAACCGCGCCTTACCTGTTTTTTCTGGATGCAGATTGCGTGCCTGCCGGCGATTGGTTTGCGGTCGCTTGCGAAACGGTCGCGGATGACGCTGTTATTGGCGGGGATGTTGCGGTCTTTCACGAAACCGCACCGCCGCTGACCGGAGCACAGGCGTTTGAAGCCGTGTTTGCCTTCAACCAAAAGAATTACGTGCTGAACAAAGGCTTTTCTGTCACGGCCAATCTGCTGACGACACGGGCGGTCTTTGAACGCACCGGGGTCTTTCGGGTTGGGGTGTCCGAAGATCTTGATTGGTGCCTTCGGGCAACGGCTGCGGGCAGCGCGTTGCGCTATGCTCCTGACCTGCGGGTCAGCCATCCGTCACGCAATGATTGGCCAGAATTGAAACGCAAGTGGCGGCGATTGGTTGAAGAATCCTTTGGCTTGCAGGCCTCAGGACTTAGGGGGCGTTTGGTCTGGGCGCGCCGTGCCGTGATGATGTTTGCGAGCCCCTTTGCCCATTTACCAACGGTCTTGCGCCACGGATCTCTTATGCCGGGCGAGAAATATCGCGCAGCGGTGACGCTGTTCAGACTGCGCTGGCTGCGAGGGGCTTGGATGTTCCAGCAGGCTGTTTTTGGGCGGATATAAGCCCCATATAGGGGCTGGCAGCCGGTTTCGTTGCTATCTGAGCGAACTTACGCCACACAGTTTTTAGTAGGTAAATGTGTGTGGGAGTAAGCAGATGAATTGGAAAGTATCGTTGGTGGGTGCATTTGATCGCTTCAATTACGGAGACGTCCTGTTTGCACGTATTTCTGAACATTTACTGCGACAGGCGTTGCCAAAGGCAGATATTGATTTTTACGCCCTTCGGCGGGCAGATCTGCGCGCCGAAGGTGGCGTGGTCTGCAAACCGCTGAGTGAACTTTACAGCCAACGCCTTAGCGCCGATACGCGCCACTTGGTGGTTTTGACCGGTGGCGAGCTTTTGGCGCCCAGTTGGGGGCAGATGGTGGAACATTTGGTCTCGCCCAAAATTAGCAAACACATCATGACGCTACACCACAAGACGCGCTACGCGTTTTGGACGCCAATATGGCGCCGCGTATTTGGGTGCCAAAATCAACAGCCCTGGACATTGGACCCCCGCGATTTGCCGTCGGGTTCGGAACCTGCCCAGGTGGTTTACAATGCGGTTGGCGGCGTCAGTACGGGACGTCTGGGCGCGCGGGTTATTGCTTGGCAAACGGCTGCGTTAAAGCGGGCCAGTTGGTTAACTGTGCGTGATACGCCCACAGCGCAGGCTGTTGCGGGCCGTGGATTGCCGATGCCGGACGTGGTGCCAGACAGCGCCGTGACCATGTCTGACCTGATATCCAAAGACACACGCCTGCATGAACGCGCCGCCATATTGAAGGCTGCGGGGCTGGACGACGCACCCTATCTTTGTGTGCAACTGGCCGAACGTTGGTCGCGTGACTGCGATGACGTGGTGGCCGAACAGTTGCGAGAGGTCCATCGCCGGACGGGGCTGCAGGTTTTGTCTTTTGCCATTGGGCGTGCCTCGGCGCATGATGATCAAATCACCTCTTTGCGGTTGCAGGCCCGTTTGGGCAACACGCCGTGGTTTGGGGTCGCCCCTGAGACCCTGACCGTAGATCAGATTATGGCGTTGATTGCTGGGTCGCAGGCCTATGTTGGCACCAGCCTGCATGGCTATATTACGGCCTTTGTCTTTAAACGTGCACGTGTGGGGCTGGAGCCTTCGGTGCGCAAGGTTGCCGGGTTCCGAGACGCTTGGGATACGGCCAAGATGCCTGCGGGTCGGCGGGTTGGGGCCATTGCCGATAGCCTAGATCAGGCGCTTGTCGCAGCACCAAAAGTGACCCCAAACAGCACAATAGAGACCTATAGGAACAGTTTCGCAACGATGCTTGCCCGCGTAGGTGCCGTTTGATGGCCAAGGCGGCGGATACCCCCATACAGATTGCAGTTTGTTTTTTCGGGATCACCCGATCATTGCGCCACACATTGCCTTCTATTGAAACTCACGTGTTGGATGTGGCGCGGGCCACGGGGCACCCTGTGCACGTATATGCGCATTTCTTCGAGCAGGCCCAGATCGACAACCCGCGCACAGGTGAAACAGGCGCCCTCGAGCAGGATGAACACAAGCTTTTGCCGTTGGATCAGGTGGCATTAGAAGCCCCCGGGGCCTGCCTGGCCGAATGGGACTTTGAGGGGCTCAAGTCGTTCGGCGATTTCTGGGGGACAGATTTCACATCGCTGCGCAATTTGGTGCATCAATTGCATTCGTTGAAACAGGTGACTGAAATGGCGGGGCAGGCGGATGTGGTTATTTTTGCCCGCCCGGATCTGGAATATCACGACAGTATGGCCAAACCTTTGCGCGCAGCTTTGCGTGTGGCACGGGCGGGGAAAGGCGGCGTTTGGTTGCCTTGGTGGCAGGCGTGGTTCGGCCGCAACGACCGCTTTGCCATTTGTGCGGGCGCGCAGGCGATCAAGGCCTATGGCACCCGTGTCACCCGGATGCGTGATTTTTGCGAAACGGGGCCGCGCCCGATGCATGCGGAGGCCTTTGTCGATTTTGTTTTGAACGACGCGGGTGTGGCTGTTCATTCGATTGGTCAGCGGGCCAGCCGGGTGCGGGCAGGCGGCCAGCGCGCAGAGGAAGAATTTTTACATCCGGCGACGCGTAAGCTATTGCGGGCCTGGTGGAAGCTAGACCGGTTGTCAGGGCTACGTGCATTGCGCCATCGGCTGTCCCCGCCAAATAAGACCGACCACAATACATAAGGCAGACCCCGTGACAGACAGCCAAAACCCGTCTCTGACAGAGGCAGAACTCACCGTTATTGTCATTAGCTATAATACCCGTGACATGACATTGACCGCGATCCGTTCGCTCTATGAAACCACCAAGAACGTGGCGATCAATGTGGTGGTCTTTGACAATGCCTCTAGCGATGGATCAGCCGAAGCCGTGGCCGAGGCCTTTCCGCAGGCGCGGGTCATCGCGTCGCCTGATAATTTGGGCTTTGCCAAAGCCAACAATGTGGTCGCGTCCGAGGTCGAGACCGAATGGTTGCTGCTGCTTAACCCCGATACCGAATGTCACCCCGGCGCGGTGGACAATCTGATGGCCTTTGCGCAGGCGCGGCCACAGGCGGGCATTTGGGGGGGGCGTACGGTGTTCCCGGATGGGTCGCTTAATATTGCGTCGTGTTGGATGCGGATCACACCCTGGAGCCTGCTATGTCGCAGCTTGGGGCTGTCGACCTTGTTTCCTAAATCAGAATTGTTGAATTCTGAGGCAATAGGGGGCTGGCAACGTGACACAGTGCGTGAGGTGGACATTGTTGTGGGGTGTTTTCTGCTGATCAAACGGTCGCTTTGGAATGAGCTAGACGGCTTTGACCTGCGCTATTTCATGTATGGCGAAGAGGCAGACCTGTGTTTGCGCGCCGCGAAACAGGGCTACCGTCCGGCCATCACCCCAGATGCGCAGATCATGCATGTGGTTGGGGCGGCCAGTAAAACACGCGGTGACAAGATCTTGTTGGTCACCAAGGCGCGCGCGACGCTGGTGCGCGACCACTGGCCTGCTGCGCTTGTGCCTTTGGGGTTGGTGTTGATGTGGATCGCGGTTGGGGTGCGCACACTCGGGCTGGGTCTTTTGGCCAAGCTGCGCGGCGGGCGCTGGGTGGATCGGGCCACCGCCCAAACCGAGGTTTGGCGCGCGCGCCGCGATTGGCTGGTCGGGTATTAAAGAGCCCTAGCTGCCCCCCGCAGGGTCATAGCCAAATCGCGCATAGTCCGCGGCATAAAAATCTGTGATCATACTGCGTTGAGAGACGAAAGCGGCCTCAATTTCGGGTGTGTATTTCGACGCCTTCTTGTGCTCTTTTTTGGGGCTACGCAGCCGGTGTAGGAACGGTTTCGGCGGTTCTTCGAACCCACCACAGATCGCAATTTTAGCCTTGCGCACGCCGTCTTCTTCGAGCTTGAACAGATCTACATCAACGTCTTTTGGTATAAAATCGACCTGTGGGCGTATGTGGTTGTCGTTCACATTGGGGTCCTCGTTTGCCTGACAGAGGATGTCTTTGATCCAAGTCGCAGGGTCGGGCCATGTGTCGGATCTGCGGAAGTGCCAATAATATTCAGACTTTAGCCGATTAAACGGGTCGCGTGTGATCGCCACAATGGATGAAAATGCTTTGAAATTAAGGACATGCTCCATAATTTCCGCATGAAAATGCTGGGGAGACGCCTTGAGGAAACTCAAGCGATCAGCCGCGATACCACGCACACTCAAAACCTCTCGCCACCCCAGATCGGCCATGTCTCTTTCAAGAGACGACCCCCCCGTTTTAGGGATATGAATGAACAAAGCCGCTTTGCCATTTCGGAGTAGTACGGGCATAGAACGTGAAACCTTTCGACTGGTACGCTGAGCACAAGGTGAGAACATCTCGCATTCTTATGTGGTGAGTTCCAGCCTCTTTATGCCACGCGAAACGTGATTGATGGGCGCGGTCGCAGTCATTTCGCCTTAAATTTATGCATCATAAACCCAGATAAGCAGCAGAACACTTATGTGGCCCGGTCTGGTGTGACATAGGTAGCGCCCCAAAGCCTGCGGCGAATGTGATTGGGGTATTTTTGCCAACGACTCATCAAAAAATATGCATTAAATTTACGGCGCCCTCGTTATTCTAAAATTGCTCTGATACGGAAAGTGCCATGTTGAATATTCTAGTCACCGGTTCGGCCGGATTTATCGGGTTCCATCTGAGCCGCCTTTTGCTGGACGAAGGCTTTAGAGTGCATGGCTTTGACGGCATGACCGATTACTATGATGTGCGCTTGAAAGAGCGTCGTCATCAAATGCTGCTGCAAAATGAACGGTTTACAACCACCATCGGCATGCTGGAAGACGCGGACCTTTTTGCCAAAACGGCGGCTGATTTCAAGCCCGACGTGATCGTGCATTTGGCGGCGCAGGCAGGTGTGCGCTACAGCCTCGAAAACCCGCGCGCCTACATCGAAAGCAACGTGGTGGGCACCTTCAATGTCATGGAAGCCGCGCGCGCCCATAAAGTGCAACACCTGCTGATGGCCTCGACCTCTTCGGTGTACGGCGCCAACGAAGACATGCCCTTTGCCGAAACCGACAAAGCCGACACCCCCCTGACGATCTATGCGGCCACCAAAAAGGCCAATGAGGCGATGGGTCATTCCTACGCGCATCTGTACGATCTGCCGACCACCATGTTCCGGTTTTTCACCGTCTATGGGCCTTGGGGCCGGCCGGATATGGCGTTGTTCAAATTCACTGACGGGATCCTCAAGGGGCGCCCCATCGACATTTACAACAACGGCGAGATGTACCGCGATTTCACCTATGTGACGGACCTGGTGCGCGGCATTCGGTTGTTGATCGATGCGGTGCCCGCGCTGCCCGGTGCCGACACCCCACCCATTGCTGGCGATAACCTTAGCCCCGCTGCCCCCTTCCGGGTGGTCAATATTGGCAACTCCGACAAGGTGCGCTTGCTGGATTTCATTGATGAAATCGAACGGTGTCTGGGCCAAACCGCCATCCGCAACATGATGCCCATGCAAACAGGTGACGTGCCCGCCACATGGGCCAATGCGGATTTGCTGCAAACGCTGACGGGGTACACCCCACAGACGGATTTCCGCGATGGGATCGCCGAGTTTGTGTCGTGGTTCCGCGAGTATCACGGTGTCTAACGGGGCGGCTGGAGTGTCTTGCATGATGCTTTGTAAACAGGAAAAACTGCTGGCGGTTGCCAGTGAGAGGACGCGCATATGGACACGGTACTTGTAACGGGTGGGGCTGGTTATATCGGCTCGCACGCTTGTAAGGCGCTCAAGGCGGCGGGTTATTTGCCGGTGACGTTTGATAACCTGGTCACCGGGTGGGAAGACGCGGTTAAATTCGGCCCCTTTGCGCGCGGCGATCTCCTGGACCGGGCACGACTAGACGAAGTGTTCGCCGAATATCGCCCGATTGCGGTCATGCATTTTGCAGCTCTGAGCCAAGTGGGCGAAAGCATGCAGAACCCGGGCCTGTACTGGCACAACAACGTCACTGGGTCGTTGAACCTGATCGAGGCGGCTGTGGCGGCTGGGTGCCAACAGATGGTCTTTTCTTCGACCTGTGCCACCTACGGCGAACAAGACAATGTTGTGCTGGACGAAGATAGCATGCAACGCCCGATCAACGCCTATGGGGCATCCAAACAGGCCATTGAACAGATGTTGCGCGACTTTGAAGCCGCCCATGGATTGCGGCATGTGATCTTTCGATATTTCAACGTGGCCGGGGCCGACCCTGATGCAGAAGTGGGTGAGTTCCACCAACCCGAGACACATCTGGTTCCGTTGATGTTGGATGCAATTTCGGGCAAGCGTGCGGCGCTGACAATTTTCGGGACAGACTATGACACGCCGGATGGGACCTGCATCCGCGATTATGTGCACGTCTGCGATCTGGTTGATGCGCATGTGCTGGGGTTGGCTTGGCTGCGTGACAACAAGCCCAGCCGGGTGTTTAATCTCGGTACGGGGACAGGGTTCTCGGTGCGCGACGTGGCTGACCACAGTCACAACGTGACCAATCGCGCGGTGCCGTTAACGGAAGGTCCGCGCCGGGCGGGGGATTGCACCAAGCTGGTTTCGGGGTCTTCGCGGGCCAAGGCCGAGCTGGGCTGGCAACCAGACCGTTCGACACTTGCGTCGATGATCGGCGATGCGTGGCGTTGGCACCAGTCTGGCCATTACGATAAATAACCGAGGGCAGGGGGCTGCGTGCCGCTTCCTGCATCATCCGACCTAGATGGGAAGGGCTTTGTAAACGGCCACGGGCCTTTGTGGATGACAGGTGTCGCGGGTCTTGGTAGGTGATGGGCCAATTGTGGTGGTGTAAAGGTTTTTGGTTTGCAGATTGAACAGACAAAATTGCCGGGCGTTCTTCTTATCACGCCCAAACGGTTTGGTGATGCACGTGGGTTTTTCAGCGAAAGCTGGAGCAAACGCCAAATGGCGGACGCCGGGCTTGATCATGATTGGGTGCAAGACAACCATTCGCTGTCAATGCAGGTGGGCACGGTACGTGGCCTGCATTTCCAATCTCCGCCCCATGCCCAAGACAAGCTGGTGCGCTGCGGACGCGGTGTGCTCTATGATGTAGCGGTGGATATCCGCCGAGGGTCCCCCACCTACGGGCAATGGGTGGGCGCCGAGCTTAGCTTTGAAAATGGCAAGCAGTTGTTGGTACCCGCTGGGTTCCTACATGGGTTTGCCACCCGCGCCCCCGAAACCGAGATCATCTACAAATGTTCTGATTACTACGCGCCTGACTGTGACGGAGCGGTGCGTTTTGATTGCCCAGACATCGGAATTGATTGGGGTTTAGACGGGTTAGAGCCTGTTTTGTCCGAAAAAGACGCCGCCGCTTCGGGGTTGGCTGAGTTCGACAGCCCTTTTACCTATGAAGGATAAGCCCATGAAACTGCTGGTAACCGGAGGGGCGGGGTTCATCGGGTCTGCCGTTGTACGGCTAGCCGTGGCGCAGGGCCACGCGGTGGTCAACCTGGATGCGCTGACCTATGCTGCCTGTCTCGAAAACGTGGCCGACGCGGCACAGCACCCTGATTATGTCTTTGAGCAGGCCGACATACGGGACCGCGCCGCGCTGGACCGTATCTTTGCGACCCATAAACCCGATGCAGTGATGCATCTGGCCGCAGAAAGCCACGTTGATCGGTCTATTGATGGCCCCGGTGATTTCATCGAGACCAACATCACCGGCACCTACCAGATGCTGGAAGCCGCGCGCAGCTATTGGATGGCGCAGGGTAAACCAGATGAGTTCCGGTTCCACCATATCTCTACGGATGAGGTGTTTGGCAGCTTGGGCGAGACCGGGCAATTCACCGAAACTACGCCATATGACCCACGTAGTCCCTATTCTGCGTCCAAAGCGGCCTCGGATCATCTGGTGCGCGCCTGGGCCGAAACCTATGGCTTGCCGGTCGTCATGACCAACTGTTCCAACAACTACGGGCCCTATCATTTCCCTGAAAAGCTGATCCCTGTGGTGATCCTGAACGCGCTGGCGGGCAAGGACATCCCTGTTTACGGGGCGGGCGAAAACGTGCGCGATTGGCTTTATGTCGAAGACCACGCAGATGCGTTGCTGACGGTGCTGCAAAAAGGCACCTTGGGGCGCAGTTACAACATCGGCGGTGAAAACGAGGCCAAGAACATCGACATTGTGCGGATGATTTGCGCAATATTAGACACTAAACGGCCCAAAAGCAGCCCCTACGCAGAGCAAATCAGCTTTGTGACCGACCGTCCAGGGCATGACCTGCGCTATGCAATTGACCCCACGCGTATCGCCACCGAATTGGGCTGGCGCCCATCGGTGACGCTTGAGGAAGGTTTGGAAAAAACCGTGCAGTGGTATCTGGACAATGAAGACTGGTGGCGTGCGCTGCAAACCCGTGACGGCGTGGGTCAACGCCTTGGGGCCAAAGCGTGAAGGTTCTTGTTTTTGGGAAAACGGGGCAGGTAGCGACAGAACTGGCCCGGTTTGACGATGTGGTGTGTTTGGGGCGCGATCAGGCCGACCTGACCGACCCGAGCACCTGCGAGGCGATTATCGCAAACACAGACGCGGCGGCTGTGATCAACGCGGCGGCCTACACGGCCGTCGATAAAGCCGAAGACGACCGCGACACAGCGATGATCGTGAATGCGATGGCCCCCACCGCGATGGCGGCTGCGGCGGCCGCGCGCGATCTGCCATTTGTGCACATCTCGACGGATTACGTTTTTGAGGGCGGCGGCACTGCCCCATGGCACCCTGATGACCCGACGGGCCCTTTGGGGGTTTACGGCGCCAGCAAGCTGGGCGGCGAGCGCGGCGTGACCGGCGCAGGTGGGCGCGGTGCGATCCTGCGAACCTCTTGGGTGTTTTCCGCCCATGGCAATAATTTTGCCAAAACCATGCTGCGGCTCGGAGCCGAGCGGGACGCGTTGAGCATCGTTGCCGACCAAATCGGCGGGCCCACGCCAGCGCGTGCCATTGCCGCGGCTTGTATGACCATGGCGCAGGCTTTGGCGCAGGACGCAACCAAGGCCGGCACCTATCATTTTAGCGGCGCAGCAGACGTCAGCTGGGCCGATTTCGCGCGTGATATTTTTGCGCAGGCGGACCTGTCGGTAGAGGTGACCGATATTTTGACCTCTGCCTATCCGACACCGGCGACACGCCCCTTGAATTCCCGGCTCGATTGCACGGCCACTGAACGTGTGTTTGGCCTCAAGCGCCCCGATTGGCGCGCCGGGCTGGGCGACGTTCTGGCCGACCTGAACAGAGCCTAATAAAGGAGATTTCCATGACCAAACGCAAAGGTATCATTCTCGCAGGTGGGTCGGGCACGCGGCTCTATCCGATCACGCTGGGGGTCTCCAAACAACTGCTGCCGATCTACGACAAGCCGATGATCTACTACCCGTTGTCGGTGCTGATGCTGGCAGGGATCCGAGAGATTGCGATGATCACGACGCCGCAGGATCAGGCCCAATTCCAACGCATGTTAGGGGATGGATCGCAATGGGGCATCAGCCTGACATATATCGAACAACCCTCGCCCGACGGGTTGGCGCAGGCCTTTATTCTGGCCGAAGACTTCCTGGATGGCGCGCCGTCGGCGCTGGTGCTGGGGGACAACATCTTCTTTGGTCATGGGCTGCCCGATCTAATGGCCGCCGCAGATGACCAGCCCATGGGTGCCACGGTCTTTGGCTACCAGGTGGCCGATCCTGAACGCTATGGTGTGGTCGATTTCGATGCAAAGGGCACGGTGCGCGGCATTATCGAAAAACCGCCTGTGCCACCGTCGAATTTCGCGGTTACGGGGTTGTATTTCGTCGATGGGGCGGCCCCGGCCAAGGCGCGCGCTGTCGAACCTTCGGCGCGCGGAGAAGTCGAGATCACCACCCTGCTTGAGATGTACCTTGAGGAACAATCCCTGACGGTGCAACGCATGGGGCGGGGGTATGCTTGGCTGGACACGGGCACCCATGGCAGCCTGTTGGATGCGGGGAATTTCGTGCGTACGATCGAACAGCGGCAAGGTCAGCAAATCGGCTGCCCAGAAGAGATCGCCTTTCAGTTAGGTTGGATCACCCGCGAAGATCTGGCCCGCGAGGCAAAGAAATACGCCAAAAATGACTATGGAACCTATCTAGATAGTCTCTAAAACCAGTGTTTTAACAAAAGCGGATTGCATCTTATGTCTGTCAAATTTGGCACAAGCGGCTTGCGCGGGCTGGTCACGGGTATGACCCCAGATCTGATTTCTGATCATGTACAGGCCTTTGTGCGTGCGTGTGATACAGGCGGGGTTCTTTGTGTCGGGCGCGACCTTAGGCCGTCTTCGCCGCGTATCGCGGGGGATGTGATCGCCGCCGCCCGGGCCGTTGGTTGCCGGGTGATTGATTGCGGGGCCTTGCCCACCCCGGCGTTGGCACTGGCGGCCCAAGCGGTGCAGGGGGGCGCGGTTATGGTCACCGGCAGCCATATCCCCGCAGATCGCAACGGGTTGAAATTTTATGTCCGGTCTGGCGAGATCA
>NZ_JBDWVM010000275.1:0-7370 GCF_039984035.1 Planktotalea sp. | reverse complement strand
CAATTGAAAGAAACGCTGGATGCGGCGCATGTGTCCGACTTCCTCGGGCAGCTGCCCAATGGCCTTGATAGCGCTGTTGGCCCGCGAGGCTCTGCCCTGTCTGGCGGCCAACGCCAACGTGTCGCAATCGCGCGCGCGCTGCTGCGCGACACGCCGATCCTCTTGCTGGACGAAGCCACCTCTGCGCTCGATGCGCAATCCGAGGCGGTCGTGCAAGCCGCGCTTGAAAAACTGTCGGTCGGGCGCACGACATTGGTCATCGCGCACCGCCTTTCAACAATTCGCAGCGCAGATCAGATCATCGTGATGGAAGCAGGCGAAGTCGTGGAAAGCGGCACACATGGCAGTTTGCTGAAAGCAGACAAGGTCTATGCCTCCCTGCATGCGCTACAGGCCAAAGCCTAAGATTTGCTATAATCCGCCGCGAGCTGATCAGTCGGCACGCCTGCAAAGTATCGCGCTAGCGTCCAAAGGTTGCGCGACCCGCGGCGTAGCCAGCCAGAGCGCTCATATTTCTGGGCGCTGGTCACTGCCATAACGTCGATTGGCGCTATGCGTCCTTTGAGCGTGCGCACGATGGCCACATCTTCAAACAGCGGGATATCCTCGTAGCCGCCGATAACTTCATACAAGGCGCGCGAGATGAGCAGTCCCTGATCACCATACGGCAGGCCAAACCAGCGTGAGCGCAGGTTCGCCCAACCCGCAACGAGTTTCGCAGGCAGACCGCGACTTGCAAAGCTCAGTTTGAAATATCCAGCGTCTGCACGTGTGAGATGCTCCGAGACCCTCTCGCTCCACCCCGCCTCAAGCTGCGTATCCACATGCAGGCATAACAGCCAATCGCCCTTGGCTGCCGCGCATCCGCGTTGCAACTGACCACCTCGTGAAGGCGCGCCCGTAATCCAAACCGCGCCAATCTGATCCGCAATGCGCGCTGTGTCATCGCTTGATCCACCGTCGCTCACGATCAACTCGCGGATCAATCCCGCCTCGACACCTTCCATCAAGGCACCTGCACATCCCGCAAGCGCATCCTGCCCGTTCAGAACCGGAATAACGACAGAAATAGGTGCGCGCATGGATCTTCCCCTTCTCACTTCCCGCGCGTAGCCCTATATCAGCGAAAGGCCCAACGGGAGAGTAAAATGACTGAATTCCAGCAACGTCGTCTTCTACGCATCAGCGGCGCAGATGCGCGCAGCTTCCTTCAAGGGTTGATCACCAACGATGTGAACAAGCTGGATCAGGGGTTGGTCTATACGGCTTTGCTTACCCCGCAGGGCAAATACATGGCTGATTTCTTCCTTGTGCCTGATGGAGAATCCATTCTACTTGATACCGATGCCGCGCAAACCGACATGCTGGCGAAACGCTTGACCATGTACAAACTACGCGCCGATGTCAGCATTGAAGAAGACGAACGCTCCGTCACGCGCGGCACCTCTGAAACGCCAGAAGGCGCGTTTGCCGATCCTCGCTCTAACGCGCTTGGCTGGCGTAGCTATGCGGGGCATGCAGATGAAAACGTGGATTGGAGTGCGCTCTATGTCGCGCACAGCGTTCCCAATGCGGGGCGTGAGCTGAGCGCAGATAGTTTCATTCTAGAGATGGGCTTTGAGCGACTGAACGGGGTTGATTTCAAAAAGGGCTGTTATGTCGGCCAAGAAATCACCGCGCGCATGAAGCACAAAACAGAGCTACGCAAAGGACTTGCTCAAGTTTCCATCACTGGCGAAGCGCCTATTGGGACAGACATTACAACAGCTGATGGCAAACCCGCAGGGACGCTGTTTAGCCAATCCAATGGCCATGCTCTGGCTTACCTACGGTTCGACCGTGCAACAGGTGCGTTGAACGCAAAAGACGCGCAGATTACCTACGCGCCTTAAACTTGTTTTCATCTACCACGAGACGCAAAAATCGCCGCGTTAGCGGCTAAACCTGTGCGCGCAGCGCGCTATCAGATTAGGCGCGCTCTGAGTATTCAATCGTATCTGTGTTCACGACAATATCTTCATCCTGCGCGACGAACGGTGGCACCATGACTTTTACACCATTGTCCAGGATCGCAGGTTTGAAGCTGTTGGCCGCTGTTTGCCCTTTGACGACAGGTTCTGTCTCCACAACCTTGCAGATGACTTTCTGCGGCACTTTTGCGTTCAACGCTTCTTCGTCATACATCTCAACAACGATGGTCATACCATCCTGCAAGAACGGGCGACGGTCGCCCAGAAGTTCCGCAGGCAATTCGATCTGCTCATAGGTCTCCGTGTCCATGAACACCAACATCCCGTCTGTTTCATACAGGAATTGCTGGTCCTTTTGCTCGAGGCGAACCTTCTCAACTTTGTCGGCGCTGCGGAAGCGCTCGTTTAGTTTCGATCCATTCCTCAGGTTGCGTAGTTCCACCTGTGCAAATGCGCCACCCTTTCCAGGTTTTACGTGATCGACCTTCACAGCGGCCCATAAACCGTCGTTGTGCTCGAGGACATTTCCAGGGCGAATTTCGTTTCCGTTAATCTTGGGCATATGTGTCAAAACCATATCAAAAGGTTGATGAATTCTTAGCCATCCCTATATCTGGAGGGTCGGCCCCGTGCAAGTTCACTATATGTCGTGCTGCAGATGCAGCAAGCCATGCAGATTTTGCATAGATGCTATGCATTTACAGGGTATCCGAATCGGTATGAATAGGTCATAAGATCCCTCACGCCGAAAACACAAGAGCAAGAACAAAGGTCGGAATTATGAGAGATTTCGTTGATGGCACTGCCTACAACTCTGAGCAAGGCAACCGCGCGCGCAAGCTGTTCGCTGCCGTGGTTCTCGCAGCTCTAGACGACGCTATTGCCGACGACAAAAAATATGGAAACGGTCCTGAGCAAATCGCTCGTTGGGCGCGTTCCCGCGACGGACGTGAAGTTCTATCTTGCGCTGGAATCGACCCGAACGAACGTGTGGTAGACGGTTTGATGGAGTTCGTCTCAAAAGGCGTTCGTACATCTGTTGCTCTGTCCCGTGAAGAATCTGAGCGCCGCAATGCTGCGCAACAGGCTGAAGCTGCATAAAGTACGCTTCGCCAACTTAAAACTTAAGCGCCCCCGATCTGCTCTCGGGGGCGTTTTTTATTGGCCAATCGCTAATTTAGAAAGTTGTTTTAGAAAATAAACAACCAAACGCGCGCCACCATCAGCTCCATTCCCAGCAAAAGCAACGCGACAGCGCGCATACGCCAACCGGTAAAGCGTCGAAACAAGATACCAACGCAGACCACAACCAAGGCAACCTCCAAAGGTTGCACAAAACCAGCGTGATGCGCGCGATCCCAATAGCTGATCGGACTTTCGAATATCCAATTGCTTGCGGGCCAGAAGTGGGGACGCCCATCATCATGATGCAGCGGAAAATCCAACGCGATGTGCAAAAGCCCTGCCCCAGCAAAGGCTTGCAATGCTGGCGCTTTCCACCAAAGCGCAAAGGTCAGGATCAGCCCCCAAATCAAAAACGAATTGTCGATAGCAAAAACCGTTTGCCATGCGTTCGAAAAATAGAGCTGATTGAAGACCGTATTCGCCGGAATCTGCAGCACGAAGAGTGAGACACCGGCCATGATATAGAGCGAGGCATCTGGCAAAAGCCCACCTATCGCACTGGCGCGGGTGACTTTTGGATCGTCTTTCTTGGAAAATGCCGCCAAAGCGAAAATCAAATGGGCTGGTGTGTTCATCGCTCTTTCTCTCTGCGCGGCTGCGCTTTATGTCTGACAAGACAACAAGGGACTGTCCATGACCAAAGCGATTATGATTCAAGGTGCTGGCTCCAACGTGGGAAAATCCATGTTGGTTGCAGGAATTGCGCGCGCACTCAGTAATCGTGGCATGTCTGTTGCCCCGTTCAAACCGCAAAACATGTCCAATAACGCAGCCGTGACCGTCGATGGCGGCGAAATCGGGCGTGCCCAGGCATTGCAAGCCCTTGCTGCGCGCCGCGATGCGCATACGGACATGAACCCTGTGTTGCTCAAACCTGAAACCGACACCGGTGCGCAGGTAATTGTTCAGGGCAAACGTTGGGACACGTTGCGCGCACGCGATTATGCCAAAGCAAAGCCCAAGCTGCTCTGCGCTGTACTTGAGAGTTTTCAACGCCTCAGCGAGAGCGCGGATATTGTCATTGTTGAGGGCGCAGGAAGCCCAGCAGAGGTGAACCTGCGCGCAGGCGATATCGCCAATATGGGCTTTGCGGACGCTGCGGGCGTTCCCGTTGTGCTAACTGGCGACATTGATCGTGGAGGCGTTATTGCGCAACTGGTCGGAACGCAGACCATCCTGCCGTTAAGCGATGCGGAGCACATCAAGGCCTTTTGCATCAACAAATTTCGCGGCGATGTCAGCCTGTTTGACGACGGGCTCACCGCGATCACCGATCACACGGGATGGCCCTCTTTAGGCGTTATTCCTTGGTTTGCCGACGCATGGCGCCTACCTGCCGAGGATGTCATGGACATCGCATCGAGCAAAGGCGGCGCGTTCAAGATCGTGGTGCCCCGCCTTGCGCGGATCGCCAACTTTGATGATTTGGACCCACTCAGCGCGGAGCCTGATGTCAGCGTCGAGATCATTGAACAGGGTCGGCCCCTGCCCTTGGATGCGGATCTCATACTCATTCCGGGGTCAAAAGCAACCATTGCTGATCTGGCCTTCTTTCGCGCGCAAGGATGGGACATTGATCTGCTTGCCCATCTGCGACGCGGTGGCCGTGTGCTCGGAATTTGTGGCGGCTATCAAATGCTGGGCAAAACGATCAGTGATCCGGAGGGAATTGAAGGTCCGCCGACCCAAGTGGAAGGCCTTGGTTTGCTCGATGTGCACACAGTGATGTCGCCGCAAAAACGCGTGGCTCTCACCAATGCCACCTATTTACCAACGCAAGATAGCGTCGAAGGCTATGAGATTCATCTTGGGAAAACAGAAGGGCCAGATTGCGCGCGCGCATGGCTGTCCATCGATGACCGCCGCGAAGGCGCTGCAAGCGAAGACGGTCGCGTGATGGGATGCTATTTGCATGGCTTGTTTAGCTCTGATGCCTTCCGCGCAAGTTTCCTAGGCGCGGCGGTACAAAGCGATCTGAGCTATTCAAGCGACGTCGACAGCGTTCTTGACGCGCTCGCGGCGCATCTCGAAACCCATATGGATCTGGATCTACTGCTCAAACTCGCCGAGCCGATAAAGCTTTAACCGAGGTCGTGCTCTGCCAAGGCGCGGTGAATTTCACGGCGCACCAATTTACGCACGTTGCGCGTGATGCGTTCCCCCAAGGGGCCCTGCAATTCTTGGCGTACGATCTCAGCGACCATGTCGCGCAGCGCTTCTTCATCCAGAACAGCGCCCAAATCTTCGTCGTCGAGCAACGTTTCTGCGACGTTAGCTTCTGTCTCAGCTTGGGCCTCTTGCACCGCCTCTTCATGCGCCTTCTGGAAGGCAACAGCAGCGTCGTCAAACTCCGCCTTTTGCGATTCTTCGTCTGGATCGGGGAAATCGACACCTGTCGGAACATCAACCGGTTCGAAATTATCTTCCCACGGTAGTGCATTTTCAAACCGCGCGGCGTTCGCGCCGTCTTCTGCTCCGTCAGGTTCAAACTCGGTCGGAGCATTGTTGATCAAAGCTTCAAGCGCCGCGATCTTTTCCCCAATGCTCAGCTGTTCTTCATTTTGCTCATTGGCTTCAACAGCGGACGCTTGATCAGCCTCTTGATCGACCGCAGCTTGGGCCTCATCGGCTTCATCTTCTGCTTCGAAATTAGTCGCTTCGAATGCGTCATCAGGCTCTTCCGTGGAAGGTTCAGCAGCTGCTTCAACGTTCTCGGATGCCTGGTGCTGCAAATCTTCTACTTCTGTAGTTTCATCTTCAGGCTGCAGATCATCAGGCAACGGTGTAGCGAATTCCAGAGTGCCATCCAATTCGGCAGTCTCGACGACAGGATCGATTGCTTCGATCTCAGGTTCAAATGACGCTCTTTCATTGCGAAGAATCAACAACGGCTTGCGCTCTTGCGTCTCGGGTGTCGCCTCTTCTGTGGCAACAACTGCGTCGCTTTCAGGCTCTTCAACCCGCAACGCCGCGGTCAAAACAAGCGCTGGGGTTTGAGACTGCTCTTCAGATTCAGCAGCTTCAGCGACATTTTCTTCTTTGATTTCAAATTCTTGCGGCGACACAGACAGGTCACCCTCAGAGGTATCAGGCGTTTCAACTTCGCGAATGGGCGTGCGCGCCTCATCCGAAACAAGTCGTCGGATCGAAGACAATACGTCTTCTATTTCCAAATTGTTCACTGGATCTGCCATAGTATTTCCATTCTCGCCTCGCCCACAGAGTAGCGGGCCAAGCCAATTCTCACAACAGATAGAACGAATTAGAGCGAGTTTTGCACGTAGCTATGGCAATTTTATGCTGCTCGCCCTGTAGATGTACCCGATTTAGTTTTTGCCGAGCGATTTCAGCACGCGATCCAATTTGGCGCCTTGCACACTGCGCGCGGGGGCATCTTTCACCAGATTATAGTAAGCCGCTGGATCATATTGCTGGACCGGCAGGTTCAAATGCTTGGCTGTCAGCAAGCCCATCGTCGCAAGCGCCGTATAGGCTGCAACGAATTGGTCTGTTTGCACACCGATCAAATTGAACTGCGCATCAAGTAATTCTTGCTCGGCGTTCAGCACATCAAGGGTCGTGCGAGAGCCAACACTCGCCTCTTCACGCACACCGCGGAAAGCAACGCGCGATGCTCTGATCTGGCGCTCGCTCGCGTCACGGGACGCCGCTGCCACGCGCAGCTGAGCGAAGGCATTGCCGACGTTCTGCGCGATTTGATGGCGCACGATATGAAGATTGGCCCGCGTTGCATCACGCGTTGCCATGGACTGACGATGCAACGCATTCAGGCGGCCGCCTTGGTAGATCGGAATGCTTCCTGTCAAAGACAACGTACCCGAATTGGTCGCAGCATTCGCAGAAGGCGTCTGTGTTCGGCTGAGCGTCGCACCCGCTGAAATGGTGCCGCGCATCGCGGCCTGAGCGCGTAGAACATTGAGTTCCGTCGCTGCAACATCATGCTGTACCGCCTGCATTTCGGGATGACCGCGCACGGCGAGCGTCTTGGCCTGCTCGACAGAATTCGGAACAGATGGCAAGGATCTCGGGGTTTGCAAATTACGTGGTTTGTGACCAACGGCTGCGCGATATTCTTCTTGTGCAGCAATCAGCCCACCCTCAGCAGCGGCAAGTCCGGAACGCGCCGCGGCAAGGCGTGCTTCTGCCAATGCAACGTCTGTGCGGGTGATTTCACCCACTTCAAAGCGATCTTGA
>NZ_JBDWVM010000274.1:0-6012 GCF_039984035.1 Planktotalea sp. | reverse complement strand
AATCTTGGCGCAAACCTGAGGCAGCAGAAAATTCGCGCAACCATCAGGTGCGCCGATGCGGATCGTGCCGCTAAACTCGCTGCCCGACGCGCTGCCCCCCGCCATGAGATCGCTCGCTGCGCCCATCGCCTGCTCCGCTTGCTCTGCCAACGGCAACAGCCGCGTGCCTGCCGCGCTCAGCTCATATCCAAAAGGAGATTTGGCAAAAAGCGCAGTGCCCATGCGCTGCTCAAGCCGCGCGATGCGCCGCCCGACAGTCGCGGGATCAATACGCAATTGCTTACTTGCGGCAGACAGGCTCTGCCCGCGTGCGACACCCAAAAAGATGCGCAGATCGTCCCAATTTGGCGCCATGTCACCCCCTTTGCGTTTTTGCAAAACCTTTTGGAGTAATTGCACCTAGTCACCGCATTTTTGCAAGAGTAAGCTTTCGTCAATTCATCGGTTCACAGTCTCAAAGGATCAAGCCATGCAAGAACTCACGCACTACATTGGCGGCGAGCACGTCAAAGGCACATCTGGCCGCTTCTCAGATGTCTACAACCCAGCCACAGGCGAAGTTCAGGCAAAATGCCCACTTGCCAGCGCCGAAGAGATGGCAAATGCCGTCGCAATCGCTGCTGAAGCACAGCCAGCATGGGCCGCGACCAACCCGCAGCGCCGCGCACGCGTATTGATGGCCTTTGTCGGCCTCTTGAACCGCGACATGGACAAGCTTGCCGAAGCGCTGTCCCGTGAGCACGGCAAAACTTTCCCAGATGCCAAGGGCGACATCCAACGTGGTCTCGAAGTTGTGGAATACTGCATCGGCGCGCCGCAAATGCTCAAAGGCGAATACACCGATGGCGCGGGTCCGGGCATCGACATCTATTCCATGCGTCAGGCACTCGGTGTCACAGCAGGCATCACGCCCTTTAACTTCCCAGCGATGATCCCAATGTGGATGTTCGCCCCAGCGATCGCTTGTGGCAACTCTTTCATCCTGAAGCCATCCGAGCGTGATCCATCCGTTCCTTTGATGCTCGCTGAGCTGCTTGAAGAAGCGGGCCTGCCAAAGGGCATCATCCAAGTCGTTAACGGCGATAAAGAAGCGGTTGACGCAATCCTGCACGACGAGATCATCCAATCCGTCGGCTTCGTTGGCTCTACCCCTATCGCGGAATACATCTATGCGACGGGCTGCGCGAACGGCAAACGCGTTCAGTGCTTCGGCGGCGCGAAGAACCACATGATCATCATGCCGGATGCGGACATCGAACAAGCCGCTGATGCGCTTGTTGGCGCGGGTTACGGCGCGGCTGGCGAGCGCTGCATGGCGATCTCTGTTGCGGTTCCTGTCGGCGAAGAAACCGCTGACAAACTGATCGAGGCGCTGATCCCACGCGTTGAAGCGCTCAAGGTCGGTCCCTACACCTCAGGCGATGATGTGGACTACGGCCCTGTTGTCACTGCGGCTGCGAAAGAGAACATTCTTGGTCTCGTAAAAACGGGCATCGATCAAGGTGCGAAACTTGTTGTCGATGGTCGCGATTTCAGCCTTCAAGGCTATGAAGACGGCTTCTTCGTCGGTGCGCACCTCTTTGATAACGTCACGCCTGATATGGATATCTATAAGAAAGAGATCTTCGGCCCAGTTCTATCCACTGTTCGTGCTGGCTCTTATGAGGAAGCGCTGCAACTAGCGATGGATCATGAGTACGGCAACGGCACCGCGATCTTTACCCGTGACGGCGACGCGGCCCGTGATTTCGCTAACCGCGTTAATGTGGGCATGGTCGGCGTGAACGTTCCGATCCCTGTGCCATTGGCCTACCACACATTTGGTGGCTGGAAGAAATCTGTCTTTGGCGATTTGAACCAGCACGGTCCAGATGCGTTCAAGTTCTACACACGCACGAAGACAGTGACCTCGCGCTGGCCATCAGGCATCAAGCAAGGCGGCGAGTTCAACTTCAAGCCGATGGACTAAACAAAAACGCGCGCGCTGATTTTTCGGCGCGCGCTTTTCTCTACCTGTCTTTTTCGTTGAAAGAGTGATCAGTCAAATTCAGTCGTCGCCGTTATTCGCCAGTCACGCTCGAATAACTCGATTGACCTTCGCCCCGCAGCCCCGCCCAGAACCCTTGAGCAATGCCAAGCGCACGGATACCGCGATGATAGTTATAGCGTCCCAAAATGGGCCACAAAGCGATCCGAACGGCACCAGACAGCCCTTTGGACACGATCTGCGCCGCCGCGCTCAGACGCGCTTTGCTCGGATTGGCGGCTGTCATCAACTTGAATTTCGTTATGCTTTGAGCGCGCGCACGCTCAGCGATGTAGCTGGTCGTCAACCGCGCGCTCGGCGTTTCTTCGGTAACGATCGCAGAAGGCACCCAAGCGAGGCGCAAGCCCGCCGTATGAGCGCGCCGCGACAGATCGGTATCTTCGCCTCCGCTCATGCCATACGCGGCATCAAAACGCAGATCGGCCGCCTCAAGAGCTGCCAAATCAGCGATCCAATTGTTGGTCGCCAAATCAAACCGTTTGCCCGCAGCCATAGCCGCCGCCTTGGCCGCATTGCTGACCGAGGCCGCGCGCTCAAGATAGGCCAGAACATCAGCCTCACTGTCAGAGCAGCCCATGGGCGGAGCAATCGGAACAACAGGGCCACCGGCGAGTTGCGCGCCCGCATCTTTGGCACCAGCCCAAAGCAGGCGCAGCCAATCGTGGCGCACTTGTTCATCGTCATCAACAAAAGCCAGCCAATCGGCCCCATCTTCGCGCGCTGTGCTCAAAGCCGCATTTCGCGCGTGCGAAATTCCAAGCGTAGGTTCATGCGCCGCTTTTGCAGGCCATCCAGTGCGTTTGTGAAAGTCATCGACCAAATTCGCAATCGACAGTTGAACATCATTTTCCACGAAGACAAAGCTGAGCTCAGCCCCCTGTGGCACGTCCAAAGCCTGCAAGGACTGCAGCAAGTCCGCAAACATACGCGGACGCGCGCGGGTGCAAGCCGCAATTGTAATGCGCGTAACGATGCGCTCCATGATATCCGCCCCAGATTGGTCAGAAAACTTACTCACGCCGACCACAGAATAACAACGCAAGTCGCGACGTCAGCCAACCGATTGCTGAGCAAGTGTTGCCCTAACGCCGCCAAACCCGCACATATCACCAATTTTCGCGTCCCAACTTTGAGAAGCTGCTCCCCATGAATGACATCCTAATCCGTAAAAACGCACGCGCTGGCCATATCACTCTGAACCGCCCTTCAGCGCTGAATGCGCTTACCTATGATATGCTCACCGCGATTGAGGACGCACTAAGCACTTGGGCCAATGATCCAGAAATCGCACTCGTTCTGGTTGATGCACTGGGCGAAAAAGCGTTTTGCGCGGGCGGCGATATTGCCGATCTTTATAAAACAGGTCGCGCTGGCGATTTCGCGTATGGGCAAGGGTTTTGGCGCGATGAATATCGCCTGAACGCGATGATTTCCGAGTACGAAAAGCCAATCGTGAGCTTCTTGCAAGGGTTCACAATGGGCGGCGGCGTGGGTGTGGGCTGCCATGCTTCGCACCGGATCGTGGGTGAAAGCAGCCGCATCGCTATGCCGGAATGCGGCATCGGATTGGTGCCGGATGTGGGCGGCTCAATGTTGTTGGCCAATGCCCCCAAACGCTTGGGCGAATACTTAGGCCTGACCACATCACGCATGGGTCCGGGGGATGCGATCTTTGCAGGGTTTGCGGACAAATTCATCCCTGAGAGTGAATGGGATGCGCTGAAAGCGGCCCTCGCGCACAGTGGTGATATCGCGCTGATCGAAACCACCGCGCGCCCCGCGCCTAAAGCGGATCTTGAGCAAAACCTTGACAGCATGAGCGCGCTTTTTGGCGGTGAAAGCCTGAATGACATCTGCACGAACTTGCGATCAGATGCATCTGAATTTGCAGAAAAATCTTTGAAATCACTCTCACGCAATTCACCGTTGGCGATGGCCTGTACAGTCGAAATGCTACACCGCTTGCGCGGCAGTCGCGACATTAAACGCGCATTGGAACTTGAGTACCGTTTCACCGCCCGCGCGATGGAGCATGGTGATTTTCTCGAAGGCATCCGCGCCGCTATCATCGACAAAGATCGCAGCCCAAACTGGAAGCATCTCTTGGACAAAGTGCCGCCTGTCGATGTTTCTTTCATGCTGCGCCCGCTTGGCAAAGACAAACTGACATTTGAGGAGGAAAACAAAGCTATGAATATCGGTTTCATTGGACTTGGGAATATGGGCGGCCCAATGGCGGCCAATCTCGCCGCCGCAGGCCACAACGTTAAAGGATTTGACGTTGCAGGCACCAGCGCGACAGGCGTGAACAATGTGCAAAGCGCAGCTGAAGCCGCGCAAGACGTGGATGTGCTGATCACGATGCTGCCCAACGGCGCGATCCTGAAATCAGTCGCGGATGAGGTCATTCCAGCCCTGAACAAAGGCGCAGCCTTACTTGATTGCTCAACGGTCGATGTACAAAGCGCGCGCGACGTGGCCGCACAATGCGAAGAGGCCGGCATTCTTGCGCTCGACGCGCCTGTGTCAGGCGGCATTGGCGGCGCGGCTGGCGGCACGCTCACCTTTATGGTTGGCGGCTCTGATGAAGGCTTTAACAAAGCCCTGCCCCTCTTTGAAATCATGGGACAAAAATCTGTTCACTGTGGACCATCGGGCAATGGTCAGGCCGCGAAAATCTGCAACAATATGATCCTTGGTGTGACCATGATTGCAACTTGCGAATCCTTTGCGCTTGCGGACAAGCTTGGCCTTGATCGCCAAAAGATGTTCGACGTTGTCAGCACCTCTTCTGGCTACAGCTGGTCCATGAATGCCTATTGCCCTGCGCCCGGCGTTGGCCCCACATCCCCTGCGGACAACAACTATGAACCTGGCTTTGCGTCAGAGCTGATGCTGAAAGACTTGCGCTTGTCCCAAGAAGCCGCCATCGCGGCAAATGCGGACACGCCGATGGGTGCGATGGCGCAGGCGCTCTATGCGCAGTTCGTTGAAGACGAAGATGGCCTTGGCAAGGATTTCAGCGCCATGTTGCCAAAGTTTGAAAAAAGCGAACGTCCATAACGCCCGTTATGTGACAAGGTCACCGAAACTTACGCCGCGCGCAGGTATTGATCTGCGTGTGGCTAGAATTGGAGTTTCTCATGACCAAGAATGTAGGCGGCATTGACCGCATTTTGCGTATCGTTATCGGCGCTGCGTTGATCGCAGGGTTCTTTCTCAATCCCCAAGGCAGCTATCGCTGGTTATACCTCATTGGTATTGTGCCTTTGGCGACCGGTCTGATGAGCAGTTGCCTGCTCTATCGCCTAGTTGGCGTCAGCACCTGCAAGATAAAGTAGGTCGACGTAGGGTGCGTGTTATCACGCACCTTACCCCCTTAATCGCGCGCCCGAAGCATCGAAAGGCGGTTCGCTTAAAATGACCGCACGATGAGGTTGCCCGAGCACCATCACCTCTACTTCGTCACCAGCCTGCGCATCTTTCACAAAACCAAGCGCGAGGCTCATGCCCACGGTGTAGCCATATGTGCCCGACGTGACGCGCCCGATCCCCTTTCCATCCTTGAAGATCGGCTCACCGCCTGTCGCATCCGCGCCTGAGGCCGTGACATCAGCGTCTTGCAAATGCAGTAAAACCAAATGCTCGCGCGCATCGCGTGCCAAGGTCTGGGCGAGCGCTTCTTTATTCAGAAAATCCTTGTCCATCTTGCAAAGACGATCCAGAGCGACCTCTTGCGGATAGTATTCTGGACTGTATTCTCGGCTCCAAGACCCGTACCCTTTTTCAACCCGCAAGCTCATCAAGGCGCGTCCGCCAACTGGCCCCGCGCCAAAGTCTTTGCCAACCTCTAGCAAGGCTTCATAGAGCCGCGCTTGGTCCGCTTCAGCGCAGTGCAGCTCCCACCCGAGATCGCCAGTAAAGCTCACGCGCAACGCCAGAACATCGACACCCGCCAGTTCGAT
>NZ_JBDWVM010000273.1:0-10819 GCF_039984035.1 Planktotalea sp. | reverse complement strand
CTCGAGACATCGACGCGGCTTTTGCGCCATGCATCGGGGCACTGATCTAATGCGGCCTGATCCACATCGGTAATCCAAACCTCATCGCCTTGCGCAGCGAAGGTTTCCGCCATCGCGTAGCCGATGCCGCTCGCCGCGCCTGTTATTAAGACCTTATTCATTTACGTACTCCAACGGATGCCCCAGCAGCTGCTGGTCGCTCTAATGCGCTATGCCCCTGCGCAATGCGCGTCAGGTTTGCCGCGATTTCTGCGCTTGGATCAGAGGGCTTGCGAGTTTCCAGACTGACGTGGATCAACATATGTTCGCCGCTTGCTAGAAGACGATCACCCTCGAACATCTCATGCCAGAGGTGCATTTTCTTGCCCTCGCCGAGCAGAACCTGCGTGCGCACCTCTATTTTCGCGCCCGCGTGCACCTCATCAAGATGGCGAATGTGGGTTTCGGCGGTGAAATAGCTGCCGCCTGTCGCGATATAATCCGCATCGCAGCCAATCATTTCCATGAAGCGGTCCGTTGCATCGCCGAAGGCCTGCAAATAGCGCGCTTCGTTCATGTGGCCGTTGTAATCAGTCCAATCGAGCGGAACCGTGCGCACAACCGTCGTGACAGGCTGGCTTGGGTCCACATCTGCGGCACGCGCATCCATGCCATTGAGCTTGGCGAGCACTTTGTCGTGCGCTTTGACGGTTGCGCCTGCGCCCCAATCGCCGCCGCGCAAGGAACGGATGATGCCGACAAGGTTATTGTCGCGAATGCGTTCCAGATCGCGCGGTTTCAACGTGCCTGCATGATCGTCGCATTGATCGCCGACCATTTCGACAAACTCATCGGTGAGGTCAGGCACATCCATCAGCTTGGTCCATGGCCATTTGAGGCATGGGCCGAACATGGCGAGCATGGCGCGCATGCCGCCCTCGCCGCCCGCGAGATGGAAGGTTTGCATCGTGCCCATCTGCGCCCAACGCAGGCCCGGACCATAGGCGATGGCCGCATCGATTTCTTCGGCTGTTGCGACTTCATCTTTCAGGAGCCACAGCGCCTCACGCCAGAGCGCTTCTTGCAGACGGTCGGAAAGGAAGCCCTCGATCTCCACACGGCAGTGCAGCGGGTGCATGCCGATTTCGGTATAGATCGCTTTGGCCTTTTCAATGCAGGCAGGATCGGTCTTTTTGCCAGCAACCAGTTCGACCAAGGGCAAGAGGTAGACCGGATTGAACGGGTGTCCGACGATGAGCCGTTCTGGGTGGGTCATCTCGCTTTGCAGATCGCTAGGCATGATGCCTGAAGTGGACGAAGCGATAATGCCGGTCGTGTTTGCAGTTTCGATTTCTGCGTAGACTGAGTGTTTGATCTCTAACCGCTCTGGCACGGCCTCGACGATCAGGGCGCACTCTGCGACCGCATCAGCGATTGATGCGCAATGGGTCAACGTACCTTCTGCAGGCATGGCGACATCGGTCAATCCAGGCAAAGCGCGGCGTGCATTATCGAGCACGGCTTGCGTTTTGCGCTCTGCCTCGGGGTCGGGATCAAAGACACGCACATCCCATCCGTTGAGCAAGAAACGCGCGGCCCAACCGCCGCCAATTACGCCGCCACCAATGATCGCTGCAAGTTTGGTCATATCTTCATCCTATTTCTGAAGAACTTCTTCTAATTGACTGACATCATATCCATTTTTGGAAAGTACATCGTTTGCCTTTGCGCGCTCTTGCGCGGTGAGTTGAGGTTTGCGCGCAAGGATCCAACCGGTCGATCCTTTGGGATTTCCAACGACGGCAAAGTCATAATCTGGCGACACATAGAGCACCCAATAATCACCGCGCGCGAAGGGCAGCCACGGCACAAAGGTGACCGAAAGCCGACCCGGCGCTTCAACGCGAGCGCTGCCATTTGCGCGCTCAACAGGACCGTCGAGCGTGCCTTTGCGGCAGGTGTTCAGCACATTGATTTGCCCATCATCGCGCAGCGCGTATTCCGCTGTGACGCCCACGCATCCCGCTTCAAACCGGTTGGGGAAGCGGGCAATTTCATACCACTTTCCGAGATACCTGTTCAGATCGAGCGATGCCATAACCGCCATCGGAACCGAGCGATCCCGATATTCGGCGGCACCTGCAGGAGCCGTGCTGGCGAGTGTCAAAGCCGTTGCCAGTGAGAGGAAGATGCTGCGCATGAAAGCAATCCTTATGCTTTTGGTGCGCGCTTTGTCAGGCCCAATTTATCCCGCACGTCTTGCGGTCCAATGATACGCGCGCCCATGTTTTCGATTATCGTAACGGAGCGTTCAACAAGCTGGGCGTTGGTGGCAAGCACGCCCTTATCCAGCCAGAGATTATCCTCTAGCCCGACACGCACGTTGCCCCCTGCTAGGACGGACGCAGCCGCAATGGCCATCTGATTACGACCTAGGCCAAAGGCGCTGAATGTCCAATCGTCCGGTACGTTGTTAACCATCGCCATGAAGGTGTTGAGATCATCCGGCGCGCCCCACGGCACGCCCATGCAAAGCTGCACCAAGGCGGGGCTTTCAAGCACGCCATCTTTCACGAGCTGCTTGGCATACCACAGGTGACCTGTGTCGAAGGCTTCGATCTCTGGCTTGACGCCGAGTTCGGTCATCATGGTGCCCATGGCTGTTAGCATACCGGGGGTGTTTGTCATGACATAGTCGGCTTCGGCAAAGTTCATTGTGCCGCAATCAAGGGTGCAAATCTCTGGCAGGCATTCGGCGATGTGGGCCACGCGCTCTGTTGCGCCGACCATATCGGTGCCTGCTGCGGTGGGGAACGGCTGCTCAGGGCTGCCAAAGACGATATCGCCGCCCATGCCTGCGGTGAGGTTGAGCACTACATCCACCTCTGCGTCGCGGATGCGGTCGGTGACTTCGCGGTAATAGGTCAAATCGCGTGAGGGCGTGCCGCTTTCAGGGTCCCGCACGTGGCAGTGCACCACAGCGGCCCCTGCTTTGGCCGCATCAATAGCGCTGTCAGCGATTTGCTTGGGCGAGCGCGGCACATGAGGGCTGCGATCCTGCGAGCCACCTGAGCCTGTCACGGCACATGTAATGAAAACGTCTCGGTTCATGGCTAAGGGCATGGCGCTGTCCTTCTTTGATCAATTTCCTGCACTTTGGCGGGATTCGGAATGGTGCAACACACCAAAAGCGACATGTCTCAGCGGGTTGCGCATTTTGCAAGGCGGGCATGCAAGAAAGCAATCTTGTCCGTTAGCGCAAACAGACCGATATGCACATCACAACAAAGAGACGTGAAAGGAAAAGGCAATGATGACCTTTATCGAAAACTTTAAGAGCCGCGCAAACAAAGCAGCACAATACCGTCAGACCGTGCATGAGCTGAAAAACCTCAGCCGCCATGAGGCGTTGGATCTGGATATTTACTACGGTGATATTCCTGAAATCGCGCGCAAAGCGGTTTACGGCGCTTAAGGCTTAGTTCCTAACGGGCACCCTCTAATTCAAGAAGCGCACGTTTGCGCCATACCCCGCCCGCATATCCAGTGAGCGATCCATCCGCCCCAATCACACGGTGGCACGGAATGATGATCGCAATCTGGTTCGCGCCATTTGCCCGCGCAACAGCGCGCGTCGCGGACGGGTTTCCAAGCGCCTCAGCTTGGGCGCCATAGCTGCGGGTTTCGCCATAGGGAATAGCGATCAGCGCGTTCCAGACGTCATTGGTAAACTCTGTGCCATGCAGCGCCAATGGAAGATCGAAGTCTTTCAATTGCCCTGCGAAATAGGCCTCAAGCTGTTCAATCAGATTACGCGTGACTTGCGTTTGCCCCGGTGCAACCGCGCCAAGCGAAACGATGAGTTTGGACAGCTCTTTGGACAGTTCCTTGCGATCCGCAAATTCAAGAAGATGCAGATGCGTGGCATCGCAGACCGCCACCATGGTGCCGAGCGGCGTTTCAACCGGATGAGCAAAAAGTTTGGCGGCCCCTTTGGCGGGGCCAGCCCATGTGCTTAAGGCTTTGGCAAAGTCCTGTGCGCTGGCAAAGGCGGGTGTCACCTCGGGCAGAGGCTCTGCGCCCAGATCAAAGCCAAGTTGTTTCATCGATTAGTAGACCATCGGATGTTGGCGGTGCGTGTCGTTGAGCGCGTCCAACGCCTCTTGGCTGAGCGTGACCTCGACAGATTTGAGGATGTGTTCAAGCTGCGCTGTGCGGGTTGCGCCAAAGATAGCTGAGGCCATGAAGGGTCGCGTGCGGCACCACGCCAGCGCCATATGCACCGGATCAACGTCGAATTTGCGCGCAACATCTAGATAAGCATCCACAGCAGGCAACACGCGATCCGTCATGCGGCCGCCAAGATTATCAACAAGGCTGCGGCGCGACCCTTCAGGGATTGCACCCCCTTGGTATTTGCCCGTCAAAAGCCCGGCCGCGAGCGGCGAGAACGACAGCAAACCTACGTCCTCATTCACACTGAGTTCGGCCAAGTCGGTGTCATAGAGCCGGCAGAGTAGCGAATATTCGTTCTGGATGGAGGCGACGCGTGGGCCATGCCCTGCTTCGGACAGGTGCAGCCATTCAGAGGTGCCCCATGCGCTTTCGTTGCTGAGGCCAAAGGCGCGGATTTTACCGGCATCGACCGCCTTTTGCAGCGCTTCGAGGACTTCGATCATGTTGTCCAAGGTTTCAGCGCGGTTCTGTTGGGTCGGATCATATGTCCAGTTTTGGCGGAACATGTAAGAGCCGCGATTTGGCCAATGGAATTGATAGAGATCGATATAATCGGTTTGAAGACGCTTGAGCGAACCTTCGATCACCTCTGGCACGCTTGCGGCAGTGATGGGCGCGCCCTCGCGGATGTGAGCAAGGCCTTTGCCCGAGTGTTTTGTGGCAAGGATCACCTCGTCGCGGCGTCCTGATTTGGCAAACCATGTGCCAACAACGCGTTCGCTATCGCCTTGGGTCTCGGCTGTGATCGGATTGACCGGATACATTTCTGCGGTGTCAAAGAAATTCACGCCTGCATCCAGCGCCATATCCATTTGCTCGTGCCCTTCAGCTTCGGGCGTTTGGGTGCCAAAGGTCATCGTACCAAGGCAGAGTTCCGGCACAGTGATGCCTGTGCGGCCAAGCGGGTTCATTTTCATAGGGGTGCTCCGAAAACGTCTGGGGCTGCGTTACATCAGCCCCTTTAGGTAAGTGAGGTTATTTGCGCCGCACCAGAGGAATGCGCGATGCGCTGAGATTGTATTTGGCTTCTGGATGCGGCGGGTGAAAATCATTGTCGCGCCAGAACTGCGATGCGCCAAGGCGCAAGAAGACCGGAATGCTGAAGATAAATCCAACCACAAAGCCCCCCGCATGCGCCCAATAGGCGACGCCGCCAAGGTCAGGATCAGAAATCACACCATTGCCCAGCTGCAGTACGAACCAGACGCCGAGCATGATCCATGCTGGAACGGAGAAAATCTTGAAGTAGATGATCAGGATCAGCAGGATATCGACCTTCGCCTTTGGGAACAAAAGCAGGTAGCCGCCCATAACACCCGCAATCGCGCCCGAAGCGCCGATTGTCGTGACATAGGAATAGGGATCAACCACCCATTGCGCGAGGGCAGCCAGCGCGCCGCAGGCCAAATAGAAGATCAAAAAGCCGAAATGACCCATTTCATCTTCCATATTGTCGCCAAAAATCCAAAGGAACAGCATGTTACCCGCGATATGCATAAAGCCGCCGTGCAAGAACTGCGTTGTGATCAATGTGTAAAGACGCTCGCCTTCACTGATAAACGCAGGGACCATGCCCCATTCCGCAAAGAACAGGTTCAGCGCGCGGCTTTCGCCCATGGGGATATTGAAGCTGGCAAAAATGATCACGTTGATCGCAATCAACGTGTAAGTGACAAAGGGCCGACGCCCCGACGGGTTGTGATCGCGAATAGGTAGCATGTCGGCAAGGTGTCCCCTGCCCGTTAAAACGTCAAGCGCCTATGTGCTCTGCGCCGGTTATCCGTCGCGCCCTGGCTCATCTGGATTGCTGGCGAAAAGCGCGATTTTATTGCCTTGTGGATCACGCAGGTAGCACACATAGAAATTGGCCCCGTAGTTGGCACGAAATCCCGGTTGCCCCTCATCTGTTCCGCCAGCGGCAAGGGCGGCGGCATGAAGCTGTCGCACTTGGGCTTGGGTCTCTGCCTCAAACGCCACCATAGTGCCGTTTCCCGCTGTGGCCGCCTCACCATTGAAGGTGGGTTTGACGTAGAAGTCAGGAAAAACAAGACGCGCGCCCGGTTCAACGGGCAAAGCATAGCTCAGCCCCTCTGGCCCTTCTTCAAACCGATATCCGAGCGCAGGCAGAACAGCCGAATAAAAGCGTTTCGCGCGGGCGATGTCGTCGGCGCCAACTGTGACATATGAAATCATTCTGAACGCTCCTTTGGTAAAGCAGGCTCATATTGGCCGCATTGGGTTGCTGAGGCCATGTTTATTCGCGTTTTCCGCCAAGAACGCGCTCGATCTGCGAGAGGCCGCGCGCGCCTGCGTAGATATCAGCGCGGGAATAGAGCGGATGGCGCATCGCCTCCCCCACGGAAATAAACGTCCAGCCTTGCGCTGCATACCAATCAAGCAATGTGCCCAAGTGATCCGCATTGATGCGATTGAGGTGGATGAGCAAAACATGATCAACGTCTCCGCCCAGCTCGCCCTGCGCAAGGGTTTGAAAGAACGACGTGCGCTCCTGCATATGGGCCACATAGGCGTTCGCAATCGTCTGGGCCGCTTCCGTATCGCCCCGCTTGATCGCTTTGAGATACTCGGCGTTGAACTGCCATTCATCGTTGTCGATGGTCACGGGAACATTCTGATAGCCAAGATCGCTCAGGATTTTCTCTGCGGCGGCTTTGCTTTGTTCGGTTTCGCCCTCTCGCAAGAACGGAAAACGGTAGTACCTAGGCCCATCGATCCATGTCGCCAAAGCGTCATGAGTGCGGCGCGTTTCATCCAAGAATTCATCGGGCGTCAGCGTGCCATAGTCGGGATGAGACCAGCTGTGATTTCCAATTGTGTGGCCCGCGTCTGCAAAGGCCTGCACTGCGGGAATAGCCTCGGGCGTAAGCTGTTGCCCGACTACAAAACCCGTCGCGACGATCTTATGCTCTTGCAACGCGCGCAGGATGCTTTGTGTGTACTGAAGCCCTTCCTCGGGCGAGGTTTGCGAGGGCATGACATAAGGCAGATCATCGATTGTTATCGCAATTCGAGAGGGTTCGGTTTCGATTGGCGTGCTGGGTATGTCGAGTGACAGACCGCTTGGTTCGTCCTGACAGGCGATGAGGAACGCGCTTAGCCCCGCGAGCAGGCAAACGCGGGCAAGTGTTTTGGGGATCATCAGTCTTGGCACGCGGCTTACCTTTTTGAACGCTTGGTCTTTCAGAAAATCTAAGCGCAAAGAAGATGAGTAGCCAGCCGTTCTTGTGCGCTCGGAAGGATGTCGCCTAAGCCTCTGTTGCGCTGCTGCCCGCAAAGCTTTCGCGTTCTGCGTCCATTGCGGCACGCCACTCTCGCCGAAGAATATCAGAGCGCTTTGGTATTTTCTCATCAAGCAGTTCGGCATCCATTATGCGCTCTGTTCGGAAATACCGAAAACCGCTGCGCAGCTCGCACCACGCGGCAAGAATGCGCCCTGCATCACGGTAGCCCATGAAAATTGGCCAAATCACGCGATGCGAAACGGCGCCCTGACCATCGTGATAGTCCAGCTTGATCTTGACCCGATTGCGAATGGCTTGGCGCAGATGCGCGGCGCTCACGGTTTCGCGCGCGCCCACCACGGGGGCGACGCTGGTCGGCGGCTCAACAAAGGCGCTCTGAACCCGCGCCGGTGACACCGCTTCGATCTTCGCGATCAGTTTTTCCGCGGCGCGCGCAAGTTCAGGCTCACCGCGCGATTGGACCCACTGAGCGCCGAGCACGGCGGCATCGATTTCTTCTGGGGTTAACATCAGCGGCGGCATGTGAAATCCCGGCTCCAGAACATAGCCGACGCCCGCCTCGCCCCGGATGGGCACGCGCTGCGCAATGAGCGTTGCGATGTCGCGATAGATTGTACGTGCAACAACGTCCAATTCCTCGGCAATGCGCGCCGCTGAGAGCGGGCTTCGCGCGGCTCTGAGTATTTCGATAATGTCAAACAACCTGTCAGCGCGGCGCATTTTCACATCCTCCTGCATTGCATCTCTTTAGAGGCAACATGCTGACAGCACCCTGTCAGCATCGGCGCGCTATAGCGATGACACTTGCATCTATTTTAGGAGAACCCCATGAAAATCAAAGGAAGCTGTGTCTGCGGAGGTGTGACTTTCACAATCAGTGGCGCGCCCAGCAGCATGAGCACCTGCCATTGTTCGAGATGTCGCAAGCTTGGCACTTCAACGATTGTCTTCATTGAACGCGCGCAATTTACGCTGCTGAGCGGTGCCGCACAGATAAAGACCTATGAGCCGATCGCGCCCTTTAAGTACAGCCGCTCCTTTTGCAGCGTCTGCGGCACATCCTTGGGGGAACCCATGTCGACGGACACGTCCTTTCCAATCAACGCCCAATGCTTGGACGATGACCCTATCGTGCGCAATGCGATGCATGAGTTCATGCAAGACGCGCCCTGCTGGGCCGCGAGTGTCGCGGCCCAGAGCGTGTGACAGGCGTCTATTTGGGCGCTGGCGCGCTTTGGGCAAGCAATGCCGCGTTGCCCCCCGCCGCAGTCGTATCAACGCAGAGATGTTTTTCCTCAAGGACATAGCCCGCATTTGGCATGCCTGTGATCAAGGGAAGGATCGCACCGTCGCGCGCGCTGAGGGCTGTGGCGATGGCGCGGGCCTCTGTGGGCGCGCCCCAGTAGAGGACACCGCTAATCCCCTTTAGCGTGCTCAACTGCGCGGCGTCGATTGTGCCTGTGGCGACGACTGCACGGCCCCCTAGGGCGCGGACTGATTTTGCCTGCCCTTCTGCCGCCTCTTTCCCCGGCCCCATGCACAAGAAAGGTGCGCGCGCGTGTTGGGAGAGTTGGTTCAACTCCCCCGTTGGACCGGGCAAGACCTCGCTGGCGCGTTGCGGCGCGTGTGCAGTCGTCTTAATCGCATGTTTCAGGTCAGCGATGAGCATTTCGTTTTCAAACGTACCCGTCGCTGCGCGCGCCTCGATTTTGCGGAACCGCGACAGGTAGAGCGGGCCACCGGCCTTGGGGCCAGTGCCAGAAAGCCCCGCCCCGCCAAAAGGTTGCGAGCCAACGATGGCACCGATCTGGTTGCGGTTAACGTAGAGGTTCCCAGCCTGAATCCGTTCAGACACATGTTGCACGCGATCATCAATGCGGGTTTGCAGACCGAAGGTCAGACCATATCCCGTGGCATTGATATCATCGATGATCTGATCAAATTCCTGCGCCTTGAAACGGACGATGTGCAGGATCGGGCCAAAGACCTCGCGTTCCAGTTCAGCGATGCTGTTGAGGGCAATCAAGGTTGGCGCCATGAAATATCCTTGCTCTGGCGTATCGAGCTGGAAGAGCACGCGGCCTTGCTGTTGCGCGACGCTGACATAGTCCGAAATCTGCGCCTGCGCTTTTGCGTCGATGAGCGGTCCAATGTCACAGGACAAATCCCATGGGTTCGCCACCGTAAGTTCCCGCATCGCGCCGATGAGCATGGTTTGCAGGCTATCTGCGACATCCTCTTGCACGTAGAGACAGCGCAAAGCAGAGCAGCGTTGCCCTGCGCTTTGGAAGGCACTTTCGATGATTGCGGTGACGGCCTGCTCTGGCAAGGCCGTGCTGTCGACAATCATGGCGTTCAACCCGCCCGTTTCAGCCAGCAGCGGCGCGTCAGGCGCGAGGTGTTTTGCCATGGAGGCGCGGATGATCTGTGCGGTTTCGGTCGAGCCGGTGAAAGCCACGCCGCCAATGCGCGCATCCGATGTTAATGCAGCGCCGACGTCCCCAGCACCAAGCACCAATTGCAATGCGCTGCGCGGCACGCCTGCCTCATGCATTAGGCGCGTTGCGAGGGCTGCGATCAGAGGGGTTTGTTCAGAGGGTTTTGCAAGCACCGCATTGCCCGCCGCGAGCGCGGCGCTGATTTGGCCGGTGAAAATCGCGAGCGGGAAATTCCAAGGTGAAATGCAGCTGAACGTGCCAATCGGCACTTCGTCATTCGCGCGGCTCGCATAATAGCGCAAGAAATCCACCGCTTCGCGCAGCTCACCCACGCAATCATTGAGCGTTTTGCCTGCTTCACGCGCCAGCAGCGCGAATATTTCGCCAAAATGCGCTTCAAAGAGATCGGCAGTCGCGTTCAGAACGCGAGCGCGTTCTTCGGCGCTGGCGGCCCAAGGCGCGGCGGCTTCGAGTGCGGCGCTGATTTGCTCTGGGCTTGCGAGTTGCGCTGTGCCCACCAAGTCATCTGGTTTAGCTGGATTATGAATTAGCATCTCTGGGCCTGATGTGGCCTCACGTGCAAGCCGCGAAGTCGCCGACCATTGATGCGCGGCAAAGGGAGCGCGCGCTGCATAAATTTGCTCCAGATGCGGCTCATAGCTCAGATCAAATCCGGTTGAGTTTGGCCGCTCAGGCGCGAAAAGATCAGCCGCAGGCGCGACCCAAGATACGGCGTCCTCAGCCGCAATGAAGGGGTCTACGGCGATCTCTTCTGGCGTCACATCCTCATCAACAATCTGATTGACGAAGGAACTGTTGGCCCCGTTTTCGAGCAAACGGCGCACGAGATAAGCCAGCAAATCACGGTGCGCGCCAACGGGCGCATAGATGCGGCAGCGCGTG